>JAODBM010000118.1 GCA_025463985.1 Acidimicrobiales bacterium
CGGGCAGGACGTTGCCGGTGGCGATGGCGTGCAGCGTGGTGGCCAGCATGAGCGCCACGCCGATGTCGCCGACCAGCTCGCGCATCCGGTCGGCGGCGGCGACCACGTCGGTCATCGTGTCGGGCAGGGGGCCGTCGTCGCGGATCGAGCCGCCGAGGACGAACGGCACGCCCCGCTGCACGCACTCGAACATCACCCCGCCACCGATGAACCCCGACTCGACGGCGGCGGCGATGGAGCCGTGCCGGCGCACCTCGTTGATGATGCGCAGGTGGTTGCTGTGGCCGCCCTCGGTGCCGGCGCCCGAGGTGACCGACACGCCGAGCGAGGTGCCGAGCACGTTCGACTCGATGTCGTGGGTGGCGAACCCGTTGCCGGCGAAGAGCACATCGATCCACCCGGCCCGCACCAGCCGCGCCACCTCGGGCGCACCGCCGGTGTGCACCACGGCCGGCCCGCAGACAGCGAGCACCCGCTCGCCCCGCTCGCGGCTGGCCCGCACCCGCTCGGCCAGCTGGGCGGCGAGCAGCGCCTTGGGCTTCTCGGACGAGACCTCAGAGCCCATGAACTCGAACTGCGAGACGCCGCGGGGCACGTCGGGGGCCTGCACCCGCACGCCCTTGGTGCCGACCACGATGCGGTCGCCGGCCCGCACGCGGTGCATGGGCACGGTGCTCACCGAGGGCTCCGCGTCGGTGCCGTCGTCGATCACGCGCAGGCCGCAGTCCATCTCGGGGTTGGCGACGGGCCACCAACGGCCCCGCAGCCGCACCTCGGTGTCGAGGTTGGTGGTGCTGTGGAAGCCGGTCGGCAGCACGCCGGCGAGGTCAGCCTCCTCCAGCTCGGCGTCGACCTGCTCGGTGGGGTTGGCGCCGTGGACCTGCAGCAGCTCGGCGAGCCGGGCGAGCGTCTCGTCGTCGGCCACGGTGACCTCGATCACCGCCCGGCTCGTGTCGCTGGCCGTGCGGCCGATCTGCACGTCGACGAGGCGGTAGTCGGCGCCGGTCTCGAGGATCAGGTCGAGGAGCTTGGCCAGGATGAGCGAGTCGACGATGTGGCCTTCGACCGTGAACGTCTCCGTGACCGGCATGGAACCTCCTGCAGCTGGGGCTTCGGACGCCGGAGTGTGCCCGGCCCCTCCGGCAGGCAACCGACGGCCGACCGCAGACTAGGAGGGCTCTGCGATCGGGACTTCGTCCGCCCCGGTGGTGGGCGTCTCCTTCAGCCTGCCACCCCGGCCGTTCCAGAGGTCCCGGATCACGACCTGGATCACGCCCGCGGCCGGGATGGCCAGCAGCGCGCCCATGAGCCCGAACAGCTCGACACCCATGAGGACGCTGACCAGCACCGTCAGCGGACGCACCTTCACGGTGCGCGACATGACCGCGACCTGCAGCGCGTGGTTCTCGGTCTGCTGGTAGACGACGAAGAACGCGATCGTGCCGACGCCCATCGGCACCGAGTGCAGGAACGCGATGAGCACCGCGGGGATCGCGCCGAGGGTGGCGCCGACCAGCGGGATGAGGTCGGCGAACGCGACCCACAGGCCCAGCACCTCGGCGTAGGGCAGGCCGGCGATCTTGAGGAAGGTGTAGGTGGCCACGCCCGCGATCAGGCTGATCAGAAGGTTGCCGAACACGTAGCCGGACACCGCCTTGCCGGCGTCGATGGCCACCACCCGCACCCGCTCGCGATGTCGTTCGGGCAGGACGTTGAGGGTGCCTTGGCCCAGCCGCGGCCCCTCCAGCAGCAGCAGGACCGTGAGGACCAGGATCGTGATCGCGGAGACCAGGCCCGAGACGGCCTTGCGCACGACGCTGAAGCCGCGCGAGCTGAAGCTCGAGGCGTTCTTCTGGAACGTCTGGCTGTTCTTGTCGACGTACTTCTGCAGCTTGAAGCGCTTGATCAGCCCGCCCACGGGGCCACGACCCTTCTGGGCATCCTTCACGTAGGTCGGGAAGTCGTGGGCGAACGCGGGGCCCTGGGTGACGAGCGGGCGCACGAACGCGAACACCATGCCGCCGACGATGACCAGCCCGGCCAGGAAGACCAACAACGTGGCCAGCCCGCGGCGCAGCTTCAGCCGGTCTTGGAGGTAGTCGACGGCCGGGGTGAGGACCACGGTGAAGAAGAGCGCCACGAGCAGCAGGGCCAGGATCCGCGCCGTGGCCCGCAGCAGGAGCAGACCGGCCAGCCACGCGGTGGCCACCCCGAGGACGACGGCGGTGGTCCGGGCGACGTGCCGGGCGTCGACCGGTCGTGACGTGTCCATGGTGGCCCGTACGTACCCGGGCCACCCTCGCGATAGATCGCGCCCGTTGACGGACGCAACGTCGCGGGCGGAGGAGTGGGCGTAGGGCGGCGGAGGAGTGAAGGCGATGACTGACCGTTCCGGTGTGTCCGTGCCTCGGGTTTCGCGCCGAGGCGATGGTCCCCCGGGTTGGTCGGGGGCGCGGGCGTCGGGGCTACGATGCCGGGCGCCATGGGACAGCCGATCGCCGTCATCGAGAAGCCGTCGTCCAACCGCGGGGTGGTCCGCTTCGAGACCAACCGGGCCCTGACCGGCATGGGCCACGAGCGCTACACCCGATCCGAGGATGCTTGGGGCGATCGGCCACCCGACGAGCTGGCCCGCCGCCTGTTCGCCCGCGGCGGCATCGACCGGGTCCACATCAACTCCAACGTGGTCACCGTCGACCTCACCCGTGGGTTCGACGCCTCCGGCATCAAGGAGATCATCGAGGGCCTCTACATCCACTATCCGCCGGGCGCGGAGACGGCCGACACTGCCGATCCGGTCGCGGCGGCGGGTGACCCGGCCGAGGTGGCCGAGGCCACCGCGGAGCAGGCGCCGACCGACACCCAGGGCGGCCCCGCCCCGGAGATGGCCACGGACACCGCCGAGCAAGCCGACGCCGCCGGCCCGCCGATCGCGCCGCCGGCGGACGCGGCTGAACCGCCGACCGACGAAGTTGTGGCCGAGCCGGCTGCGGTGGACGAAGTTGCGCCCGAGCCGGCTGCGGCGGACGAGGCTGCCGCCGACACACCTGCGGCGGAAGAGTCTGCGGCGGACGAGCCTGTCGCCACGAAGGTTGCGGGTGATGGGGCCCGGCCGCACGTGTCGCCCGTCGAGGCCGAGGCCGCGGCCCGGGCGGACGATCCGACCTGAGCGGGCGACCGGTGTCGGATCGGCCTGATTCCCGGCTAGGCAGGTACGTGATGCGGCAACGATCTCGCCCACTGGACGCCCTCGCGGCAGTCCTCCTCGTCTTCGCGCTGGCTGCTTGCGGCAACGGCAACACCGCGCCGGCCACCTCGGTGCAGTCGGCGAGCGCGTGCCCGGGAGGCGCAACCGCCGCGGCATCTACCGCCACCGCGGTGCCGTTCCCGGCCACGAACCCGATCCCAGCCAAGGTCACCGGCGAGACGTCGAAGATCACCGTGCAGGGCGCGCCGCTGCCCGCCCTCTCCAGCTCGGGCGCCGACCCGGGGACCTGCATGACGGCACCGGTGGTGACCGGCACGGCGTTCAGCGGCAAGCGGCTCACGATCGGCACGCGCGGTCGGCCCTACCTGGTGCTGTTCGTCGCCCACTGGTGCCCGCACTGCCGCCGCGAGGTGCCGCTGCTCTCGCCGTGGCTGCGCGGCGGCGGGGTGCCCAAGAACATCGACGTGTTCACGGTGGCCACCGGCACCCGGCCGTCGGACCCGAACTACCCGCCCTCGGCCTGGTTGCGAGCAGAGAACTGGCCCACCGAGGTGCTGGCCGACAGCTCGGACGGCACCGCCGCCAGCGCCTACGGGCTGACCAGCTACCCGTTCTTCGCGATGGTGGATGCCAACGGGAAGCTCGTCGCGCGGTTCGCAGGTGAGGTCACGACCGGGGCGTTGGCCCAGGCATTGCGCACCGTCGGCTGACGAGGGGAACGCCGGCTTCGGGCGAAGGGGGATCACTTGCGCCAATCGAACATGTGTTCGATGATGATCCGGTGGCCGTATCCGCTCCTGACCGCGACGCCCTCCGGATCCTCGGTGACCGCACTCGCCCGCTGACCCGGTCGAGCGAGCGGGTCTTGCCGGCTCCCGCGGCGCTCGCCCCGCTGCTGCCCGACGGCGGGCTGCGCCGGGGGAGCACGGTGGCCACCGGTGGTTCGGGGGCCACGCTGCTGGCCCTCGCCCTGGCCGGAGCCCCCACGGCCAGCGGCTCGTGGGTGGCGGTGGTGGGCATGCCGGCTCTCGGGCTGCTCGCCGGCAGCGAGCTGGGGCTGGTGCTCGAGCGGGTCGTGCTGGTCGACGAGCCCGATCCCCAGGCCTGGCCGACGGTGGTGGCGGCCCTGCTCGATGCGTTCGAGGTCGTGGTGGTCCGTCCCACCCGCCGCATCGGGCCGAGCGAGCAGCGGCGCCTGCTGGCCCGAGCCCGCGACCGCGGGGCGGTGCTGGTGCGGGCCGGCGGCCGTCCCGACGCCTGGGCCGAGGCCCCCGACCTGCGGGTCGCGGTCGTGGCGTCGGCCTGGCTGGGCTTGGGGCCGGGCCACGGGCACCTGCAGGCGCGGCGGGCCACGGTCGAGGTCACCGGCCGCCGAGCGGCAGCGCGCCCACGCCGCGCCGACCTGTGGCTGCCGGGTCCCGACGGCCGGTTGGCGCCCCTCGAATCGCCCTCCGTGCCCATCGCCCCGGTGCACCCGATCGCCCCCGCCCCGCTCCGAGAGGTCGGCTAGTGGCCCGCCATCCGGGGGGCGGCCGTCGTGCGCCCGGTCGCCCTCGCCCCGCTCCGAGAGGTCGGCTCGTGGCGCGCCATCCGGGGGCCACCGGCGTCGTGTGCCCGGTCGTCCCCGTCCCGCTCCGGACGGTCGGCTCGTGACGCGCCATCCGGGCCGCGATGTCGTGCGCACGTTGGTCGTGCACTGTCCCGACTGGCCGGTGGTGGCCGCGGGGGTGGGGGCCGAGCAGCCCACGGTCGTGTGCCACGCCAACCGCGTGGTGGCCACTTCGGCCGGCGCCCGCGCCGCCGGGGTGGCGATCGGGTTGCGCCGGCGCGAGGCCCAGGGCCGTTGCCCCGACGTCACGGTCCTCGACCACGACCCCACCCGCGACGCCCGAGCCTTCGAGCCGGTCGCCCGCGCGCTCGACAGCATCACGCCCGGCGTGGAGGTGTCGCGGCCGGGCACGATCGCGTTCGCCACCCGTGGGCCGTCCCGCTACTTCGGGGGCGACGAGGCCCTAGCCGAGCGGGTCGGGTGGATCGTGGGTGGCGTCGTGCGTCCGCTCGGATCGGCGCAGGTCGGGGTGGCCGACGGCGCCTTCGCCGCGCTGTTGGCGGCGCGGCTGGCCGGGCCCGAGGCGCCGGCGGTGATCGCGCCCGGGTCCAGTCGAGCCTTCCTCGCCCCCCGCCCGATCGGTGCGCTCGAGGAGGTGCTCGAGCGGCCGGATCTGGTCGACGTCTGGCAGCGGCTCGGGCTGCGCACCCTCGGCCATCTGGCCGACCTCGGTCCGGCCGACGTGCTGGCCCGGTTCGGCACCGAGGGCGTGGTCGCTCACCGGTTGTCCTCGGGTCTCGATCCCCACCCGATCGACGCTCGCCACCCGGCCGACGACCTCACCGTGGCCACCGAGATCGATCCACCCGCTGAGCGCGTCGACACCGCGGCGTTCGTGGCCAAGTCGCTGGCCGACGCACTGCACGCCCGCCTCGCGGCTCAGGGCCTGGCCTGCACCCACGTCGTGGTCGAGGCCGAGACCGAGCACGGTGAGGTGCTGGCCCGGGCCTGGCGCCACGAGGGCACGCTGTCGGCAGGGGCGCTGGCCGACCGGGTGCGCTGGCAGCTCGACGGCTGGCTGTCGGCGCCCGGGCCGGCGCGCCCCACCGCGGGCATCTCCCGGCTGGCGTTGATCCCGCGGGAGGTGGTGGCCGCCCGCGGTCGCCAGCTCGGGTTCTGGGGCGGCGAGACCCTGGTCGACGAGCGGGTCGTGCGGGCCGTGGCCCGCGTGCAGGCGCTGGCGGGGATCGACGCGGTCACCGTGCCCGAGTGCCGGGGCGGCCGTGGTCCGGGCGAGCGGGTGGCCCGGGTGCCGGCCGCGGCCGTCGACCTCACCGCTCCCCGCCCCGCGGCCCGGCCCGACGCGGTGGCCGAG
>JAODBM010000133.1 GCA_025463985.1 Acidimicrobiales bacterium
CACGCGGCGGCACACGGCGGCGCCGGATCGCGGGCTTCGCGCCGCGCCGATGGTTGCGGCCGGGGGACGCGCGGTGGGCCAGGCGGTGGTCGCCGACCGGCCGGGCACGCTGATCGTGTCCGCGCCCGACTGGGCCCGGTCGGGCTGGCGGGGCGGCGAGGTCTACGTCCGGATCACCACCGCGAACGGCGCGACGGCTCGGGTCGACACCACCCGGCTGGGCAACGGCGCGTGGGTCGCCTCCCTCCCGGTGGACGGTGCGAGCGTGCGCCGGATCGCCGTGCTCGACGATCGCGGCTGGGTCGTCTGCGAGGCTCGCCTGCCCGCCTGACGGCCGTTTGCGTAGGGTCCGGGCCATGGAGCTCTCCCTGGATGGAAAGGTCGCGCTGGTCACCGGCGCGTCGAAGGGCATCGGCCGCGCGATCGCGGAGGTCTTCGCCGCCGCCGGCGCGCAGGTGATGCTGTCGTCGCGCAAGGACGACGCGCTGCGCGAGGCGGCCGCCGGCATCGATGGCGAGACCGACGTCTACGCCGCCAACGCCGGCGACCCCGACGCCGCGGCCGCCTGCGTGGCCGCGACCGTCGCCCGCTTCGGCGCGGTGGACATCCTCGTGAACAACGCCGCCGCCAACCCTTACTTCGGACGCGCGATCGACATCGACCTGCCGCGCTGGGACAAGACCTGGCAGGTGAACCTGCGCGGCATGCACGTCTGGACGCAGGAGGCGTGGAAGGCGTCGATGCAGGAGCACGGCGGCTCGGTGATCAACCTCGCGTCGATCGGCGGCATGGGCATCGAGCCGGGCATCGGCGTCTACAACACGACGAAGGCCGCGGTGATCCACCTCACGAAGGTGCACGCGTCCGAGCTCGGGCCGGGCGTGCGGGTGAACGCCATCGCCCCCGGGCTCGTGAAGACCGACTTCGCGCGGGCCCTGTGGGAGGAGCATGGCGACGCGATCGGCCGCCGCCTGCCGTCCGGGCGCCTCGGTGAGCCGGTCGACATCGCCAACGCGGCGCTGTTCCTGGCCAGCGACGCCGCCTCGTGGATCACCGGGCACACGCTCGTGGTCGACGGCGGGGCGCTCGTGGCTGGTCGTTGAGTCCGCAGCGTGAAATCGTTCGGGTGACGGCGGTCACCCAGGCCGCCAGGTGTGGTTCTATGGGAGGACCCCACCAGGAGGTCCGTCCCATGCAGGTCAGCGTGCTGCTGCAGGCCAAGGGCGCGACGGTGGTGACCGTCGCGCCGGACGCAACGACCGCCGAGGTGGCGGCCACCCTCACCGAGCACCGCATCGGAGCGGTCGTCGTCTCCGCTGACGGAGCCCACATCGACGGCGTGCTCTCCGAGCGCGACATCGTGCGCGCGCTGGCCGATCGGGGTGCCGCGGCGCTCGACGAGCCGGCGTCGGCGCTGATGACCGCCGACGTGTTCACCTGCGCGCCCGAGACGACCGTCGAGCAGTTGATGGCGCTGATGACCGAGCGCCGCTTCCGCCACGTGCCGGTGCTCGTCGACGGCGCGCTCGCCGGGATGATCAGCATCGGTGACGTGGTGAAGGACCGCATCTCCGACCTCGAGCACGAGACGCAGGCCCTGCACAGCTACATCTCCAACCCCTACTGACGGGCCGGCCGCTCGGGGGCGGCGCCGGCGTCGCCCAGATCGTGGCGGCGGACCTTGCCGAGCGCCGTGCGCGGGAGGCGATCGACCAGCACGAGCTGGCGCGGTGCCGTGAACGCCGGCAGCGAGCGCCGCACGTGGGCGCGCAGCTCGGCCAGCGTCGGTGGCGCCGCGGCGTCCTGTGGGACGACCCAGGCCACGACCCGCTCGCCCCACTCGGGATCGGGTCGGCCAGCCACGCTGACCTCGGCCACCGCGGGATGGGTCGCGAGCACCGCCTCGACCGGGGTGGGCCACACGTTCTCGCCGCCCGAGACGATCAGGTCGCCCCGTCGTCCCTGCACGACCAGCCGCCCGTGCTCGTCCCAGGACCCGAGGTCGCCGGTGGGCAGCCACCCCTCGGCGTCTCGGGGATCGTGGCCGTCGCGATAGGCGCGCAGGAGGGCCAGCCCTCGCAGCTGGACCTCGCCGTCGACGAGGCGGACCTCGATGCCGTCGAGCGGGGTGCCCTCGTAGACGACGCCGCCGCCCGTCTCGGTCAGGCCGTAGGTGCGCACGACGTTGCCGGGGCGGCGGCCGGGGTCGGCCGAACCGCCCAGGACCACCCAGCGGAAGGCGGCGGCGTCGACGCGGTCGAGGGCGGTGGGGACGAGCGACACGAGGGTGGTGCCGAGCGAGCGCGGCGCGGCGGCGACGGTGGCGGCATCGAAGCCGGCCACCACGTCGAGCGGGGTGCCGGTGAGGAGCGCGCGCGTGACCACCCCGAGCCCGCCGACATGGGCCAGCGGGAGGCAGGCGAGCCAGCGGTCGCGTGCCGGGTCGACGGCCAGGCGCGCGTGCACCGCCTCGGCGTGGGCCAGCAGGGCGTCGTGGGTGAGGACGACGCCGCGCGGCGCGCCCGTCGTGCCGCTGGTGGGCACCACGAGCGCGTCGCCGGTCTCGGTCGGCTGCGGGTGGACGTCGAGCAGGCGCCGGCGCTCGCTCGAGTCGCCGTCGACCACCGCCGCCGGCGCCAGGGAGATGAGGAGCTGCCGGCGGGCCGGCGCGGGCAGGCGCTGGTCGAGCGGCAGGGCGGCGTCGCCCGCGTCCCAGATGCGCTGCAGCGCGGCCACGAAGGCGGGTCCCCCGGGCAGGTCGATGGCGACGAGGTCCGGCACCCGGCCAGCCTGCCGCATGGCGCCCGCGGCCGATCGGATGTCGGGCACCGGCCGGCCGTTGACGGCCGCCTCGCGCCCGCCACTGCCAGCGGTGGTTTTCGGGCGAGGGCCCCAGCGCGGGCAGACTCGCCGCCGTGCTGGTGACGACGTGAACAAGTGGCTGGCCGGGGCGCGTCCGCGGACTCTGCCCGCGGCGGTGGTGCCGGTGGCCGTGGGCACCGCGTGCGCGGTCGGCCGCGTGCCGGGCGGCCTGATCTGGTGGCGGGCGGTGGCCGCGATGGTCGTGGCCCTCGCGCTGCAGGTCGCCACCAACTACGCCAACGACTACAGCGACGGGGTGCGCGGGACCGACGCCGACGACAAGCGGGTCGGTCCGGTCCGCCTCGTGGGCCAAGGCCTGGCCGCGCCCCGCTCGGTGAAGCTGGCGGCGTTCGCCGCCTTCGGGGTCGCGGGGGTCGCGGGGTTGGCGCTGGCGGTGGCCGTGGGTCCTCAGCTGCTGGTGGTGGGTGCGCTCGCCATGCTCGCCGGCTGGTTCTACACCGGAGGCCCGCGGCCCTACGGGTATGCCGGGCTCGGCGAGCTGTTCGTGTTCGTGTTCTTCGGGGTGGTGGCCACGGCCGGCTCGGCGTACGTGCAGACCGGGCACCTGCACCGGCTCGAGCTGGCGGCGTCCGTGCCGGTCGGGCTCCTGGCGATGGCGCTGCTCATCGTCAACAACCTCCGCGACATCCCCGGCGACACGCGGGTCGGCAAGCGGACGCTCGCCGTGCGCCTCGGCGACGGGCGCACCCGCGCGCTCTACACGATCGTGATGATCGCTCCCTTCGTGTGCGTGCCGCTGGTCGCCGGGCTCGGGAGCCGACCGGCAGGCGCCCTCGCGCTGGCCGCCGTCGTGCTCGCGCAGCGGCCGGTCCTCCAGGTCCTGCAAGGCGCCCGGGGCCGGGACCTGATCCCGGTGCTCGGTGCCACCGGCCGGGTCCAGCTGGCGTTCGGCGTGCTGTTCACGATCGGCCTCGCGCTGTCCGCTTGACCGAGGGCTCCCGGCGCGGTCGGCAGCAGCACGCCACCGGCGTCGGCAGCGGCGAGGGCGGCTTCGGCGAGGGCTCCGGCGCGGTTGGCACCTGACGGTCGGTGTCAGCCGGGTGGCGTGAGGAACGAGCGGAGCGTGGCCAGGAAGGCCTCGGGACGTTCGAGATGGCAGGCGTGACCGGCGTCGGGAATCAGCGCGAGGCGGGCGTTGGCGCCGACGGCGCGCACCAGGCGGCCGCCGATGGCCGCGAACCGGGTGTCGAGGGCACCCGCGACCACGAGCGTGGGGGCCGCGATCGCGGCGAGCCGGTCCCACAGCGGCGGGTCCATGGTGCCGGTGCCCGTGAGCCGTAGGGATGAGGCCAGGCCGGCGGGGGAGTTGGCCCGCCGCGAGTCGAGATCGGCGGCGTCGCGGGGGAGCGTGGCGAAGAGCGGTTGGGCCAGCCAGCGGTCGAGGAAGGCAGCGACGCCCGTGCGCTCGAGGTCGTCGGCGAGCGCCTCGTCGCGAGCGCGCCGCTCGGCCCGCTCGGTCGGGTCGTCGATGCCCGCGGTGGCGCCGACCAGCACGAGCCGCTCGACGAGGTCGGGCCGATCGAGGGCCAGGTGCAGCGCCAGCCGGCCGCCCATCGAGTAGCCCACGTAGGTCGCCCGGCCGCCGGCCGCGCCCAGCAGCTCAGCGGCGGCCGGCAGGTCGGCCCGCACGTCCGACGAGCCGCCATGACCGGGGGCATCGACGCAGACGACCTCGTGAGCGTGGGCGAGGGCGCCGGCGAGCGGCCGCCAGGTCGCGCCGGTCTGCGTGAACCCGTGGACCAGCACCACGCGCGGTCCGGACCCGGTGACGGCGGTGGCGAGCGACACGCCGCATCGTCGCGCACGCCACGCCGCGGCCCGGTCCTCCGGGCCACCGGCCACCCGAAGAGGCCGTCGGCCACCCGACGGGGCCGGCGGGGATCCGGACCGGCGGGGGAGCAGACGCCCCGTGGAGCCGGCACAGCGTGGCGCGCAGGCGGGCCGTGGCCGCACCGGTGCCACGGGTGCCGGTGCCGGCGTGCTCAGATGGCGCGCGTGACCGAACCGCTCCCGAACGTCGCCGCCACGTTCTGTGCGACCTTGGCCGACGAGTGGGTGCGGGCCGGGGTGACCGACGTGGTGGTGGCGCCAGGTTCGCGGTCGACGCCGCTGGCGCTGGCGGTCGCGGCGGAGCCGGGGCTCACGGTGCACGTGCACCACGACGAGCGGTCCGCGGGCTTCATGGCGCTCGGCGTAGGGCTCGCGTCCGGGCGACCCGCGGTCGTCGTCACCACGAGCGGCACCGCCGCGGTCGAGCTGCACCCGGCCGTGGTCGAGGCCCATCAGGCCGGCGTCCCGCTCATCCTGGCCACCGCGGACCGACCGCCCGAGCTGCGCGACGTGGGCGCACCACAGACCGTGGACCAGACCCGCCTCTTCGGCAACGCCGTCCGGTGGTTCGCCGAGCCGGGAGTGCCCGACGTCGCGCAGTCGGCCACGTGGCGGTCGCTCGCGGCGCGCGCCGTGGCCGAGGCCACCGCGGGCCCGGCCGGCCCCGGTCCGGTCCACCTCAACCTGGCCTTCCGCGATCCGCTCGTGGGACCGGCCGGCGCGCTTCCGCCCGGCCGGGTCGATGGCAGCGCCTGGCACACCGTCGGTGGCAGCCGGGTCGCGCTCGACCGCCGCGGTGCGGCCCGCCTCAGCGACCTGCTCGACGTCGATCGGGGCGTCATCGTCGCGGGCGCAGGGGCGGGTGACCCCGACGCCGTGCTCGACCTGGCCCGCGCCACCGGTTGGCCGGTCCTGGCCGACCCGCGGTCGGGCTGCCGCCTGGTTGACGAGCGGGTGGTCGGCGCCGCCGACGCGCTCCTGCGCCACGAGCGGTTCGCCGCGGCCCACCGGCCCGACGCCGTGCTGCGACTGGGTCGTCTGCCGGCCTCGAAGGTGCTCGGCGCGTGGCTGGCCGCCTGCGAGGGTCCGCAGGTCGTGGTCACCGGCGACGGCGCCTGGATCGACCCCGACCGCACCGCGGCCCACGTGCTGCACGCCGACCCGACCGCGGCCTGCACCGCGCTCGCCCGCACGATCGCCCGCCCGGGCGACCGCGGCTGGGCCGCGAGCTGGGCCGCGGCCGAAGCAAGGGCGCAAGCCGCGTTCGACGAGGTGCTCGCCCGGCACGCCGAGCCGACCGAGCCCGGCGTGGCGCGGACCCTGCTGGCGGCGCTGCCGGAGGGCACCACGGTCGTGGTGTCGTCGTCGATGCCCGTTCGCGATCTGGAGTGGTACGGCGCGCCGCGCGGTGGGG
>JAODBM010000135.1 GCA_025463985.1 Acidimicrobiales bacterium
CCGGCCGGGCTGACGCGCACGGCGAGGCGCGCGCCGCAGCGGGCGCAATAGCGCGGCGGGTCGAGTGGTCGGCTGCAGCCCGCGCACTGCTCGCTGAGGCGGCCGCAGCCGGTGCAGTGCTCCATCGGACCGGCGGCCGTGGCCTCAGATGACCTTGCCGAGCACGCCGATCGGCATCCTCAGGTCGTCGAGCATCTGGAGGTCCTCGCTCGGCGTGCGGCCGAGCGTCGTGAGGTAGTTGCCGACGATGAGGGCGTTGATGCCTGAGGTCATGCCCATGGCCTGCAGCTCGCGGAGGGTGACCTCGCGGCCGCCGGCGTAGCGCAGGATGACCGCCGGCAGCGCCAGGCGGAACAGCGCGATCCAGCGGATGGCTTCGAGCGCGCCCACGATCGGCGCGTCCCCGAGCGGCGTGCCCGGACGCGGGTTGAGGAAGTTGAGCGGCACCTCGGCCGGACCGACGGCCCGCAGCTGCATCAGCAGCTCGATGCGCTGGTCGACGCTCTCACCCATGCCGAGCAGCGCTCCACAGCACAGCTCCATGCCGTGGTGGCGGACGAGGTCGCACGTGGCCTGCCGCTCCTCCCACGCGTGGCTGGTGACGACCTTGCCGAAGTAGGAGCGGGCGGTCTCGAGGTTGTGGTTGTACCGGTGGACCCCACCTTCGGCGAGCCGGCGGGCCTGATCGTCGCTGAGGATGCCGGCGCTGACCGCGACGTTGAGGCCGGTCTCGTCGCGCACCAGCGGCACGAGGTCGAGCAGGCGCTGCATCGTGCGCTCGTCGGGGCCGCGCACGGCCAGGACGATGCAGAACTCGCTCGCCCCGAGTGCCGCCGTCTCGCGAGCGGCGGCCAGCACCTCGTCGGTGTCGAGGAACGGCGTGGCCTTCACCGGGGTGTCGAAGGCGGCCGACTGGCTGCAGAAGTGGCAGTCCTCGGGGCAGCCGCCGGTCTTGGCCGAGAGGATCCCCTCGACCTCGACCTCGGGCCCGCACCAGGCCAGGCGCACCTCGTGCGCCAGCGACGCCAGCGACGGCACCGAGGCGTCAGGCACGTCGGCCAACGCGGTGAGCTCGGCCTCGGTCAGCTGGCGGCGCTCGTCGAGCAGCGCCGTCTCGGCGGCCCGGATGGCCTGCCGCGCTTCGTCAGCCGACAGCGGCGGTCGCGTCGACGCGGCCGCCCTCGGCCGCGGGCTGAGCTGGACCGGACGCAGGGTGTCAGACATGGCCGCCGAGCCTAACTCTTGCCTCCGACTCCCCTCGCAGGCTCAGAGAACCTTCGAGAGGAACGAGCGGGTGCGCTCGTGCTGCGGGTCGGAGATCACGTCGCGGGGGCTGCCGGTCTCGACCACCTGCCCCTGGTCCATGAACACCAGGGCGTCGCCCACCTCGCGGGCGAAGCCCATCTCGTGGGTGACCACGATCATGGTCATGCCGTCCTCGGCGAGGCCGCGCATGACCTCGAGCACTTCGCCCACCAGCTCGGGGTCGAGCGCCGAGGTGGGCTCGTCGAAGAGCATGAGCTTGGGCTGCATGGCGAGGGCGCGGGCGATGGCCACCCGCTGCTGCTGGCCGCCGGAAAGCTGGGTCGGATACACGTTGAGCTTGTCGGACAGGCCGACGCGGCGCAGCAACGCGGTCGCCCGCTCGCGCACCGCCGCCTTGTTCTCGTCCTTCAGCCGCAGCGGAGCCTCCATCACGTTGCCGAGCGCGGTCATGTGCGGGAACAGGTTGAAGCGCTGGAAGACCATGCCGATCTCCTCGCGTCGCCGGCACACCTCCTTGTCGGGCAGCTCGTGGAGCCGCCCACCGCGCTCCTGGTAGCCGACGAGCTGGCCATCGACCGTCAAGCGCCCGGCGTCGACCTTCTCGAGGTGGTTGATGCAGCGCAGGAACGTGGACTTGCCCGAGCCCGACGGCCCGATGATGCAGAAGACCTCTCGCGGCTTCACCTGCAGGTCGATGCCCTGCAGCACCTGCAGGCGCCCGAACCATTTCTCGACGCCCTCGGAGTGCACCATCGGCCGCACCGCGGCTTGCGCTTCGGTCGGCTCGCTCATGTCAGCGCCCTTCCCCGCCGCAAGGCGACCCAGCGACGGATGCGCTGTCCCGGCGTCGGCGGCAGCTCACGCAGCGCGCCGCGGGCGAAGCGCCGCTCCAGGTAGTACTGGCCGACCGAGAGCACCGAGGTCATGAACAGGTACCAGATGCTGGCGGTCAACAGCAGCGGGATCGTCTCGTAGGTGCGCGAGTAGATGATCTGGGCCGTGTAGAGCAGCTCGGGAAAGGCGATGACCGAGGCCAGCGAGGTGGTCTTGAGCATCGAGATGGTCTCGTTGCCCGTGGGCGGGATGATCACGCGCATGGCCTGGGGCAGCACGATGCGCCGCATCGAGAGGAGCCGGGGCATGCCGAGCGCCGACGCCGCCTCGACCTGGCCCTCGTCGACCGACAGGATGCCGGCCCGCACGATCTCGGCCATGTACGCGCCTTCGTTCAATCCCAGCCCGAGGCAGGCGGCGATGAACGCGGTGATCAGGTCCTTCGGGTTCTGCGGGAGCCAGCTGGGCCCGAACGGGATGCCCAGCGAAAGGCTGCGGGCCACGGTCGGAAGGTTGTACCAGAACAGCAGCTGGACGAGCACGGGCGTGCCCCGGAAGAACCAGACGTAGAGCCACGAGCCGCCGGCCACGATCGGGTTGCGCGACAGCCGCATGACGGCCAGGACGACGCCGATGATGACGCCCATGATCATGGCGACGGCGGTGAGCTCGAGCGTGACCCCGACGCCGACCAGGATCGAGTGGTCGAACAGGTAGTGGCGGACGGTCCCGAGCTTCAGCTCCTTGTTGGTGACGAACCAATGGATGAGCTGCGCCGCCACGACGAGCACGATCGCCCCGGACACCCACCGCCCGGGGTGCCGGACCGGGACCGCGCGGATGGCCTCGGGCCGCGAGCGCGCCGGGGCTTCAGCTACCCCGGCGCCCTCGTCGTCCATGACCAGCCTCCGACGCGCTCAGCCGCTCAGGATGTGGCCCCGTTGATCGTGAAGGTGGTGACCGCACCGGCCTCGACGCCCCACTTCTTCAAGATCGCGACGTAGCTGCCGTCCTTCTCCATCTCCTGCAACGCACCCTGGATCGCCGTCGTCAGGCCCTTGTAGTCCGCTGACTTCGGGATGGCGATGCCGTACGGGGCGGTGCCATAGGCCTTGCCGATCAGTTCGAACTTGCCGTTCGACTGCTTGGCCCCATAGGCGGCGACGGGCGAATCGGCCATCACCACGTCGACCCGGCCCGACGAGAGGGCGAGGTTGGCGCCGTTCTGGTCCGGGAAGGCGAGCACGGTCACGGTCTTCTTGCCGGCCGTCGTGCACTTCTTGCCCTGCGCCGTGGCGTCGTCGAGCTGGGTGGTGCCCTTTTCGACGCCGACCGTGTGGCCGCACAGAGCGTCGAGCGTGTCGAGCGTCTGGTTCTTGCCCTTCTCGACGTAGAAGCCGGTGCCGGCCGAGTAGTAGTCGACGAAGTCGACTTGCGCCTCGCGCTTCTTGTTGTCGGTGAACGACGACATGCCGATGTCGTAGCGGTTGCCGAGCGACGGGATGATCGTGTCGAAGCCAGCGTTCTTGACGTCGGCCTTGAGGCCGAGCTTGCTGGCGATCGCATTGGCCAGGTCGACGTCCATGCCCTGCACGGTCTTGTTGTCCGAGGCGAAGAACTCGTTGGGTGCATACGAGGCGTCGGCGGCCACCACCAGCGTGCCGGCCTTGGACAGCTTGGCCGGGACCTGCGCCGCGAGGCCCGAGCTCTTGGCCGGCGCCGTCGTTGCCGTGGCGGCAGTGGTGGCGGTCGAGCTTTTGCTGCTCTTACCGCACGCCGCGAGGAGCAAGACCGCGGAGCACGCCACCACCGCGGCGGCGCGTCGACGCGACGTGCCGTGAGCCAGGGGACCGAACATCAAGAGGACCTCCACATGTAGAGAGCGCGAGACGAATCGTGATATCGACGGCGGCGCTGCCCGATCCTTGCCCATGCGCCCGACCAGACGGCATGCGAGCGCGGCCTGAACGTACCAGGCGAGGTGCG
Organism: Acidimicrobiales bacterium; assembly: GCA_025463985.1. Taxonomy (GTDB): domain Bacteria; phylum Actinomycetota; class Acidimicrobiia; order Acidimicrobiales; family Iamiaceae; genus JAODBM01. The sequence goes on from JAODBM010000135.1 coordinate 4,087, forward strand.
CCGAGCGCAGGAGGTCAACCGCGCACGAGGCGGTTGATCCGGCGCAGGTCGTCGGGGGTGCCGCTGACCAACATCGTGGTCATCGCGGTCTGGCGCCACTTGCCGTCGAGCTCCTCGCGGATCTTGGCCTCGGGACCCACGAGCGCGACGTCCTCGACGAGCGCGAGCGGCACCCGCTTGATGGCCTCGTCCTTGCGTCCGTCGAGGAAGAGATCCTGGATCTCCTCCACGACGTCGCCGTAGCCCATGCGGCTGAACACGTCGGCGTGGAAGTTCACCTCGCGGGCCCCCATGCCGCCGATGTAGAAGCCCAACGACATGCGCACGAGATCGGCGGCGCGCTCGACGTCGTCGTCGATGACCACGTTGACGAGGTTCGGGATCTCGAAGTCGTCGGCCGTGCGGCGGGCGCCCGGGCGGGCGAAGCCTTCGGCCAGGCAGGCCCGATAGTGCTCGTCGAGCGTGGGCGAAAGGAAGATCGGCAGCCACCCGTCGGCGATCTCGGCGGCGAGGGCGACGTTCTTCGGACCTTCGGCGGCGAGGTAGATCGGCAGGTCGGCACGCCGTGGATGGGTGATCGACTTCAGCGGCTTGCCCAGGCCCATGGTGCCCGCGCCGAGGTTCGGCACCTGGTGGTGGCGGCCCTGGAAGTCGAGCGGATCCTTGCGCTCGAGCACGCGCCGCACGATCTCGACGTATTCGCGCGTGCGGGCCAGGGGTTTCGGATAGGGCTGCCCGTACCAGCCCTCGACGACCTGCGGGCCGGACGCGCCGAGCCCGAGGATGAACCGGCCTTCGGTCAGGTGGTCGAGCGTGAGCGCCGACATCGCGGTGGCCACCGGCGTGCGCGCCGCCATCTGGCAGATGCCGGTGCCGAGGCGGATCGTGCGGGTCTGCGAGCCGTACCAGGCGAGCGGCGTGAAGCAGTCGGAGCCGTAGGCCTCGGCCGACCAGATCGAATCGAACCCGAGGTCCTCGGCCGTGCGCACCAGTTCGGGCACGCCGACGGGCGGCTGCGCGAACCAGTAGCCGAGGACGAGGCCGAGCTCGAGGTCACCTGCCATGGGCGCAGCCTACTCGCCGGCTCGACCGCCAACTAGAACGTGTTCTAGTGTCCCCACCATGACGATGCCCACCGACATCGGGATCATCGACCTCATGCTTGGCATCCCGAACGGCCACGAAGAGGACTGGTACGAGTTCCTCAAGCCGCAGCTGCACGAAGAGTCGAAGGACTACGAGTTTCCCGCGCAGTACATGTTCAAGGAGGTGCCCCACCTCGGCGCGGACGTCGACCATGTGGCCGAGACCCTCCGGCTCATGGACACGTATGGGATCGAGCGGGCCATGGTCGGCGTGAGCCTCGCGCGCACCGCCGACCGGGAGGCGATCGAGCGCCATCCTGACCGCTTCTTCGGCTCGCTCTCGGTCGACCCGAACCGGGCCATGGACGGCGTGCGCGACCTGGTCAAGGCCTACGAAACGCTGGGCATCAAGGCGGCCATGGCGTTCCCGGCCGGCTACCTGCCCCAGGTGCCGATCAACGACAAGAAGATGTTTCCGCTCTATGCGAAGTGCATCGAGCTCGACATCCCGATCTGCGTGACCACCGGGATCTGCGGGCCACGGGTGCCCTCGGCCTGCCAGGACACGATGCTGATCGACGAGGTCTGCTGGTACTTCCCAGAGCTCAAGTTCGTGATGCGCCACGGCGCCGAACCATGGGCCGACCTGGCCGCCAAGCTCCTGCTCAAGTGGCCGAACCTCTACTACTCGACCTCCGCGTTCGCCCCCCGCTACTACCCCAGCGCCATCGTCGACTTCGCGAACACGCGCGGCGCCGACAAGGTCATGTACGCCGGCTACTTCCCGATGGGCCTGAGCCTCGACCGCATCTTCCGCGAGATGCCGGGCGTGCCGTTCAAGGACGAGGTCTGGCCCAAGTTCCTCCGCGAGAACGCGGTGCGGGTCTTCGGGCTCACCGACTGACCGGATCCGGCCAGCTCATATACTGAAACACGTTCTAGTTTTTCGTGACGAGGAGCCCCCGGTGTCCGATCGCAGCGACACGGTCAACCGCTACCCGTTCTCCATCCCCTATGGCTGGTTCGCCGTCTGCGAGCCCGACGACCTGACGGTCGGCGCGACGAAGGCTCTCTACTACTTCGGCACCCACCTGGTGGCCTGGCGCGACGAGCACGGCGCCGCGCACGTGATGGACGCCTTCTGTCCCCATCTCGGCGCCCACCTCGGCCACGGGGGGACCGTGAGCGGCTGCGAGATCGTCTGCCCGTTCCACGGCTGGCAGTTCGACGCCGAGGGCAGCAACACGAACATCCCCTACTCCGACCGCACCAACGGCCGGGCCCGCATCCGCACGTATCCGACCATCGAGCGCAACGGCTTCACGATGGTCTGGTACCACCCCGAAGAGCAGCCCCCGCGGTGGGAGGTGGCCGACGTTGCGGAGGTCACGAGCGGTGACTTCAGCGGTCCGAAGCGCACGAGCCACACGGTGAAGGCCGCCATCCAAGAGATGGCGGAGAACTCGGTGGACTCGGCCCACTTCCGCTACGTCCACCACACCGCCGAGGTGCCCGAGATCGAGCGCTACGAGACCGATGGCCACGTGGCGGAGATGCGCTCATCCCAGAAGTTCCCCACCCCGCGGGGCGTGGTCGACGGCCGCATCGACACCACGTCGCTCGGCCCCGGGCTCGGCACCGTGCGGTTCAGCGGCATCATCGACACGCTGCTGGTCACCGCCTCGACCCCGATCGACGCCGAGACGACGCAGGTGCGGTTCAGCTTCTATGTCCGCAGCCTCGGCGACGCGTCGACCACCTCATCGGTCGGCGAGGCGTTCGCGGCCGAGGTCGACAAGCAGTTCGGGGAAGACACGCCGATCTGGGAGCACAAGGCCCACCTCGTGCGGCCCGCGCTGGCCGACACCGACGGCCCGTTCATGAAGTTCCGCAAGTGGTACTCGCAGTTCTACGTCGAGCCCGTCAGCGACGAGCGCACCGTGTTCCCGCCGCCCTATTGGCCCGACAAGATGGACGAGTCGCCGGCCAAGGCCACCGCCTCCGCCCGCCACGGCCAGTCCTAGTCAGCGCAGGCCGAGCACCAGCACCTGGTCGGCGGCCGTGAGGTGCACCTCGGTGGCCTTCACCGGGTTCAGGACCACCTCGTTGGTCGCGGCGCGGCGGTAGCCGAGGGCGGTCTCGCCGCGTGCGCTCGCGGCGGCGACTACCGCGATGAACGACACCGGGTGGTCGGGCGCGTACAGGGGCGCGGGGCGCAACGAGACGAAGCAGCCCGCCGAGTCGAACAGCTCGGCGAAGACGTCGCCCAGCTCGATGTGCTCCGAAAGCTGCGCCATCATCAGGCTCGACAGCTCGTCGCTGACGATCAGGTCGTTGACGCCGGTGGTCTGGGCGATCTCGACGTTGCCCCGGTCGAGCATCTCGGCCACGACGCGTGGCGGCGACGGCAGGTGGCCCCAGGCCTTGTGGAGGGTGAGCAGCGTGAGCATGGTGCGGGCGTCCGCTTCGGAGATGCTCAACTCGCGCCGGTAGCCGAGCACGATCGCCTGGTCGAACGAGCCGCTCCGGGTCAGCTCGAGCAGCCGCCCCGGCCCGCCCACGACCGGGTGCACCTCGATCTCGCAATGGTCGAACGCGGGCAGCTCCAGGTGATCGAGGTCGACGAGGTCGCGCTCGACCACCAGGTCGATCCGCGAGCCCGGGCTCAGGAAGTCGTCGAGCTCGTGCAGCACCTGCGGGCCGAGCGGGCTCCAGCCCACGACGACGATCCGCTGCGGCGGCTCCTCGAACGTCACGCCCGGCTCGACCTCGACCACCGGGGGAGCCGCGAAGCCACCGAAGACCACGGTGTCGTCGTCCTCCGACACGGCGATGACCTGGTCACCGGGGGCGAACATGGTCTCGTGCGGCGGGTTCAGCTCGACCTTGCCGTCGGCGGTGAAGCGGCCCATCACGGCCGAGGTGTCGAAGCCCAGCACGGCCTCGCGATACGTGTGACCGACCAGCTCGGGGATCTCGGTGAAGTAGATCTCGTCGCCGTCGAAGTCGAGCAGATCGCGGAACACCGCAGACAGGCCGCCCTGGTGGCACGCCTGCGCGGTGACCTCGGCGATGACCTCGTCGGCCTGCACGGTCACGATCCGCCCGTCGGTCAGCGCCCGCAGCGCGTGGGCGTGCTCGGCGTTCTCGAGCTCGGCGACCACGTGCGCCCGCTCGAACCCGGGATCGAGGCTGCGCAGCGCCAGCACGGCCTTGACCACACCGGCGTCGCCGTCCTCGCCGGCGAGCACGATGATCGACCGGGCCCCCGCGACGTTGACCAGCGCGAGGTCGGCGGCCCGCGACGGATCGCCGGTCCGGCACACGACCCGCGTGGTCTTGGTGTCGGGCACCTTGAGGCGCAGCTCGTCCTCCATCTCGTCCTTGGCGGCGGCGGCCAGCACGACGAACGCCTGGTTCTTGTGGTTCTCGTTGGCGATCACCAGCTCGGAGAGGATCACCGGCAGCCGGGGCGACCAGCCCAGCACGAGCGTGTGGCCGGTCTCCAGCACGGCGCTGCGGCCCTTGCGCAGATCGCTGATCTTCTGGTCGACGGCGTTGGCGATGAGACCGATGAGGCTGCCGGCCAGGAAGATCCCCGACAGCGTGACGACCAGCGACACGAGGCGCGACGCCAGGCTCGTGTCGCCCGCGAACGTGCCCGAGTCGAGCACCCGCAGCACCGACTGCCAGAAGGCCTCCGGGAACGACAGGTGCTTGTCGCCGCCGTTGATGCCGGTGATGTGCAGCGTGAACACCACCACGGTGGCCAGCAAGATCACCGTGAGCATGACCAGGCCGAGGTAGCCGATCACCACCAGCGGTCCACGAGACAGCGCCAGATCGAACTTGTAGCGCAGGGTCGGCCCGAGCCCGCCCGGCTTCGTGGGCTTCGCGGCGCCACCCCCTCCCGAGCTGCTCGCAGCCCCCTGCGAGGGCACTGCGGTCCGCCGGCGCTTTTCAGTGTTCGTCATACGGCGGCACTTCCTACCATGCAGCGGTCAGGGGTCGCGCCGGCCCGCAGGTGGACGGAGGCGGCATCACCTACGGGGAGCGTCCCGCCCCCCGCCTCGCGCGTCTGTGACACGTCCCGTCCTGTCCTCACTCGGCCGGCGGGCGCGAGGGCCGCCTGCGGACCATCCAGCTCATCGGCCCGCCTGGGCCCGGCCGGTAGCCGCGGCCCCGGGCCGAGACCAGCCGCGCCGGCGGCTACGGGGCCGCCCGGCAGGTCCTGCTCCACTCCTCCATCCGCCGGGCGGCGGCGATCGCCTGCACCTGGGTCGGCGGGTGGCTGACCTGCTCACCCCGCTTGTTGTCGACGTAGCGGAAGAACGTATGGACAGAGCCTGCGTACGCGGCAGGCACCGCGCCGAGATCGACCGCGAATCGCCAGACGCTCGCCGCATCCGCCGACGGAGACTCGCGCTTCAGCGCCGGTGACGAGACGATGGAGACTGGGGAGAAGCTGCCCGTCCGCATCCGCTGGACGACCGCACAGGTCGACCGCTCCTGCTCGGCCCGCGGTCGATGGATGTGCATGCCCACGAGCGGGAACGCGTGCAGCCCGACCCACAGGGCCACAACGACACCCAGCGCGATCGCAACCGCCGCCAGCCAGGAGTGACGGTCGTCAGTTGTAGATGCAGCCATCGTGGCGACCCTTGTGCGTGGCGTTGTACGGGGGATAGAAGGTCAGCGCCCAGCACGTCCTCGTGTCCATGGCGGTTGCGGGCGTACCCGTCGCACCGGATTCGAAACGGGTGGCTCGGTCCACCCCAGGCGGGCCGGCCTCGGGCCGGGCCCGCGGGCTACGGCTTGGCGGAGCCGACCACCCACATGGCGAAGAACTGGGAGCCGCCGCCGTAGGCGTGGCCGACGGCCAGCTTGGCGCCGTCGACCTGGTGGTCGCCGGCGCCGCCGCGGACCTGCATCGACGCTTCGGCGAAGCGGAGCATGCCGGACGCGCCGATCGGGTTCGACGACAGCACGCCCCCGGACATGTTGATCGGCAGGTCGCCGCCGAGCTCGGTGGCGCCGTCCTCGACCATCCTCCAGCCGTCGCCCGGCTCCGCGAAGCCGAGGTTCTCGAGCCACATCGGCTCGAACCAGCTGAACGGCACGTACATCTCGACGCAGTCGACGTCCGTGCGGGGGTTGGTGATGCCGGCCTGCTTGTAGACGTCGGCCGCGCAGAGCGCGCCGCCGAGCGGCAGGACTGTGTCCCGGTCGGCCGAGAGGGTCGGCTCCGAGCGCATCGCCGTACCGTGGATCCACGCCGGCGCCCGCCCCTCGGCGGCGGCGTCGTCGGCCACCTGCTCGCTGCCCAGCACCAGCGCGCAGGCGCCGTCGCTGGACGGGCAGGTCTCGGCGTAGCGGATCGGGTCCCAGAGCATGAGCGAGTCCTTGACGGAGTCGAAGGTGATGTCGTGCTCGTGGAGGTGCGCGTACGGGTTCTTCAGGGCGTTCAGCCGGTCCTTGACCGCGACCAGGATGCCGATGTGGTCGGGCGCCTTCGAGCGCCGCATGTAGCTGCGGATGTGGGGGGCGAAGTAGCCGCCGGCACCCGCGTGCAGCGGCGGGGTGAACGGGATGGGCAGCGAGAGGGCCCACATGGCCTCGCTCTCCGACTGCTTCTCGAACGCCACCGTGAGCACGCGCTCGTGGATGCCGGCCTGCACGAGCTGTGCGGCGACGATCGCGGTCGAGCCGCCGACCGAGCCCGCGGTGTGCACCCGGAACAGCGGCTTGCCGGTGCTGCCCAGCGCGTCGGCCAGGAACAGCTCGGGCATCATCACGCCCTCGAAGAAGTCGGGGGCCTTGCCGATCACGACGGCGTCGATGTCCGACCACGTCAGCTGCGCGTCGGCCAGCGCCCGTTGCGCGGCCTCTCGCACCAGCCCGGCCATCGACACGTCGCCCCGCGTGGCCCGGTGCTCGGTCTGGCCCACCCCGATGACGGCGACCCTGTCCTTACCCATCAGCGTCTCCCTCCATCGTGCACCCCGCCGGTCCCCCATCGAACCGGGCGGAGACTCGGTCGCCATGACAGCCGCAACCCCGCCAACTTCCAGGGTCGGTCCCCAACTGGGCGGCAACTCGGTCGCCAGGACGACCGCAACCCCGCCCAGTTCGAGGGTCGGTCCCCCCACCGAACTGGGCGGAAACTCGGTCGCCATGACAGCCGGAACTCCGCCCAGTTCCAGGGTCGGTCCCCAACTGGGCGGAAACTCGGTCGCCAGGACGACCGCAACCCCGCCCACGTCGAGGGTCGGATCCCAGGGCGGCCGTCACGACTCACCCTCCAGGACGCAGACCAGGTTCTGTTGGAGGCACGGGCCGCTGGTGGCGTGGGCGACGCCCCGGTCGGCCTCGCCGGACGAGATGCGGGTGGCGACCTCGCCGATGCGGATCAGGCCCGCCGCGAGCATCGGGTTGGCGCTGAGCGCTCCGCCCGACGGGTTGACGTTCTGGTGATCGACCAGCCCGAGCGCCTCGCGCAGGATCAGTTCCTGGTGGGTGAACGGCGCGTGCAGCTCGGCGACGTCGACCGGCCCGTCGGCGACGCCGGCCTTCTCGCCGGCCAGCCGGGTGGACGCGCTGACCGTGAGGTCCCGCAGCCCGAGCGCCATGGGCTCGATGCGGTGGTCGATGCCCCGGATCCAGGCCGGCCGCTCGACCCGGCGGCGGGCGGCATCACCCGCGGCCAGCACGACCGCGGCGGCGCCGTCGGTGATCGGCGCGCAGTCGTGCTTGCGCAGCGGGGCGACGTGGTAGTCCTCGGTGAGCAGGTCGCCGGCGGGGCGGTCCCAGGCCAGCTGGGCGTTCGGGTTGTCGAGCGCCGACCGGCGGCTGCGGGCGGCGACCTCGGCCATCTCGGGCTCGGTCGTGCGCCCGGCGTCGATCAGCGCCCGAGCCTGCAGGGCGGCGAGGCTCACCGTGTCGGGCCACAGCGGGGCGACCGTGTACGGGTCGAGCTGGCGGGTGAGCACCATCGGGAGGTCGCCGGGCGACGACTTCGAGTAGCAGTACACGAGCGCGGTGTCGATCTCCCCGAGCTGGATCTTCACCCACGCCTCGTAGAGGGCGAACGCACCGTCCATCTCGACGTGGCTCTCCTGGATCGGCGGCCACGGCCCGACGCCGTCGAGCGTCGAGACGAACGAGAACCCGACGCCGGCCAGGTAGTCCGACGAGCCCGAGCACGTGAAGCCGATGTCGTCGATCGTCATGCCGACCTGGTCGAGCACCTGGCCCGTGACCGGCATGAGCATCTCGACCTCGTTGAGGTCGGCCACCCGCCGCTGGTTCTTGGCCTGGGCGAAGCTGATCACCGCGACGTCGCGCATCAGTGCGTCCCCCTCGGGTCGATCGGTGCGACCCCGCCGACCCACGAGCCCAGCCCGGTGCCGTGGTCCTCGCCGGGGATGTCGACGTTCACGTCGTCAGGCTCGCCGGTCGGCCGGAACCACTTGATGGACTCGAGCGTCGGCTTCAGCTCGTCGTCGGGCACCCACACGGCCTCGACCCGCATGCCGATGCGGACCTGGTCGGCGGGGATCTCCTGGATCAGGTGCATCAGCGAGAGGTGCGACCCGTCGAGGAGGATGTTCGCGCTCGTGTAGGGCAGCTCCATCGAGGAGCCGTAGAACGCCACGTTGACCACGCAGAACGACGTGACCGTGCCCACGTGCGGCAGCTCGACCTGCTCGGAGGTCGGCACGCCGTCACGCGGGCAGGCGCCCCGCGGCGGCACGTAGACCTTGCCGCAGACCGGGCAGCGCTCGCCCAGGATCTTCTTCTGGGCGATGCCTCGCAGGAACCTCGACGTGGCGGCGCCAGCCGTGAACTGGTAGTCGAGCTGCGCCGGCGTACGCACGCTGCGCACCAGCTCGACGCCTTGCAACGACGCGGGCAGCGTGATCGCCAGCGGGGCGCCTTCGGAATGTGGAGTAGAAGCGGCTGCAGTCACGACCGCTTGTACTCCACATTCGCCGGGGTGGTGCGCTCGGGGACCCAGCAGGCGAGGTCCTCGATGCGGCCCTCGCGCTCGTCGGCCCAGCGGGGGACGACCCGCAGGCCGGTGTGCACGGCGTCGATCGACCCGGCGTCGACCGCGCCCAGCATGGGGGTGTCGGCTCCGTCGGGCTTGATGAGCGCCCAGGCGAACGGTCGGTCGAGCGGGTGCTTGGCGTGTGGCTCGGTCACCCACGCCCACGTGGTGACCTCGGCCCCGGGCCCGACCTCCACGATCTCGGTGAGGTCCTCGCCGGTGACCGGGTCGAACTCGGCCGGCGGCACGATCACCCGCCCGTCGGCCGCCCGGCTGCCCACCAGGATCCGCTCGCGCAGGCCGGTCATGAAGGCGCCGATCACGGGCCCGGTGGTGCGCTTGAACGGGTACTCGATGATCAGCGGCGCAGTCAGCACGTCGCCTGTCTCCTGCGGTTCCGTCACAGCCGGCAGACTAGAACACGTTCCAGTTCGGCGTGCAACCGCTCGCGTTCTGGCGTACCGGACCGACACCGGTCGGCGGCGGCGGTACGGCCGTGTCGCTAGAACGTCACGACGGTGCGGATGACCTCGCCTCGCTTCATGGCGTCGAAGGCCTCGTTGATGTCGTCGATGTGCATCTTGCGGGTGATCATGCCTTCGAGGTTCAGCTGGCCCGACTTCCAGAGGCGGAGCAGGCGGTGGAAGTCGCTGCGCACGTCGGCCGAGCCGTAGTAGCTGCCCATGAACTTCTTCTCGGAGAAGAAGATCTCGAAGCCGTTGAACGAGATCTCCTTGTCCATGGCGCCCACGCCGATGATGCAGGCGGTGCCGCCGCGGCGGATGGCGTCGAACGCGGCGCGCATCGTGACAGGAAGGCCGATGGCCTCGAAGGCGTAGTCGAAGCCGTCACCGGTGAGCTCGGCCTGGAGGGCGGCCAGGTCGTCGGGCGAGCAGCCGTGCGTCGCGCCGAACGTCTTGGCCAGCTCGAGCTTCTCGGGCACGAGGTCGACGGCGACGATGGTCGCCGCGCCCGCGATGTGCGCGCCCTGGATGGCGGCGATGCCCACACCACCGCAGCCGAACACCACGACCGACGAGCCCGGCTCGACCTTGGCGGTGTTGATGGCGGCACCGACGCCGGTGGTGACGCCGCAGCCGATCAGCGACGCGATCTCGAAGGGCACGTCGTCGTCGATCTTGATGGCGGCCTCTTCAGGCATGGTCGTGTACTCGGCGAAGGTGCCGGCGCCGGCCATGCCGGGCAGCAGCTCGCCGTTGCGGGTGAACCGCGGGGCCATCAGCCGGCCGAACTGGATCTCGGTGCACAGGTGCGGAGACTTGCGGGTGGTGCAGTTGATGCAGTGCCCGCACGGCGGCGACCAGGCCACGATCACGTGGTCGCCGAGCTTGACCTTGGTGACGCCCTCGCCCACCTCGGTGATGATCCCGGCGCCCTCGTGGCCCGGCACGAACGGCGCCGGCTGGGGCAGCCCGCCGTTCATGGCGTGGAGGTCGGAGTGGCACACGCCCGTGGCCTCGATCTTGATCGTGACCTCGCCCGGCCCGGGCGGCAGCACCTCGATGTCGTCGACGACCTCGAGCTTCTCGTCACCGATGTTGAACAGCACTGCTGCGCGCATGCGGACCCCTCAGACGTTGCGAACGCAGCGACCATAATGCAACAGGTTCCAGTTTTCTCTACAGTCCGGGCCATGGCCGATCTGGGGTTCTGGCGACTGGCAGAGGCGAATCCGCAACGGGTGGCCGTGGTGGGCCCCGATGGCGCCGAGCACACGGCCGGAGCGGTCGTCGGCCGGGCGAACCAGATCGCGAAGGGCCTGCGGGCCCTCGGGCTCGGGCCCGGCGACACGGTCGCCGCGCTCCTGCCGAACTGCGTCGAGATGCTCGAGCTCTACCTCGGCGCGATGCAGATCGGCTTGTACCTCACGCCGATCAACACGCACCTGGTCGGTCCCGAGGTGGCGTACATCGTGGGCGACAGCGACGCCAAGGTCTTCGTGAGCCACGAGCGGTTCGGGGCGGTGGCCGCGGCGGCCGCGGACGAGGCCGGCGTGCCGGAGGCGGCGCGCTATGCGGTGGGCTCGGTCGAAGACTTCCGTCCGTTCGCCGAGCTGGGCGCCGGCGAGTCGACCGACGCGCCCGAGGGCCGCACCACCGGCGCGGCGATGCACTACACGTCGGGCACGACCGGCCGGCCGAAGGGCGTGAAGCGGGGCCTGTTCGAGATCGACCCGAGCGACATGGGCGAGCTGGTCTCCGGCCTGTTCGACATCTTCGGCATCCCGCCGCACGACGGCAACGTCCACATCACCGGGTCGCCGCTCTACCACACGGCCGTGCTGCTCTGGACGGCCAACTCGCTGCACCGCGGCCACGAGGTCGTGCTCATGGACAAGTGGAGCGGCCCCGAGATGCTGCGGCTCATCCAGGAGCATCGGGTGACGACCAGCCACATGGTGCCGACCCAGTTCGTCCGCCTGCTCGAGCTTCCCGCCGACGAGCGGGCCCGCTACGATGTCTCCTCGCTGCGCCACATGGTCCACGCCGCCGCGCCATGCCCGCCGGAGGTCAAGCGCCAGATGATCGAGTGGTGGGGCGACGCCATCGACGAGTACTACGCGGCCACCGAGGGCGGCGGCACCGTCATCACGGCCAAGGAGTGGCTCGACAAGCCCGGGTCCGTGGGGCTGCCATGGCCGGGCTCGGAGATCCGCATCTACGACGACGACGGCAACCTGCTGCCCACCGGCACGATCGGCACCGTCTACATGTCGCTCGCGCTGTCCGACTTCGAGTACAAGGGCGACGCGTCGAAGACCAAGGCCAACCGCATCGACGGCTTCTTCACCGTTGGCGACCTCGGCGAGCTCGACGACGACGGCTACCTGTTCCTCCGCGACCGCAAGGCCGACATGATCATCTCGGGCGGCGCCAACATCTACCCGGCCGAGATCGAGGGCGAGCTGATCAACCACCCGGCGGTGGCCGACGTGGCCGTCTTCGGCATCCCCAACGACGATTGGGGCGAGGAGATCAAGGCCGTGATCCAGCCCGCCGAGGGCATCGAAGGGACCCCCGAGCTCGCCGCGGAGATCACGGCCTGGGCCGCGGAGCGCATGGGCCGGTTCAAGCTGCCGAGGACGATCGACTTCAGCCCGCAGCTGCCCCGCGAGTCGAATGGCAAGCTGCTGAAGCGCAAGCTGCGGGACCCGTACTGGGAAGGCGTCGACCGCAAGATCTGATCGCCGCGCCCGGACGCCTCGGGCGCTCCTGGGAGGTCATCCGGCCGCTACACGAGGGGGAACGAGAACGTGTAGCCGGCGGTCCGGATCTTGTCGATGAGCACGGGCAGCGCGGCGATCGTGTTGTCCCGGTTCCCGCCCCCGTCGTGCAGCAGCACGATGGCGCCCGGCCGGAGCTTGGCCATGACCCGGTTCACGATCTCGTCGGCCGGGGGGCGCTTCCAGTCCAGCGGATCGTCGGACCAGAACAGCACCTGCTCCTGGTGGGCGGCGACCCCCGCGTAGACCGCGGGCGAGAGCGAGCCCGCCGGCGGCCGGTACATCGGCGGGGCGGGCAGCCCCACGCTCTCGATGGCACGGATGCCGCCCGCCACCTCAGCGTCGATGCGGGCCGGCGGCGCGGTGGCCAGGTGCTGGTCGTGGGTGAGCGTGTGGTTGCAGACCTGATGGCCCTCGGCGATCTCCTGGTGGACCAGGGCCGGGTGGATCTTCGCCTGGACGCCGATGAGGCAGAACACGGCGTGGACGCCCTTGGCCTTCAGGATCGCCAGCACCCGCTGCGTGTAGCCGGGGTTCGGACCATCGTCGAACGTCAGCGAGACGATCATGCCGGGCACCTGGACCGACGCCTGGCCGGGGTCGAGCGGCCGCTGGGTGACGACCTCGCCGCTGACCTGGCCCTTGGTGACCTCGGCGACGCCGGGGCGGCCGAGCGTGTACACGTGCTGCAACGCGGCGGGACGGCCGGGGGGCGGCGTGGGCTGCTGCACGGTGACGACCGGCTCGACGCGATCGGTGCCGTTGACGATCAGCAGCGTGCCCGCGCCGGCGACCGCGCTCGTCGCCGTGACCGGCCGGCCCGCGAAGGTCATCCGGGCCGGCTCGGACACGCCGAAGGGACGATGGGTGACCGCAGAGAGCAGGCGGCCGGCGATCGGCAGCACCTTGGCTGCGGCCAGCACGGCGGTGAGCGGTTCGCCGTCCCGGACGTGGACGACGCGCTGCACCGGACCGGCAACGACCGTGACCGTGACGATGGGCCTCGTGGTGGTGGTGGTCGAGCCCGAACGCTCGTCGCCGTGCGACGAGGAGCACCCCGCCACCAGGACCAGGGCCCCCACCACTGCCGCCGTTGACCGCCAGGTCTTCTTCACGAACACTCGGAGCACCATAGAGGGGCGGGTGGGGCGCGGCGCGTCACTTGCGTCGCCCAATCCCACGTTTGTGACGCCTGACCTCCCCGGCCGCGACCGGCGGCGGCCGAGGCTGGCCGCAGGCGCGGGACTAGCGCGGAAGCTGGTCGAGCACCAGGTGCGCGGCGATCTCGACCTCGTCGCCCACCTGGCCGATGCCGGACCAGTCGTTGACCCAGCCGATGAGCGCCGAGAACCACACGTGGCCGAGCGTGCGGGTGATCTGCGCCTTGAACGCCGGGTCGAAGTCCTCGCCGATGGCGAGGCCCAGGATGCGGGTCATCGACGCGCTGACGTCCTTCTGGCACTCGGCCGCGCCCTTGTCGGGCGAGGAGAGAGCGGTCACGAGGGCCTCGCTGAGGAGGGGTTCTCGCTCCATGGCGCGGGTGGCCCGGCGCAGCACGCTGACCACGCGGTCCGCAGTGGTCTCGCCCGTCGGCGGGCGCTGGGTGACGCGCCGCTCGAGATCGTTGACCCACTCGACCTGCGCCGCGGCCCGCAGGTGGTCCTTCGACGAGAAGTAGCGGTAGATCGTGCCGAGCGCCACTCCGGCGGACGTGGCCACGTCGCGCATCTGCACGGCGTCGTAGCCGCCGGTCGAGCCGAGCTGCAACGCGGCGCGGATCACGCGCTCGCGGCGGGCCGCCTGGCTCTTGGTGAGGGTCTCGGTGGCGCCGTCCATCGCAGATGCCACGTTAGGAGCCACCCTTGGCCAGATCGCGGAATGGCACGTCGCGATCGACGCTCGGCTCTCGCGGCAAGCCGAGCACGCGCTCGCCCATGATGTTGCGCTGCACCTCGTTGGACCCGCCGGCGATGCGGATGGCGGGGGCATGCAGGAAGCGGGCCTGCCAGTCCTGGCCGGCATTCGCGTCCTCGCTCAGGAGCGTGCCCTCGGGTCCGAGCATGGCGAGGGCGGTGTCGCCGAGCCGACGCAGGTACTCCGCCGCCCACAGCTTCATGACCGAGGTCTCCGGGCCGGGCGGCACGCCCTTGCTCAGCGCCGTCTGGAGGCGGAACCCGTGGTATCGCTGGATCTGCTGACGGATCCAGCAGTCCGCGAGGGCCTGGCGCAGGATGGGATCGTCGGTGCGGCCACGCTTGCGGGCCAGCTCGACGAGCGCAGCGATGTCGCTCGACCGGTTGGCGCCTGCGATGAGGCCGCGCTCGTTGGACAGGGTGGTGATCGCGCAGGCCCAACCGCCGTGGACATCGCCCAGCACGTTCTCGTGGGGGATGCGCACGCCGTCCATGAACACCTCGTTGAAGTGCGCGGCGCCGGTCATCTGGCGCAGCGGGCGGATGTCGAAGCCCGCGGTGCGCATGTCGACGAGGAAGTACGTGATGCCCCGGTGCTTGGGCACGTCCGGGTTCGAGCGGGCCAGCAGGATGCCCCAGTCGCTCTCGGCCGCACCCGACGTCCAGACCTTCTGGCCGGTCACGACCCACTCGTCGCCGTCGCGCTCGGCGCGGGTGGCGATGTTGGCGAGATCGGAGCCGGCGTCGGGCTCGCTGAACAGCTGGCACCAGGTCTCGTCGCCGCGCAGCATCGGCGGCAGGAAGCGCTGCTTCTGGGCGTCGGTGCCGTGGCGCAGGATGGTCGGACCCGTCATGGCGATGCCGACCGCGAACGTGTTGACGGCCACGCCGAACTGCGCGGCCTCCTGCGAGAAGATCACCGACTGCATCGCCGTGCCGCCCCGCCCGCCGTACGCCCGGGGCCAGGTGATGCCGGCCCAGCCCGCCTCCACCAGCAGGCGCTGCCAGACCTTGGCCCGCTCGACGAAGACCCGCGGGTCGACCGTGCCCTCGAGGTAGCCGGTGGAGAAGTCGTGCGGCCCGCCCTTCACCGGGGCGTGGCGCTCGAGCCAGGCGCGGGCCTCAGCCCGGAAGGCCGCCTCCTCGGGGGTGTCGTCGAAGTCCACCGGCCAAGGCTAGAACACGTTCTCGTTTCTGGCCCAGCCCACGGTCCCCGACGAAGGCCGCCTCACTTGGCCGTGATGACCCCGACCATGCGGCTCAGCACGTGGAGCACGTCGACGTAGGTGTACTTGCCGGCGGCCGGCACGACGAACGAGTAGCTGCGCGCCGACTCGGGCGTCGATCCTGGCGGCGTGTCGGGCGGCAGCACTCCGGTGCTGAAGACGCCGTCGAGCGTCAACGGGCCGGGCGCGGCCGTGCGGCCTCGAGGGTCGGTCGGGTCGAGGTTCGGTGGCGTGCTCCCGAAGAACGTCGCGGTGTGCGGCTCGGTGGACGTGTTCACGAACGTGACCGTGTCGCCGGCCCGCACGCCCTGGGACGCAGGTGCGAAGCCGAGGTACTCGGTGTGCGCTCCGGTGGCCCCCATCAGGATCGTCCACGTGCGGTGCTTGCCGTGGGTGACCGGCTTCACCCGCACGCTGCGGAGGAACCGGCCCACGCCCTCGCCCTCGACGGTCCAGAACTTCTGCTCGTCCTTGCCCCGCTTGGAGACCGCCGCCGCCGTCTCGCCGCCCGAGCCGGTGACGACGTTGATCGTTCCGACCATCTGCGGGTGGAGCACGCAGACGTACTTGTACGTCCCGGGCTTGGCGAACTTGACCTCGAAGTTGCCGGGCTTCACGAGGCCGAGCGGGCGCACGCCGCTGTTGACGAACGTCGTGCCGTCGAGCGCACGCTTCGCCGGCGTCGGCTTGAACAGCGCAAGAGCCTTGTCCGGCGTCGGGGCCTGCTGACCGGGCGGGAAGAACGTCACCGAATGCGGCTCGATCGCACCCGACCACGTCCACCGCACGGTCTGGCCGACCGACACCGTGGCCTGCGCCGGCATGTACTGGAGCACGACGACGTTCGGGCGGGACCGCGAGTTGATCCCGGCCTGGATCGTGATGGCCGGCTGCTTGGTCGATGTGGTCCCCCCGTGCGGCGCGCTGGTGGTCGCGCCGCCGGCCACCGTCGTGGAGGACGCGGAGCTGTCCTTCTTCGACGAGCTGCAACCGCCAGCCACCAACAACGCGACCGCCACGACACCCGCCGTGACGCCGCCCGCACGCCTCGCTCCCGCCATCTCCGACCAGCCTCCCGTCGGGTTCCCGCTGCACACCCGGTCGGATGCTACGCATCGCACCGATCGAGCGGCCATCGGGCGCGGCGGCCTACCCGGGCCGCGGTACGTCAGCGGACGACGACGCTCGACCGCATCGATGGGTGCAGCAGGCAACGCACCTCGTAGGTGCCCGGCGCGGTGAACCGGTGGCGGAACGACCCGGCGGACTGCGTGGGGCTGTGGAACCCCGGACCGACGACGTTGTGGGCGATCACGCCGTCGCCCCACACCCACTCGACCGTCCCCCCGGCCGGGATCGTCACCCGGTCCGGGGCGAAGGCGAGGTCGCGCAGCGCGACGCGGACGACCGACGGGACCGCGACCGCCGCGCCACCGGAGGCGGCGCGGCCCACCGACGAGATGTCGGGGTCCGCGCCGCACCCGATCGCGAGGGCGCCGAGGGAGAGCAGGGCCAGGCCACGGACCGCCGCCCCGGAGCGCCGGCGCCTCACGTGGCCGTGACGATGCCGGCCATCCCGCTCGCAGCATGGAGGATGCAGACGTACTTGTACGACCCGGCCTTTGGCACGACGAACGAGTAGCTCCGCACCGCCTCGGGCGGACCGGCCCCGGGCGGGGCGTCCGGCGGCAGCAGACCGGTACCGAAGAAGCCGGCGGCCGTCAGCGGACCGGGATAGGCCGTGCGGCCCTTCGGATCGAGCGGGCTCTGGATCGGGGGCGTCGCACCGAAGAACGTCGCGGTGTGCGGGGCGCCCGAGGAGTTCACGAACAGCACCTTGTCGCCGGCCTTCACCGAGGCGGGGTCCGGGGCGAAGGCGAGCACGTCGGTGTGCGGCCCGCTGGCGCCCATCGCGACCTTCCAGGTCGTGGTGCCGTCGGCGTTCTTGGTCGACGAGGCTGGCGCGCTCCGCAGCTTCTTGGCCACGGCCTCACCCTCGGCGATCCACTGCTTCTGCTCGGCCTGGCCCCGCGCCGCGACTGCCGCGGCGGTCTCGCCGCCCGAGCCGGCGACCACGTCGATGGTGCCGATCATCTGCGGGTGGATCACGCACACGTACTTGTACGTGCCCGCCTTGGCGAACGAGGCCTCGAACGTGGGCGGCTGGCCCGGTGCGAGGGGCTGCAGGCCGCTGTTGACGAACGCCGTGCCGTCGATCGCGCCCTTCGCCGCCGTCGGCGGGAACAGGGGGTCGGCCTTGTCGGGGGTCGGCGGCGTCTGGCCCGGCGGGAAGAACGTCACCGAGTGCGGCTCGGTGGTGCCGGTCCACGACCACCGGACCTTCTCGCCGACCTTCACCGTGGCCTTGGCCGGCATGTACTGCAGCACGGCGACCGTCGGGTCGACCGGGTCGTTGATGCCGGCCTGGATCGTCACTGGCCCCGCGGTGGGCGCCGCCGTGGTCGGCGCCGTCGTCGCGGTCGCCGCGCTGGTCGTGGTCGCCGCGCTGACCGCGGTGGTGGTGCTCGCGCTGTCCTTCTTCGACGAGCTGCAACCGCCGGCGACCAGCAGCGCGACCGCTGCAATCCCAGCCGCGACGCCGCGCGCTCTCGTTGTCCGAGCCATGTATGCCGTCCTCCTGTCGGTTCCGCTCCACGCCGCCCGACTGGGGGGATATTGCCACAGCAAATATTGCGGGTGGCGGACCCGCCTCGGCGCGCGGCGCGGGCGCCGTCAGAGGTCGGTGTGCTGGCCTTCGCGCGCGCGGATGGCGGCCAGGAAGCGGCCGACGCCCTGCACGGTGGCGTGCGTGCGCGGCGACTGGAACACCTCGAACGCGTGCTGCGCGCCGGGCAGCTCGGCATATACGACCGGGTTCTTGGACTCGGCGCGGAGCATGGCAGCGAACGCTCGGGCCTGCTCGACCGGCACGAGCGAGTCGTTGGCGCCGTGGACCACCATGAACGGCGGCGCGTCGGCATCGACCCAGCTCATCGGCGAGGCCTGGTCCCACCGGTCACGCGCCTCGGTGAGCGTGGCCTTGAACACCCGCTCGGCGAGGAACGGCTCCATGTCCGCTCGCCCGGTGCCGTCGCGGTTGGTGAAGTCGTAGACGCCGTAGAAGGGCACGGCCGCGACCACCGAGGTGTCCGCGCTCTCGAAGCCGGGCTGGAAGGCCGGCTCGTTGGGCGTGAGGGCCGCAAGCGACGACAGGTGGCCGCCGGCCGAACCGCCGGTGATCGCCACGAAGTCCGGGTCGCCGCCGTGCTCGGCGATGTTCGCCTTCACCCACGCCAGCGCGCGCTTCACGTCGACGATGTGATCGGGCCACGTGGCCCGCGGGCTGAGGCGGTAGTTGATGGCGACGCAGATCCAGCCCCGATCGCACATGTGGGCCATGAGCGGCATGGCCTGCTGATCCTTGTTGCCGATCACCCAGGCGCCGCCGTGCACCTGGAGCAACACCGGCGCCTTCGCGTCCGACGGCAGGTCGGCGCGCTTCCAGACGTCGAGCTGGTTGCGGCGGCCGGCATCGCCGTAGGAGAGCCGCGGGCCCTTCTGCACGTAGCGGCGCTTGACGCGGGCGAAGGGGCCGGCCACCAGCTCGCGGCGCGTCAACGGCACGCTCTCGTCGGGAGCGAGCGGGTCGCGCCCGGCGTCGAGCTCTTCGCCGAGGCCGTCGCGCAGCGCCTGGTCGACGAGGACGCCCGCGCCGGTGGACTCGCGGTAGATCTGCACGAGCGTCGCCCAGGAGGCCACCGAGAGCCCGAGGCCGGCCAACCCGGCGGGCGTGCGCAGCGCGCCCCGACGCGCGAGCCCGAGCGTGCCCAGCGCCTGCCAGCCGACGGCGTGGAGCGGGAGCTCGGACGTGAGCCAGCCCGGACCGAAGCCGAGCAGGCCGCCGATGCCCTGGCGGCGCAGCGGCGACCGAGCGTTCGCGGTGTTGAGCGCCCCGAGCGCCGAGGCGGCCAGGTAGGCCCGGCCGGCGGTCGCGGAAGAGGTGGACGAAGCCATGGCTGACCATGTTGCCGGGCCGGCGCCGGCGAGTCGATGTCGGGGCAAAGGTTGCGTTTGAAGCGCAGCCGCCGCGCGACGTTGTCCTGACCGGTACCTTGCGAACATCTGAGACCGCATCGACGAGCGGGAGGCCCGCGCCATGCAACGACTGTCCGGCCTCGATGCCACCTTCCTCTACCTCGAGACCTCGGCCGGCCACATGCACGTGGCCATGACGATGGTGATCGACCCGGTCACGATGCCGGGCGGCTATGAGTTCGACAAGATCAAGGACTTCATCAACGCCCGCCTCCACCTCGTGCCGCCCTTCCGCCGCCGGCTGCTGCCCGTGCCGTTCAACCTCGCCCACCCGCTCTGGGTCGACGACCCCGACTTCGACATCGACTACCACGTGCGCCTGGTCGGGGCCCCGAGCCCCGGCGGCCGCCGCGAGCTGGCCGAGATGGCCGCGCAGATCGCGAGCACCCCGCTCGACCGCAGCCGGCCGCTGTGGGAGCTCTGGGTCATCGAGGGGCTGAAGCAGGACCGCGTCGGGATCGTCACCAAGGTCCACCACTGCGCGATCGACGGCGCCTCCGGGTCCGAGCTGATGGTCCACCTGTTCGATCTCGAGCCTGAGCCGGCCGACGCGCCGGTGGCGCCGGCGCCGTCCGAGCGGGTCGACTCGCACGTCCCGAACGAGCTCGAGCTGCTCGGCCACGCCGCCATGTCGCGGTTCCGTCGCGCCGTGTCGCTCCCGCGCCTCCTCGGCCAGACCGCGCAATCGGTGTCCGCGCTCGTGCAGGGCCGTCGTGACCCGGACCGCAGGGTGGGAGCGGCGCCCCTCACGGCCCCGCGCACACCGTGGAACGACGCGCTCACCCCGCACCGTGGCGTCGGGTTCGCACGCGTCTCGCTGGCCGACGTGAAGACGGTCAAGGACGCGTTCGGCTGCACGGTGAACGACGTGGTGCTGGCCGTCTGCGCCGGCACGTTGCGCCGCTACCTCGAAGCCAAGGACGCGCTGCCCGACGAGCCCCTGATCGCCGTGTGCCCGGTCTCGGTGCGCTCGGACACCGGCGCCACCGGCAACCAGGTGTCGGCCATGTTCACGTCGCTGGCCACCGACGTCGACGATCCCGGCGAGCGGCTCCTGGCCATCCGCGAGAACACCAAGGGCGCCAAGGAGGAGCACAACGCGGTCGGGGCCGAGATGCTCCAGGACTGGGCCGAGTTCGCGGCGCCGAACACGTTCAACCTGGCGTCGCGCCTGTACTCGAGCTGGGGCCTGGCCGGCAGCCACCGGCCGATCCACAACGTGATCATCTCGAACGTGCCCGGGCCGAGCTTTCCGCTGTACTACGCCGGCGCGAAGGTCGTCGCCGCGTACCCGATGGGCCCGGTGATGGAGGGGGCGGGCCTGAACATCACCGTGTTCAGCTACCTCGACTCGATCGACGTCGGCTTCATGGTCTGCCGCGAGCTGGTGCCCGACGTGTGGGACATGGCCGAGGCCGTCCGCCCGGCGCTCGACGCGCTGCTGGACGCCGCCGCGAAGCGCCGCGCCGCGGAGCGGGCGCCCAAGCCCGCCAAGCGGCCCAGGCGAGCGGCGTCCTGAGAAAATAGAACGTGTTCTCGTTCGGCTGCTAGACAACGAACATGGCGCTCAACATCGCCGACCTGTTCGAGCACGCCGTCGACGCGGTGCCGGACCGGCTGGCCCTCGTGGTCGGCGATCGGCACCTCACGTACCGCCAGCTCGACCAGGACGCCAACCGGCTCGCGAACCACCTGCTGGCCGAGGGCTTCGGCACCGGCGACCACATCGGCGTCTACGGCCAGAACTCGGTGGAGTGGGCGGTCGCGATGTTGGCGGCGTTCAAGATCCGCGCCGTCCCGATCAACATCAACTTCCGCTACGTGGAAGACGAGCTGCTCTACCTCTTCGACAACGCCGACCTCGTCGGCCTGGTGCACAGCCGCGAGTACTCGCCGCGGGTCGCCGTGGTGCGGGACCGGGCACCGCAGCTGCGCCACCTGCTCGTGATCGACGACGTCAGCGGGGCCGACCTGGTCGGCGGCTCACTCCCGTTCGACGAGGCGCTGGCCGCGGGCTCGGCCGAGCGACCCACGCTCGAGCGCTCCCCCGACGACCACTACGTCCTCTACACCGGCGGCACCACGGGCATGCCGAAGGGGGTCGTCTGGCGGCACGAGGACGTGTTCTTCGCGCTCGGCGGCGGGGTCGACGCCTACACGAACGAGCGCATCACCCACGACCGGCAGCTCGCCGAGAAGGCCCTCGCCACCGCCAGCCCGTTGGTGTCGCTCAACGCGCCACCGCTGATGCACGGTGCGGCGCAGTGGGGCGCGATGCGGTTCTGGTTCGAGGGCGGAACCGTCGTGTTCGTGCCGCACTTCTCGCCCGACGACATCTGGTCGACGGTCGAGCGCGAGGGGGTCAACACGCTCGCGATCACCGGCGACGCGATGGCGCGTCCCCTCGTGGAGACCTTGCAGGCCAACGCCACCCGCTGGAACCTCTCGTCGCTGTTCGTGGTCTCGTCGAGCGCGGCCATCTTCTCGCCGACGGTGAAGGACGCCCTCCTCGACCTGCTCCCGAACGTGATGATCGTCGATGCCATCGGTTCGTCGGAGAGCGGCATGAACGGGATGGCCGTGCAGACCAAGGGCCAGACCGCGACCCACGGTGGCGGCGGTCCCACCGTGACCGCCGGGCGCGACGCGGTCGTGCTCGGCGACGACGTGCGGCCCTTGGCGCCCGGCACCGGTGTGGTCGGCCGGCTGGCCCGGGCCGGCAACCTGCCGATCGGCTACTACAAGGACCCGGCCAAGACCGCCACCACGTTCGTGACCGGTCCCGACGGCACCCGGTACGTGGTCGCCGGCGACTACGCCACGCTCGAGGCCGACGGCTCGATCACGCTGCTCGGCCGGGGGTCGGTCTGCATCAACTCGGGGGGCGAGAAGATCTATCCGGAGGAGGTCGAGGGGGTCCTCAAGGCCCACCCCGCCGTGTACGACGCGCTCGTGGTGGGGGTCCCCGACGACCGGTGGGGCCAGGCCGTGGCCGCCGTCGTGCAGGCCCGACCCGGCCTCGTGCCGACGCTCGACGACCTGGCCCGGCACTGCCGCAAGCACCTGGCCGGCTACAAGGTCCCCCGCCACCTCGTGCTGGTGGACGAGGTCCGCCGCTCGCCCAGCGGCAAGCCCGACTACCCCTGGGCCGCCGAGCTGGCCCACGCTCGGGTGGCCGAGGCCTGACGAGCCGTCGGGCTGGCGCCTGCTGGCGTTCCACGCTCGGGTGAAGAGGTGGGGAACAGTTCCCCTTCGCGCGAGCCGTTCGCGTGCTCGGCCCGTACGGTGATCCCCGGCGCGCGGCCACGAGGGGCGCGCCCCGGGCGCGTGCCCGGTCGACCAAGGGAGTCCCCTGATGACCACGTCCTGGAGCTGCATCCAGCTTCCCCCGATCCGCAACGCCATGTGGGTCGAAGCGCAGTTCGGGCACCGCTAACGATGCGGCGCTCGACGGCCACCCTCATCCCCGACCGCGCCGCGACCGGCGAGGCGCTCCGCACCACCCGCCAGCGCACCGAGCGCCTGGCCCTGCCGCTCGCTCCCGAGGATCAGGTCGTGCAGTCGATGCCCGACGTGAGCCCGACCAAGTGGCACCGAGCCCACACCACATGGTTCTTCGAGACGTTCGTCCTGGGCCCGCACCAGCCCGGGTACGCACCCGTCCACCCCGGCTACGACTACCTGTTCAACTCGTACTACGAGCAGGTCGGCCCCCGCTATCCCCGCCCGGACCGTGGGTTGGTGTCCCGGCCCACGTGCGCGGAGGTCGCGGACTACCGGGCGGCCGTCGACCGCTCGCTCGACGACCTGCTGGCGGACGCCGACGAGGCGACCTGGCAGGCCATCGAGCCGCTCGTCGAGCTCGGCGTGCACCACGAGCAGCAGCACCAAGAGCTGCTGCTCATGGACATCAAGCACGTGTTCTCGTGCAACCCGCTCCTGCCGGCGTACGACCCGTCACGGCGCCCGCTCGCACGGAACGCAACCGCGTCCGACCGGGCGGCCTCCTGGGTCGACATCGAGGCCGACGGCATCGTGGAGGTCGGCCACGACGGCCCGGGCTTCGCGTTCGACAACGAGGAGCCCCGACACCAGGCCCTCGTGCGACCGTTCCGGCTCGCCGATCGGCTCGTCACCGCGGGCGACTGGCTGGCCTTCATGGACGCCGGTGGCTACCGGCGCCCCGAGCTCTGGCTGTCCGAGGGTTGGGCCACCGTGCAGCAGCAGGGCTGGGAGGCGCCCCTCTACTGGCAGCGCGACGACGGCCGCTGGGCCATCTTCACGCTGGCCGGCCGGCGGCCGCTCGAACCCGACGACCCCGTCTGCCACGTCAGCTTCTACGAGGCCGACGCCTACGCCCGCTGGGCCGGCGCCCGCCTGCCGACGGAGGAGGAGTGGGAGGTCGCCGCCGTCCGCCATGCCGCCGGCGACGACCCGAACGACCTCGGGACCCATCTGCTCCACCCTCGACCGGCTCCCGCCGCGCCCCCGGGCCTGCGGCAGCTGGGCGGCGACGCGTGGGAATGGACGGCGAGCCCGTACCGGCCCTACCCGCAGTTCCGTCCCCCGCCGGGTGCCATCGGTGAGTACAACGGCAAGTTCATGTGCAACCAGATGGTGCTGCGCGGCGGCGCCTGCGTCACGCCCCCGGGCCATGCCCGCCCGACCTACCGCAACTTCTTCCCGCCGGCGGCTCGCTGGGCCTTCAGCGGGCTCCGGCTCGCAGCCGACGACTGATCCGACCGCTCCCCTCCGCGAACGCGCGCGGTCGCCCATCGGTCGACGCGCGAGCGCGGGGACAGAAAGGACCCCCGCATGTCTGCCACCCACCTGACCGTCATCCCGCCGGTGATCGACGTCCACCTCTCCGCGACCGACCTCCGCCGCGCCCTGCGCCGCGATGTGACCGACGGGCTCGGGGCCACGCCCCGCACCCTGCCGCCCAAGTGGTTCTACGACGACCGCGGCAGCGAGCTGTTCGACGAGATCACCCGGCTGCCCGAGTACTACCCGACCGCGCGCGAGCGGGAGATCCTCCGGCGCGAGGCCGCCTCGATCGCCGCGGCGTCCCGGGCCGACACCCTGGTCGAGCTGGGTTCGGGCACCTCGGACAAGACCCGCACCCTGCTCGACGCACTCGCGGCCGGCGGGCGGCTACGCCGGTTCGTGCCGTTCGACGTGAGCGAAGGGATCCTGCGGTGGGCCGC
This sequence comes from Acidimicrobiales bacterium, assembly GCA_025463985.1. Lineage (GTDB taxonomy): Bacteria > Actinomycetota > Acidimicrobiia > Acidimicrobiales > Iamiaceae > JAODBM01. The sequence continues at coordinate 28,907 of JAODBM010000135.1, forward strand.
CGCCGCCATCGCCGAGCGCCACCCCGGCATCGAGGTCCACGGCGTGGTCGGCGACTTCGAGCACCACCTCGGCCAGCTGCCGCGCGGCGGCCGACGGTTGATCGCGTTCCTGGGCGGCACCATCGGCAACCTCGAGCCGCCGTTGCGGGCCCGCTTCCTCGCCGACCTGGCGGCCACGATGGCGCCCGGCGACTCGCTGCTGCTGGGCACCGACCTCGTCAAGGACCCGGCCCGCCTGATCGCCGCGTACGACGATGCCCAGGGCGTCACCGCGGCCTTCAACCGCAACGTGCTCACGGTCCTCGACCGCGAGCTGCACGCCGACTTCGACCCCTGCCGCTGGCAGCACGTCGCGCGCTGGGACGCCGACCAGGAGTGGATCGAGATGCGGCTGCGATCCGTCGGCGACCAGCAGGTGCGCATCGCCGACCTGGACCTCGACCTTTCGTTCGCCGACGGCGAGGAGATCCGCACCGAGATCAGCGCCAAGTTCCGCCGAGCCCGCGTGGCCGACGAGCTGACCGCCGCCGGCCTCGCCCTCCAGCACTGGTGGACCGACGCCGCCGGCGACTTCGCCCTCTCGTTGTCGACCCGCTGACCCAACCTGCAAAACCGAGGCAATGACCCACCGTTCCGGTGGGCCATTGCCTCGGGTTTCGCGGGAAGGCAATGACCCCCCAGCGGGACGCCGCCGGATCAGCGGACCAGCATGCTCAGCGCCAGGAAGACCGCGGCGCCGGCGGCGGCGGCCGGCAGACCGACGCGCAGGCCGACGCGGCTGAAGTCGCGGGCCCGGACGGGGACGCCGAGGCGGCCCAGCGCGTCGAGCCACAGCAGGCTGGCGAGCGAGCCGGTGACCAGCAGGACCGGGCCCATGTCCACCCCGATCAGCACCGCCCACAACGACGGTGTGGCCCGATGACCGACGGCGGGCAGGGCGACCAGCAGGGCCGGCAGGTTGTTGACCAGGTTGGCGGCGGCCGCGGCGGCCGCGGCGGTGCCGGCCAGGGACGGGACGCTGGCTCCGCCGACCAGGTGGCCGACCCCGAGCGACGAGACGGCGCTGGTCGCGAGCGCGGCCAGCGAGGCGGCGACGATCGCCGTCCCCCACGGCACGTCCCGCCACGGCACCTCGCGGACCACCACGGCGAGGACGAGCGCGGCCGCGAGCGCGACCATCCACGGCTCGACCCCGACCGACGGCCCCGCCACGAAGCCGACCAGCACCAGCGCGACGACCGCCCCGCCGACCACGAGCCCGTCCGACCGACCGGCGCCGGGGGTGGCCGACGCGGCTGGCGCGGGT
>JAODBM010000138.1 GCA_025463985.1 Acidimicrobiales bacterium
CGGGCAGCGGCGCGACCGGCAGCGGCTGGACGGGCAGCGACTCGACGGGCAGCGGCGCGACCGGCAGCGGCTGGGCGGGCGGCCCTTCGGCCGCCAAGGGCGTGACCGCGGGCGGAGGTGGGTCGGGTGCCGCCGCGGTCGCAGGCTGAGGCGCAGGCGACAGGAACTCGCCGCAGTGCTTGCACTTGATCGCCGCGGCTTGGATCTCCTCCGCGCAAAACGGACAAAGCCTGGTGTCGCCGCCCCCGGTGCCCATCGCCGGAGTCTGACACAGGCGCGACCAGGCGCGACGGAGTTCGGTCTCGGCTGGTCGACGGCCGTGGTCGACGGACGTCGGGACTACGGCGCGTGATCTGCGGCGAGGTCGCCGTCGAGATCGGACCAGTCCTCGGGGTTGTCCTCCACGAACCAGTCCACGATCTCGCCGTCCACCCCGTCCACCAGCACGAGGCCCCGGCGGGTCGGGGGGTTCTCGGAGGAGTAGAGCAGGATGCGCCACGTCGGCCGGGACCGGATGCCGCGCCAGCCGAGCTGCGCCGACGCGTGCCCGACCGGGAAGCCGACCTGCTCGCTGGCGGCCACGAGCGCGTCGCGCTCGTCGACGTCGAGGTTCCAGCCGGCCACGAGGTGGTAGGCGCCGACGAGGGCGAGACCGGCCGCGGCCCACACGAAGCCGCTGTTCACGAGCACCGGGTCGCCGTTGCGGGTGACCAGCCAGATCACGAGCAGCAGCGCGGCGAGGCCGAGGTAGAGGTAGCCGGGCACGCGGCGCCGGTTGTTGTTGGGGAAGACGTAGGGGCCGACGAACTCCGAGACGTTGAGATCGTGCGGCAGCTCGTCACGGTGGTCGGCGTCGTCGACCGCCGGGGCCGCGGCGGCGGGAGCCGGGAGCTCGGTGGGTTCAGCCATCGAGGCGACGGTAGCGGCGCGGCCCACGGCTGCCCCAACCCGGCCCCGGCTCGTGGGTCACACGCGTGGTGGCGAGGCCGCGGCGTCGTCGTCGGCTGCGGGCCAGGCGGCTCGCAGCTTGGCCCAGCTGACCGCGAGCGGCTCGGGCAGCACGCGAGCCTCGGCGATCGCGGTCATGAAGTTGGTGTCCCCGGACCAGCGCGGGAGGCAGTGGACGTGCAGGTGGTCGGGCACGCCGGCCCCGGCGCCCACCCCGAGGTTGCAGCCGATGTTGACCCCGTCGGGCTCGTAGGCGCGGTTGATGGCGCGCACGGCGAGCTGGACCCCGGACCAGAGCTCGGCGGACTCCTCGGCGTCGAGGCCGTCGAGGTCGGGCACGGCGCGCAGAGGCAGGACCATCAGGTGGCCGCTGCCGTAGGGGTAGGCGTTGAGGATGGCGAAGCAGCGCGCACCTCGCCAGAGCACGAACGTCTCGTCATCGGGCAGGCCGCAGTGCAGGATCCGCTCGAAGACCGAGCGACCGTCGCCGTCGGGGCGCACCTCGGCGGCGTCGGTCGTGATCCGCTCGATGTAGGCCGTGCGCCACCCCGCCCACAGGCGGCCCAGGCCCGGTGACGGTCCGCCGCCGGCCGCGGCGGCGGTCGTGGGCTGGTCGGCCATCAAGCGACCCGGACCTGCTCGGCGACCTCGTCGAGCAGGCGCTGCGCGAACGCGTCCAGCGGGACGTCGCGCTCGACCTCGCCGCCGCGGGGGTTCACCCCCACCGTGCGCTGGCTCACGTCGTCGTCGCCGACGACCAGGACGTAGGGCACCTTCTCGCCCTTGGCCTTGCGGATGCGGTTGCCGAGCTTCTCCGAGGCGTCGGCCACGTCGGCCCGCAGGCCGAGCGCCGAGAGCTCGGCCGCGACCTCGCTCGCGTAGGGGGCATGGTCGTTGCGCACCGGCAGGACGCGCACCTGCACCGGTGCCAGCCAGGTGGGGAACGCACCGGCGTAGTGCTCGAGCAGCACGCCGAAGAAGCGCTCCACCGATCCGAAGAGCGCGCGGTGGATCATGATCGGCTGGTGGCGCTCGCCGTCGGCCCCCACGAACTCGAGGCCGAACCGCTGCGGCAGGTTCCAGTCGAGCTGGATCGTCGACAGCTGCCAGGACCGGCCGATGGCGTCGCGCACGTCGACGTCGATCTTGGGGCCGTAGAAGGCGCCGGCGCCCTCATCGACCTCGAAGGGCAGGTCCTCAGCCTCGAGCGCGCGGCGCAGCGCCTCGGTGGCCGTCTCCCACACCTCGTCGGAACCGATGGCCTTGTCCGCCGGCCGCGTCGACAGCTTGGCCTGGAACTCGGTGAACCCGAACGCCCGCAGGACGCTGAGCACGAAGTGCAGCAGCGACTGCACCTCCGCGATCACCTGATCGGGCGCGCAGAAGATGTGGCTGTCGTCCTGCGTGAAGCCGCGGATGCGCATGAGGCCGTGGAGCGTCCCGGCCCGCTCGTAGCGGTACACGGTGCCGAGCTCGAACAGCCGCAGGGGCAGCTCTCGGTACGACCGCTGGTTGCCCTTGTACACGAGGATGTGCATCGGGCAGTTCATCGGCTTCGGGTAGTAGACGCCGTTGTCCAGCTCCATCGGCGGATACATGGACTCGGCGTAGTTCTCGAGGTGGCCGCTGATCTCGTACAGGCGGCCGTTGGCCAGGTGCGGCGTGTAGACGAAGTCATAGCCGCCGTCGTGGTGGCGCTGGCGGCTGTAGTCCTCCATCAGCTTGCGGACGATCGCGCCGCGGGGGTGCCACACGGCGAGGCCACCGCCCAGCTCCTCGGGGAAGCTCAGCAGGTCGAGCTCGTTGGCCAGCTTGCGGTGGTCGCGCTTGGCCGCCTCTTCCAGGCGGTGCAGGTGCGCCTCCAGGTCGGCCTTCGACGCCCAGGCCGTGCCGTAGATGCGCTGGAGCATCTGGTTGTGCTCGTCGCCCCGCCAGTAGGCGCCGGCGATGCGCATGAGCTTGAAGTGGCCGAGGAAGCGGCCCGTGTCGGGGACGTGGGGGCCCCGGCACAGGTCGATGAAGCCGGGATAGCCGTGGAACGGGGGCTGGTCCTTGGGCTTCGCCGGCGGGTTCTCGTAGGTGCGGACCTGGCCGGGCGTCGTGACCGACATGGGGTCGTCGGCCTCGCCGTCGATGATCTCCAGCTTGTAGCGGTGATCGGCGAACACGGCGCGGGCCACCTCGCTGGGCAGCTCGTCGCGGACGAAGGGCTGCGACTCGGCGATGATCTCGCGCATGCGGGCCTCGATGAGCTCGAGGTCGTCGGGCTTGAACGTGCCGGGTGCGCCGTCGGGGCCCGGCGGCAGCTCGAAGTCGTAGTAGAAGCCGTCCTCGACCGGGGGGCCGATGGCGAACGTGGCGCCGGGGAACAGGTCGAGGACGGCCTGCGCGAGCACGTGCGCCGTGGAGTGGCGGAGCGTGAAGAGGCCCCGCTCGCTGTCGGCCGTGACGATCGCGACCCGGTCGCCGTGTTCGAGCGGCCAGACGAGGTCGCGCTCGACGCCGTTGACGTCGCCGACCACCGCGGCCTTGGCCAGACCCCGCCCGATCGAGGCCGCCAGCTCACCCACGGTGGTCCCCGCGGGCACCGATCGCTCGGAACCGTCGGGCAGCGTGATCGAGATGTCGGCCATGCGGCGAGCGTACGCGAGCCCCCGCGGACCCCTCACACGCGTTCTCCCCAAACCCGAGGCAATGACGCACCGAGACGGTGGACTATCGCCTCGACCTTCGCGGCGAGGCAATGACGCCCTCCCAACCGGGGGCTCCTGCCTTCGCGACAAACCCGAGGCAATGACGCACCGAGACGGTGGACTATTGCCTCGACGATTGGCGGGGGACGGGGCGGCGCAGGACGTCGGCGGAGGAGCGGGGGTTGGTGGGGTCGTCCAGGTCGTCGAGCTCGCGGAGGCCGTGGCGCCGCGCCGCGTGGTGGCCGTTGCCGGCCGGGACGGGCTCGTCGGCGGGGTGGGACGGGCCGTCGCCCGGCGCGTCGGCGGGAACGGGCTCGGCGTCGGCCGCGGCCGGCGGCGGGGGCGCCTTCTTCTTGGTGGCGTACTCGTCGATGTACTCCTGGCCCGACAGCTCGCGGATGGCGTACATGACCTCGTCGGTGATCTGGCGGAGCACCAGGTGATCGCTGGCCCGCGCCGCGTAGCGGTCGGCGTGGATGGGCGCGCCGAAGCTGATCCCGACCGGGCGGAACATCCGCGGGAAGCGGGCTTCGGGGGGCATGACCTCGCGGGCGCCACGGATGCCCACCGGGATGATCGGCACCCCGCAGCGCAGTGCCAGCCGGGCCGGGCCAGTGTGGCCGCGGTGCAGCACGCCGTCGCGGCTGCGGGTGCCCTCGGGGTAGATGCCGAAGAGCTCGCCGGCCTCGAGGATCCGCTGCGCGGCGGACAGGGCCCGCTCGCTGGCGTCGCCCCCGCCTCGGTCGATCGGGATCATGCCGAGCGCCGGAAACAGGTGCTTGGTCTTCCAGTCGTCCATGTACTCGGCCTTGCCCACGTAGGTCATGCGCCGGGGCAGGACCGCGGGCAGGAAGAACGAGTCGAGCACCGAGGTGTGGTTCGGGCAGAGGATCGCGGCGCCCGAGGTGGGCACGTGCCCGATGCCCTCGATGTGGAAGCGCCAGCTGAACTTGAACACCGGCGTGATGATGGCCTTCGCGACCGGATAGAGCTGGCCCACCTCCCGCGACGACACGTTCGCATCATGCCGCACCGGACCGGCCCGCGTAGGCCCGAGCCGGACGGCCCTCCGCTAGGCCGTGAGATCGATGCCGAGCAGCATCGCGGCGCGCGACACGCCCTCGCCGCGGGCGGCGGCGGCGTCGATCGCGCGTGCGGCGCCGGGGGCGTCGAGATCGTCGTCCAGCCGGTCCCGCACGTCCTGGAGGGCGCCCGTGCCCTCCCCCGCCGCCAGCCAGCGCTCGAGCCGGGCGGCCGCCGCGGGCATCAGCTCGTCGGTCCACTCCCACTCGGTGCGGTAGTGGTTGGCGACCACCGCGAGGCGGATGGCCCGGGTGTCCCACTCCTTGCGCAGCTCGCTGACGAACACGAGGTTGCCGAGCGACTTCGACATCTTCTCGCCGTCCATCCGCACCATGGCCTGGTGCATCCAGTGGCGCACGAAGGGCTCACCGGTGGCCGCTTCGGACTGGGCGGCCTCGCACTCGTGGTGCGGGAAGATGAGGTCGCTGCCGCCGCCGTGCAGGTCGATGGTGGTGCCCAGCTCGCGCAGCGCCAGCGCGGAGCACTCGATGTGCCAGCCGGGCCGGCCCGGGCCCCAGAGCGAGTTCCATGAGGGTTCGTCGGCCGCCGACGGCTGCCACAGCACGAAGTCGAGCGGGTCGTGCTTGTTCGGGTCGTCGACGTTGCCGCCGCGCTCGGCCGCGTAGGCGAGCATCTGCTCGCGGGAGTAGTGGCTGACCTGGCCGAACGCCGGGAAGCTCGAGACGTCGAAGTACACCGAGCCGCCGGCCGCGTAGGCGTGGCCGCGGTCGAGGACCATGCCGATGAAGCCGCGGATGTCCGCGATGGCCGACGTGGCCCGCGGCTCGCTCCACGACGGCAGCATGCCGAGGGCCTCCATGTCGGCGTCGAACCGGGCCGTCTCACCTGCCGCCAGGTCGAGGTAGTGGACCCCGAGCTCGCGGGCCTTGCGCAGGAGGTCGTCGTCGACGTCGGTCACGTTGCGCACGCAGCGGGTCTCGTGGCCACGGTCGCGGAGGCGCCGCTGGAGCACGTCGTACGCCACGTAGGTGGCGGCGTGGCCGAGGTGGGTGGCGTCGTAGGGCGTGATGCCGCACGTGTACATGGTGACGATCTCGCCCGGCGCGAACGGCACGATCTCGCCGCGGGACGTGCAGTAGAGCCGCATGGGCGCGGAGGCGTCGGTCATCGTGCGGGGGACGTCACGACGGAGCCGAAGCGTCGCCCGCGTCGGCGGGCGGGAAGGCCGACTCGGGGATGCCGTTGAACTTCACGGCCACGCGGGTCTTGTAGTGCACGTTGAGCTGGAGCAGCACGGCGGTGAACGACTCGATCGGCGTGGCCAGCGACAGGCCGCCCGCGTCGAGCGGCCGCATGTTGGGGACCTTCGACACGATGTCGGAGGTCAGCGCCGTGGCCTGCGGGAAGTCCGAGCAGATCAGCACGTCGGACTCGATCGGGTTGTCCAGATCGCCCAGCTCCTTGGCCGGCACGTGGTGGAACGCGGCGGCCACGTGGCAGTCGGGCACCGCGGCCTGCACGCTCGCCGCCACCGACCCGCGGGGCGGCACCAGCGGCTGGAACTCCTTGCCGATGCGGGTGAGGGCGTTGGCCATCGAGATCACGACCTTGCCCCGGAGCTGGCTGGCGACCGAGGTGGCCGTCTGCGTCGCGCCGTCCCATGGGGTGGCGATCACGATGACGTCGCCGGCGGCGGCACCGACGTTGTCAGCGGCGGTGATCGTCAGCTCGCGGGTGGGCCATTCGGCGTGGAGCTGATCGACCGCCTCCATCGCCCGGTACTTCGACCGGGACCCGACGATGACCTCGAAGCCGACCGACGCGAGCCGCGCCGCGAGGGCGCTGCCCGCCGGACCTGTTCCACCCAAGATGCCGATGCGCACGGCGGACAACCTATCCCGAGCCCTGGTCAGCCCCGCCAACCGCGCTCGCTCGTGGGTGCGAGCCCGACCGCACCGACCGGGTTGCGTTCCCGGCGCCCTGCTGACGCCGGCGCGACCCGCGGCGAGGCCAGCGCAACCCGCGGGCGAGGCCGGTCAGGCCGGATCGTCCGGGTAGCCCGGGTGGGCGACGGCGAGCTTGTCGAGCACCGCGGCACCGAGGGCCGTCGCGACCTCGTCCTGGCGGCCGGCGAGGTCGCCGGCGCGGATGGAGGCGGCCAGCGCGGCGTCGTCGGCGAAGCCGAGCCGGGCCAGCCGCTCGGCGTGCGCGACGGCGTGGGCGGGGCCGAGGGCCAGCTCGCGCTCGACCATGGCCAGGACGTTGGCGGCGACCCGCGCATGGAACCGCACGGCGCCCTCGGTGGCGGCGGCGACATCGCCCTCGATCCACTCGCGGGTGGCCTCCACCAGCTCGGCCGCCGTGGGCAAGCCGTGCACCGTCCTCGGCGGTAGCTGCCCCGTGGCCGAGCCGTGGTTGGCCTCGCCGGTCGGGGCGGGGGCGGCGTGGTCGGGCGCCGGGTCGGGGCCGGGGAGGAGGCGCAGCAGGTCGAGCTCGGTCTCGCAGACCCGCCGGCCGATCGCGGCCAGCTCCACCGAGCGGGACAGCCCGAGGCGGTGCGTGGCGGTCTGCACCATGCAGATCACGCCCCAGGTGAGCGTGCCCATGACCTCCCACCAGTGGAGGCGCTCGGCGTCGACGGGCGCACCGCCGGCCCGGGCGTAGGCGGCCAGCAGCTCGTCGCGGGTGCCGAAGCCGCCCGCGGGGAGCGGGGAGCCGAACCGCCACGCGCGCGTGCAGAACCAACCGAGGTCCTCGGCCGGGTCGCCGAGGTGGGCCAGCTCCCAGTCGAGGACCGCGGCGAGCCCGTGCTCATCGACGAGCAGGTTGCCGGTGCGGAAGTCGCCGTGGACGACGCCGGACGCGACGACGGTCGGCTGGTGCGCGGCGAGCCAGCGGATGGCCAGCTCGAACACCGGCTGCGGGTCGCCGAACCCGTCCAGGACCTCGCGGTAGCGCACGAGCCGGTCGACGTCCTCCAGCTCGGGCACCTGGGTCGGCGGGATGCGGTGGATGGCGACGAGCGCGGCGGCGCAGTCGTCGAGCATCCGAGCGCGGGCCGCGGCGAACGCGTCGTCGCGCAGGACCCGAGCGGGCAGCGCCTCGCCGGGCACGCGTCGCAGCACCATCCACGCGTCGCCCAGGCCGGCCAGCCGGTCAGCGGCGATGGACGTGAGCGCGTCGTCGCCCGCCGAGACCACGACGTCGGCCACCGGCACGCCCGCCGGCCTGGCGGCGCGCAGCAGCGCCGCCTCGATGCCGACGGCGATGCCGGTGGGAGCGGCACCACCGCGCGTGCGCTGGAGGATCAGGGGCACCGGCGTGCCACCCACCTCGGCGTCGACCGCCCAGGTCTGGCGCGACGCGCCGCCCGACAACCGCCGCAGGTCGGTGACCACCACGGGCGCGCCGTGCCGGGCCTCCAGCGCGATCTGCAGCGCGTCGGCCAGCGCGGCGTCGGGCCCGCTCATCGTGGCTCGTCGCCGTCTGCTGGCGGCTCGTCGGGTGCGGCTCCGGCTCCGGCGTCCGACGCCTCGTCCGCCGGCGCCCCGTGGCCGTTCGCGGTCCCGCCCGACGCGGCAGCGGCGTCTGGTGCGACGTCGGGGCCACGGTCCGACTCGTCACGGATGTCGCCGACCAAAGCCTCGAGCACGTCTTCGAGCGTGGCCAGGCCGAGCGTGCGGCCCTCGGCGTCGACGACCACGCCGAGGTGCAGCCGTCGCGCCTGCATGCGCACGAGGACGTCGCCCAACGACAGGTCGGCCGGCAGGATCAGCATCCGGCGCAGCCGCCCCACCGGATAGGGCCGGTGGCGGTCCGCGGGATCGACGCGCAGGAGGTCCTTGGCGTGCACGAAGCCACGGACGTCGTCGAGCCCGCTGCCCACGACGGGCAGCCGGGAGTGCCCGCGCCCGACGATGACCCGCTCGACGTCCTCCACCGGATCGGTGGTCCGCACCCAGGCGACCTGGTCGCGCGGCAGCATCACCGTGTCGACGCGCCGGTCGGCGAAGTCGAGCGCGCCGCTGAGCAGGTCGTGCTCGAAGGCCTCGATGAGCCCTCCCTCCCGCGACGCCGCCAGCATCAGCGCGATCTCAGCGGTCGTGTGGGTGCCCTCGTTCTCCTGCCGCGGTTCGACGCCGAGGGCGCGCACGCCCAGGCGGGCGATCCAGTTCAGGGCGCGGATCACCGGCCGGAAGGCGGCGACGTAGATGCGCTCGGGCCAGGCCAGCAGCACCAGCGCGCGTTCGGGGCCGGCGAGGGCGAGGTTCCGGGGCACCGTCTCGCCGATGACCATGTGCAGGAAGACCACCAGCAGCAGCGCGAGGCCGATGGCCACCGGGGTGATCAGGTGCTCGGAGAGGTGCAGCGCGCCGAGCGCCGACTCGACCACGCGGCTGATGGCGGGCTCGCTCACCGCGCCGAGCCCGAGCGAGGCCATCGTCACGCCCAGCTGCGCGCCGGCCAGCTGGAGCGACAGCTCGCGGCGGGCTTCGAGCGCGAGCCGCGCGCCCCGGCTGCCCTGCTCGGCCAACCCTTCGAGCTTGCTGTGCCGTGACGTGATGAGCGCGAACTCGACCGCGACGAAGAACCCGTTGGCCACGAGGAGCAGCACGGTGGCGGCCAGCGCACCGAGGCTCATGGTTCCGACCCCGGTCCGGGGCCCGGCACCGGGTCCGGTGCCGACGGCGCGCTCGGCGGCGGTGCGATGGCGCGCACGAGGGCGATGCGGCGCCGGTCCATCTCGGCGACCTCGAAGCGCCAGCCCGCATGCTCGATGACCTCGCCGGTCTCCGGCAGGTGGCCGAGCCGATCGAGCAGGAAGCCGGCGAGGGTCTCGTACTCGCCCTCGGGCATGTCGAACCCGCAGGCCTCACGCACCTCGTCGGGGTGGAGCGTGCCGGCCAGCAGCCACTCGCCGGTGCCGGACTCGGTCACGGGCGTGGTGCCGAAGTCGTACTCGTCGTCGATCTCGCCGACGATCTCCTCGAGCAGGTCCTCCATGGTGACGATGCCGGCGGTGCCGCCGTACTCGTCCACGACGATGGCCATGTGGGTGCCTTGGGAGCGCAGCTCGGAGAACAGCGACTCGAGCTCGCGGGTCTCGGGCACCGAGAACGCGTCCTGCTGGATGGCGGTGATCGGCGAGTCGCGGCGGGTGGCCGGCGGTAGGCCGTAGACGTCCTTCACGTGCACGACGCCGGCGACGTCGTCGAGGTCGCCGCGGCAGACCGGGAACCGCGAGTGGCCGGTGGCGAGCGCCTGGTCGATCAGCGTGCCGACCGTCGCGTCCTCGCGCAGCCAGGTGACCGCGAGGCGCGGCACCAGCGCCTCGGCCGCGGTCTTGTCCCCGAAGCGCAGCGACCGGCTGAACAGCGTGACGGGGGCGTTGCCGAGCGCGCCCTCCTCCGCCGATGAGCGCACGATGCGATCGAGCTCGTCGAGCGAGCGGGCCGAGTCCAGCTCCTCGCGCGGCTCGATGCCGAACCAGCGCACGACCGCGTTGGCGGCACCGTTGGCCAGGCGGATGATCGGCGAGCACAGCGCCGAGAACACCCGCAGCGGCGGGGCGAGCAGCAGCACGGCGCGCTCGGGTCGGGCCAGCACGAGGTTCTTGGGCACGAGCTCGCCCAGCACCATCGACAGGACGGTGGCCAGGACCAGGGCCAGCGCGACGGCCACCCCGTGCGCGCTGCGGGCGCCGACCAGCGACCGGATCGGGCCTTCGACGACCTGCGCGAGGGTCGGCGCGGCGACGTAGCCGAGTACGACCGACACGCTCGTGATGCCGAGCTGGGCGCCCGACAGGTGGAACGAGAGCCGGTGCAGCATCTCCAGCGCCCCACGCGCCGCCCGGTTGCCCTCGGCGGCCATGGCCTCGAGCCGGGTGCGGTCGATGGCCACCAACGCGAAGCCGGCCGCGACGAAGAACGCCGTGCCGAGGACGAGGAGGGCGACGGCGCCGAGGCCGAGTGCCGTGCGTATGGGCCACCGTCGCTTGGTCGGCGGTTGGGGGGTCGTCGCGAGCGTAGCCAGGGCACCGACACGGTCCGGCGACCGTCCAGCGGCCGGGTGGCGGCCGTCGGGCGGACGTCGCGGCCGGTGGCGGCGGGATGCCAACATGACCGGGTGATCCGCCCGTGAGCCGCGTCCAGGTGCTGGTGTCCGCCGCGGCGGTGCTCGCCCGCGCCCGCTCGTGACCGGGGACCAGCCATGACCGCGGCCCCGGTGCCGTCCAGCGAGATCGATCCGGTGCTCGACCTGCGCGGCGTGGGGCTCCTGGTCGACGGGCGGCTCATCCTCGACGGGATCGACTGGACCGTCCGCCCCGCCGAGCGCTGGGCCGTGCTCGGTCCGAACGGCAGCGGCAAGACGACCTTGCTGCGCCTCGCGTCGCTCTGGCTGCACCCGTCGCGCGGCACGCTCGACGTGCTCGGGGAGCGCCTGGGTCGCTGCGACGTGCGGACGCTGCGGGCGCGGATCGGCGTGGCCAGCCAGGCGTTCGCCGACCTGCTGCGGCCCGACGTGGCCGGCATGGATGCCGTCGTCAGCGCCAAGCACGGCGCCCTCGAGACCTGGTGGCACACCTATGAGGCGGCCGACGTCGCCCGCGGGCAGCGGGTGCTCGACGCGATGGGCGTGGCCCACCTGGCCGAGCGGCGCTTCGGCACGCTCTCGTCGGGCGAGCGGCAGCGGGTGCAGCTGGCGCGCACCCTGTTCGCCGAGCCCGCCCTGCTGCTCTTGGACGAGCCGGCCGCCGGGCTCGACCTCGGGTCGCGCGAAGACCTCCTGCAGCGGCTCGGGCGCCTGGCCGACGACCCGGCGACACCGCCGACGGTGCTGGTCACCCACCACGTGGAGGAGATCCCACCGGGCTTCACCCACGTGCTGCTGTTGCGCGACGGCGCCGTGGCCGCCGCTGGTCCCATCGCCACCACGCTCACCGAGGCGAACCTGTCCGCCTGCTTCGGGCTGCCACTGCGGTTGGTCCGTGAGGACGGACGCTGGCGGGCGTGGGCCGCTCGCTGAGCGTCCAGCCACCGACGACGACCCCACCGCGCTGACCTCTGGCGCCTGTCCCCGGGGCCCAGCCATGTGCCGTAGCCTTGAGGAACGCACGGGTGGAGGGGAGACGAGTGGACCACCGCGACGACGTGTTCAGCGCTATCGAATCGGGCGATCTCGACCGGCTCCATGGGCTGCTGAAGGCCGATCCGGGGCTGTCCGGCGCCCGCAACGAGCGGGGCGTGTCCGCCGCGCTCACCGCCCGCTACCGCGGCGACGCCAAGATCGAGGCCCGCCTGCTCGCCGAGGCCCCCACGCTCGACGTGTTCGACGCCGCCGGCCTCGGCGACGTCGAGCGCCTCGGCGAGCTGCTCGACCTCGACGCGGACCTCGTGGCCGCGGTCTCCCCTGACGGGTTCACGCCGCTGCACCTGGCGGCGTTCTTCGGCCACACGCACGTCGCCGAGGCGCTGCTCGGCCGTGGAGCCGACGCCGAGGCCACCGCCACCAACGGCTCCGGGCTCCGGCCGCTCAACAGCGCCGCCGCCGGGGGCCACACGACCATCGCCCACCTCCTGCTCGACCGCGGCGCCGACGTCGAGGTGCGCCAGGCGGGCGGCTACACGCCGCTGCACTCGGCCGCCCACAACGGCGACCTCGCGATGTGCCGCCTCTTGTTGGACCGTGGCGCCGACCCGCACGCCCGGACCGACGAGGGTGCCACGCCGCTCGACCTCGCGACGAACCCCGCCATCGAGGCCCTGCTGGAACCCACCTCCCACCCGGCCGGCTGACGCCCCGACGCCCGCCCGACGCCCGACGCCGGTGCCGCGGGGAGGCGGTTGTCAGCGGGGTGGGCGGCGCTCGAGGAGCAGGAAGCCGAACGCGGGGACCTCGATCGTGTCGCTCACCTCACGGGGTGGGTCGGCGGGCCGGGGGCGGGCGACGGATGCGTCCAACCGCACCCGCCAGCGACCGTCGGGCAGCGTGACGGTCACCGCGGGCCCGGTGGCGTTGACCGCAAGCGCGAGCACGCCGTCGTCGACCGCCGCGCCGTCGAGGACCATCAGGAGGGCATGGCGGGCCGGGTCGCTCCAGTCCTGGTCGGTCATGAGCGCGCCGTCGGGCCGCCGCCAGGCCACGTCGAGCCCGCCGTCGGGTCCGGGCTGGCCCGAGAGCCAGTCGGTGCGCCGCAGCACCGGGTGCTCGTGGCGCAGCGCGAAGGCGGCGGCGACCCAGCGCGAGAGGTCCTCGTCCCCGGCATCCCACGGCACCCAGGCCGAGCCGTCGGCCAGGACGTAGCCGTTGTTGTTGCCGCCCTGCGTGCGGCCGATCTCGTCCCCGCCGGAGAGCATCGGGATGCCGTGCGCGAAGGCCAGGGACGCGAGCAGCGCCCGCTGCCGGGCGGCGCGGTTGGCGCGCACCGCCGGATCGTCGGTCGGGCCCTCGGCGCCGCCGTTCCAGGAGTGATCGTCGTCCGACCCGTCGGTGTTGTGCTCGCCGTTGGCCTTGTTGTGCTTGTGGTCGTAGGACACGAGGTCGGCGAGCGTGAAGCCGTCATGGGCGGTCACGAAGTTGACCGACGCCGTCGGGCTGCGGCCCGACGATCCGAACACGTCGGCGCTGCCGGCCATGCGGGTGGCCCAGCGCCCGAGCGCGCCCGGAGCCCCGCGCCACAGGTCGCGGACGTCGCCCCGAAACCGATCGTTCCACTCGTGCCACGGGGCCGGGAGGCGGCCGAGCAGGTACCCGCCGTGGCCGAGGTCCCAGGGCTCGGCGACGAGCGCGATGCCGGCCAGCGCGGGCTCGGCGGCCAACTCCGCCAGCAGCGGCGCGGCCGGGTCGGGGTCGCCGTCCTCGCGCAGCAGCGCCGCCGCCAGGTCGAAGCGGAACCCGTCGACCCCGAGCTCGGTGACCCAGCGCACGAGGCTCTCCCGCACGAGGCGACGGAGCTCGGGCTGGCGCAGGTCGACGGTGTGGCCGCACCCGGTCACGTCGTCGTCGATCAGCTCGGCCCCGCCGGCGGGATCGGGCCGCAGGCGGTAGCACGCCGCCGCGTCGAAGCCACGCAGGGACAGCGTCGGTCCGGTCTGCGCCCGCCACTCGGCGGTGTGGTTGAACACCACGTCGAGCCACACCGTGATGCCGGCCTCGTGCAGCGCGCGGATGGCCGACCGCAGCTCGGTGGCCGGGTCGGCCCCCGGGGTCGCGTATCCGGCGTGGGGCGCGCTCCACCCGATCGGGTTGTAGCCCCACACGTTCCGGCGGCCGGCGGCGGCCAGCCGGGCCTCGGTCACGAAGTGCTGCACGGGCATCAGCTCGACTGTCGTCACGCCGAGATCGACGAGATGGGCCACGACCGCCGGATGGCCGAGCCCGCGGTAGGTGCCGCGCTGCTCGGCCGGGACCGAGGGGTGGCGCGCGGTGAGGCCCTCGACGTGCGCCTCGTAGATCACCGTGCGGTCGAAGGGGCGGTTCGGCCGCTCGTCGGCGGTGACGGGCGGTCCCGGAGCGACGGCCACGACCGATCGCGGCACGAACGGGGCGCTGTCGACGCCGCGCGCCACGAGCTCGGGCGACCAGGTGAGCGCGCCCTCGATCCGCCGGGCCGCGGGATCGACGAGCAGCTTCGCGGGGTCGCAACGGTGGCCGGCGGCCGGGTCGAACGGTCCGTGCACGCGGTAGCCGTAGCGCTGCCCCGCCTGGACGCCGCCGACCAGGCCGGACCACACGCCGCCGGCGCTCGCGACCAGCGGCACCCGGTCGGCCTCATGTCTGGCGTCGTCGAACAGGCAGACCTCGACCCGCTCGGCCACGCCCGAGAACGCGGCGAACCGGGTGCCCCCATCGGTCACCGTGGCCCCGTAGGTCGGCCGGTCCTCGTGGGTCACGGAAGGCGCCGGACGCGGGCGGGAGGGCTCATCGGCCGCCACGGTAGGCGCCGTCGCGAGGGCCCCCGCGCCGGCCCCGGGGGTCAGTCCGCGACGAGGTCGAGCAGGCGCGTGCGTGAGCGTTGGATCTCGTCGCCGAGGAGGCGTTCGAGGACGGGGCCCCACAGCGACCCGCCGTAGTGCAGGTGCATGGCCAGCGACGAGCCGTCGCCGGTCGCGCTCACGTCGGCGCGCAGCACCCAGGGCGAGTGCTGGCGGCCGTCCAGCTCGCGTCGCTCGAACGTGACGCCGACCGGGGCGTCGCAGCGCACCCGCACCATCCGCAACCGCTTCGAGCGGGCCAGCGGGCCGAGGCGGCCGCGCAGCTCGACCTGCCACGCGGGCAGCCCGTCGGCGTCGGCCGCGACCGGCTCGGCGCGGGTCACCATCTCCAGCCACGCCGGGTAGCGGGCCAGGTCGTCGATGCACGCGAACAGCCGCTCGGGGCCGCACGGGGCGAGCAGATCGGCCTGGACGTCCATCGGGCGCAGTCTGCCCGACGCCTCGCCGGGCGCCCGCACCGGCCGCGGCCTCGACCGGCGCCGTCAGCCGCCCAGCGCGGCGAGCACCTCGGCTCGCTGGGCGACGAACGCGGGATCGGTCACCAGGTCGAGGGCCCGCGGGCGGGCTCGGGTGACCTGCAGCTCGGCCACGACGCGGCCCGGACGCCCCGAGAGCACCACGACGCGGTCGGCCAGCCAGAGCGCCTCTTCGACGTCGTGGGTGACGAACACGACGGTGCGGCGGTCGGCCGACCACACGTCCTGCAACCAGGTCTGCATCGACCGCCGGGTGATGGCGTCCAGCGCGCCGAACGGCTCGTCGAGGAGCAGCACGGGCTGGTCGAGCAGGAACGTGCGCAGCAGCGCGAGGCGCTGGCGCATGCCGCCGCTGAGCTGGGCCGGCCATGCCCGCTCGAAGCCGACGAGCCCGAACCGCTCGAACAGGGGCAGGGCCCGGGCCCGGGCCTCGGCCCGCGGCACGCCGCTGATCTCGGCGCCGAGGACCGCGTTGCCCAGCGCCCGGCGCCACGGCAGGAGGTTGTCCTTCTGGGGCATGAAGGCCACGGCGCCGGGCCGGCCCAGCACGTCGCGTCCGCCCACGGTGGCGCTGCCCGCGAGCGGTTGGAGCAGGCCCGCCAACATCCGCAGCAGCGTGCTCTTGCCGCAGCCGCTCGGCCCGACGACGGCGAGGAACTCGCCGTCCTCCACCGAGAGGTCGAGGCCGGCGAACACCGGCACGTCGGCGGTGCCGCGCCCGCGGGCGAACGCGTGGTGCAGGTCACGCACGGCCACCGCGCCCGTGCGCGCGCCGGTGCTCATGACGTGGTGGGCAGGAAGCGGTTCGTGTAGGCGGCCTTCACGTCGATGTCGGTCTTCACCAGCCCGGCCTTGCGGAGGAAGGTCGCGAACCGCTGCCAGACGGCGGCGTCCTGTCGACCCCAGGCCGCGGGCGTGGCCGCGTAGCGCGTGGACAGGTACGCGGCGCTGCGGGTGACGAGCGTGCGGTTCAGCTCGGGCGACGCCGCCATCAGCGGCGCGACGGCGGCGTTGGGGTCACGCATGGCCTGCTGGTAGCCGCGGGTGGTGGCGGCCATGAACCGCTTGAGCACGTCAGGCCGGCTGGCGATCATCTTCTCCGAGGAGGCCAGCAGCGGCGTGTACCAGTCGGGGATGCAGTCGGTGTGGTCGGCGAAGCGCAGCGAGGTGATCGGCAGCTTGTCGACGGTGCCGAGCCGGATGCCGTCCCATCCGTCGAAGATCCACACGACGTCGTACTGGTGACGGGTGAGGCCGGCGCGGTAGTCGGCGTCGCCGACCTGCGTGAAGCGCACCTTGTCGGGGTTGCCGCCGTCACAGGCCGTCAGCGTGCGGACGAGCGCCTTCTCCAGCGGGCCGCCGTAGCCGCCGTAGGTGTGGCCGGCGAGGTCGCGGGGTCGCCGGATGTTGCGGTCGGCCAGCGAGACGAGGCTCGACGTGTTGTGCTGTGCGATCGCGGCGATCGAGACGACGGGCAGGCCTTGGGCGCGGGCCGGCACCACCTCCTCCTGGACGGAGACGGCGACGTCGGCCTTGCCGGCGGCGAGCAGCTGCAGGCTGCTGACGTCGCCGGGTTGGATGATCCGCACGTCGAGCCCGGCCTGGCGGTACCAACCCTGCGCTTGCGCGATGTAGAGGCCGCTGTGGTTGGTGTTGGGCGTCCAGTCGAGGACGACCGTGACCTTGTCGGGCGGGGCGGCGGGCGAGACGCGCGGCGACGAGCCGGACGAGCAGGCGACCGTGAGCGACGCGACGATCGCGAGCGTGGCGGCGAGGACAGGAAGACGCTTCACGAGGGCTCCGAGGGGTGGGAGAGAGGACGGCGGGTCGGCTTCCACGGCGTGGCCAGCCGGGCGGCCAGCTCGACCAGGCCGAACAGCGCGGCGGTCAACAGGGCGACCACCGCGACGGCGACGAAGATGCGGTCGAGCTCGTAGCTCTTGTGCGAGGCCTCGATGAACACGCCGAGGCCCGACGAGCCCCCCATGTACTCGGCGATCACCGCGCCCCCGAACGCGTACGCCGCGGCGATGCGCAGCCCCGAGAAGAAGCCGGGAACGGCCGCCGGCGCCAGCACGGCCCGCAGCACCTGGCGGCGGCTGCCGCCCATGGACCGCACGAGGTCGATGAGGTCGACGTCGACGTCGTCGATGGCGTTGACGGTGCTGACGACGACCGGGAAGAACACGATGAGGGTGACGACCACGATGCGCGGCGTCAGCCCGAAGCCGAACCAGATCACGAGCAGCGGCGCCAGCACGATCATGGGGATCGTCTGGCTGATCACCAGCAGCGGGTACAGCGTGCGCCGCGCCAGCCCGACCCGCACGACCAGGGCGGCCAGCAGCACGCCGGCCACCGCGCCGATGCCGAGCCCGGCGACCGCCTCGGTCACGGTGGTGCCGATGTGGGTGGGCAGCAACGGCCAGGCGTCGACCGCGGCCCGCACGATGCGCCCTGGGGTGGGCAGCACGTAGTGCTCGATGTGCCGCACCCCGACCCAGAGCTGCCAGACCGCGATCAGGGCGGCGAAGCACAGCACGGGCGGCAGCCACGTCCGCAGGATGGCCCGGCCCGCCCGCCTGGCCCGCCCGCTCGCGGCCGCCGCCGTCGCCGAGCCGGCCGCGCGCTCGTCGACGTGCAGGTTCGACGGCAGCACGAGCCGACCCGGCGGCCACTCGGTCACGGCCGGAACTTCCGCACGAGGTCGGCCATCGACGGGCCGCCGTCGTCGGTGGCCTGCAGGAGCTTGAGCACGGTGACGACCCGCTCCGCGCCCGCCGCGAGCGTGGCCTCCTGCGCGGCGCGCAGCACCGCCCACACCGCGTCCGGAGCGCCCTCGAGCGTGGTCCCCAACGGGCCGACCTCGTGGTGCAGACCCGACGCCTGGATCACCGCGATCGCGGCTTCGACGTGTGCATGGCGGTCGTCTGGCGTGCCGGCCGGCGTGGGCAGGACCTGGATCTCGGCGATCATCGCGGGCTCCGTTCGGGATCGGGGGACGGGGGATCTGCAGGGCCGGCGGCGGCGCGGGAGGGGACGTGGTCGGCGCACGTGCCGGGCCGGATCACGAGCAGCACGCCGCCGGTGCAGGTGACGCTCACGTCGGTGGCGATCGCCTCGTTGCTGCACCCCCGCGTGCTGCCGTCGGCGAGCACGGCGTCGTTGAGCGGCCAGCGCAACCCGGTGGTGGCGACCCCGGTGGCAGGGCCGAGCACGGGCAGCAGCGAGACCTGCTCGCCCACCGCGCCCGACCAGCGCTGCGTGCGCCCGGCCGGCACCACGGCGATGACCGCCGGCCCGAGGTGGGCCACCACGTCGATCGACCAGAAGCGCCGGGCGACGAGGACCAACGGCATGGCCAGCTCGTGGTCGAGCCGCCCGCCGCTGGTGCCGATCACGATGAGGCGGTCGGGACCGAGGCCGAGGGCGAGGTCGAGGGCCAGCTCGAGGTCGGTCGCGTCCTTGTCGCGCTCGTGGCGCTGGACGTGGGCGCCGGCCGCCTCGGCCCGGGCGAAGCCCTCGGGCGTGACCGAGTCGAAGTCGCCGACCGCGTGGTGGATCGGGTAGCCGGCCGCGAGCGCGAGGTCGATGCCCGAGTCGGCCGCGATGACGACGGTGTCGGGCGGCAGCTCGACCGCGGGCCGCGGCGCCTCGCCGGGTCCACCAGCCACGACCGCCACGCAACGAGGGCGAGGGGCCGGTTCGTGCTCTTCCATGCGCGTCCCTCCGCTGGCATTACCCAGTTCAGGTTCACGGGTCGGGGGCGCTCGTCGGCCCCCCTCTCAGCCCGGCTGCCCCGAGCTCCCCTGCGTGTCGTGCGAGGCGCACCCTATCGCCCGCCGCGCCGCCGACCCAGCCGAGCAGGGCGCGGGCGTCAGCCGAAGCCCTCGAAGCGGGCCAACGTGCGGAGCATGACCTCGTCGGCGCCGCCGCCGATGGACAGGAGCCGGGTGTCACGGAAGTAGCGGGCGGTCCACGTGTCTTCCATGTAGCCGACGCCACCGTGGAACTGCAGGCACCAGTCGGCGACCTTGCGGGTGAGCCGGCCGGCGAGGAGCTTGGCGATCGTGGCGAGCCGGCTGGTGTCCTCGCCCGCGAGGTACGCCTCGGCGCAACCGTGGTTGACCTGGCGCAGCGCCTCGACCTCGGCGGCCAGCTCGGCCAGCGTGAACTGCAGGTACTGGTTGTCGAGCAGCGGGGCGCCGAACGCCTGCCTCTGGCGCAGGTACTCGGCCGTGCGCTCCAGCGCGCCGACCATGCCGCCCCACGCCGTGTAGCAGGCGATCATGCGCTCGTTCTGGAACTGCTGCATCTGTTGCTGGAACCCGCGCCCGATCTCGCCGATCGTGTTCGCCACCGGGACGCGCAGGTCGGTGAAGCTCAGCTCCGCGGTGTCCGACGAGCGGTTGCCCAGCTTGTCGAGCTTGCGGCTGACGGCGAACCCCTCGCCGTCGGTCGGCACCACGATCTGGCTCATGCCCCGGTAGCCGCCCTCGTCGGACGTGCGGGCCAGCAGGCACAGCCAGTCGGCCTGCGTGCCGTTGGTGATGTAGAGCTTCGAGCCGTTGATGATCCACTCGTCGCCGTCGCGCTCGGCGCGGGCGCGGATGGCGGCCACGTCGCTGCCGGCATCGGGCTCGGTCACGGCGATGGCCGCCACCTGTTCGCCCCGGCACGCGGGAGCCAGGTACGTCGCCTTCAGCTCGGGCGTGCCGAACCGGGCCAGCGATGGCGTGGCCATGTCGGTCTGCACGGTGATCGCCATCGACACGCCCCCACAGGGCACCCGCCCCAGCTCTTCGCCGAGGATCACCGTGTAGGAGTGGTCGGCGCCTTGGCCGCCGTCCTCGGGGGCGTACTCGAGGCCGAACAGCCCGGCCGCGCCCAGCTTGGGGAACAGCTCGTGCGCCGGGAAGATCCCCTTCTCCTCCCACTCGTCGACGTGGGGCGTGACCTCCCGGGCCAACACCCCCCGCACCGTCGCCCGGAACGCCTCGTGATCGTCGGTGAACCGCATGGCCGGACCGTACCCCCGGTGGTGCCGGCGCCGTTCGCCCCCGAACTGGGTGCCATCCCGGACGTCCCAGCGACCGAGAACCCGCCCAGTCCGAGTGGTGGCGACACGACCGGGCGAAGTGGTCGATGATGGCACCCTTTCCCGGGGGCATGCGCGTCGCAGACGCCCCCCAGCCCCGGCCCCGACGTCCCCTGGAGAACCCTGTGACCACGCCACGCACCACCGACGAGCTCCAGGCGATGGCCGCCGCGCACGTGTGGGGCCACTTCTCGAAGCTCGTGCCCGAGGACACGGGCGGCATCGTCGTCATGGACCATGGCGACGACTGCTACGTGTGGGACCACGCCGGCAAGCGCTACCTCGACGGCCTGGCCGGCCTGTTCACCGTGCAGGTCGGCCACGGGCGTCCCGAGCTCGCGGCGGCCGCCGCCGAGCAGGCCAACAAGCTCGCCTACTTCCCGCTGTGGACCTATGCCCACCCGTCGGCCATCGAGCTCTCGGCCCGCCTCGCGGCGCTCGCCCCGGGCGACCTCAACCGCGTGTTCCTCACCACGGGCGGCGGCGAGGCGGTCGAGTCGGCGTGGAAGCTCGCGCGCCAGTACTTCCGCCTGATCGGCCAGCCCAGCCGGTACAAGGTGATCTCCCGCTACCTCGCCTACCACGGCTCGAGCATGGGCGCCCTGGCCATCACCGGGCTGCCCGGCATCAAGACGCCGTTCGAGCCGATGGTGCCCGGCGGCGTGAAGGTGCCGAACACCAACCACTACCGGCCCGAGGTGTGTCCGGCCTGGCCCGAGCCCTGCTCGCTCGCCTGCGCCGACGCAATCGAGGAGGCGATCCTGGCCGAGGGACCCGAGACCGTCGCCGCCGTGTTCCTCGAGCCGGTGCAGAACTCGGGCGGCTGCTTCACCCCGCCGGACGGCTACTTCGCCCGCGTGCGGGAGATCTGCGACCGCTACGGCGTGCTGCTCGTGAGCGACGAGGTCATCTGCGCCTTTGGCCGCTTGGGCGATTGGTTCGGATCGTCCCGTCTCGGGTACCAGCCGGACATGATCACGATGGCCAAGGGGCTCACCTCGGGGTACTCGCCCCTCGGTGGGGTGATGATCAGCGACCGCATCGCCGCCCCCTTCCTCGAGCAGGAGGAGACCTTCCTGCACGGCATCACGTTCGGCGGCCACCCCGTCAGCTGCGCGGTGGCGCTCGCCAACCTCGACGTGATCGAGCGGGAGGACCTCACCGGCCGCGTCCGTGAGCACGAGGGCGAGTTCCGGGCCGCGCTCGACGACCTTCGGGACCTGCCCATCGTGGGCGACGTCCGGGGCATGGGCTACTTCTACGGCGTCGAGCTCGTGAAGGATCAGGCCACGCGCGAGACGTTCACCGGTGACGAGGCCGAGCACCTGCTACGTGGCGTGCTGTCGCCGCGGCTCGTCGAGCTGGGCCTCATCTGCCGCGCCGACGACCGCGGCGACCCGGTCATCCAGCTGTCGCCGCCGCTCACGGCGGGCCCCGAGCACTTCGAGGAGATCGCCGGCGTCCTGCGCACGGCGCTGGTCGAGGCCACGGAGGTGGTGGCCCGCTAGGGCGACGAGATGACCGAACCGCTGGTGGTGGGCGTGCCCACCGAGATCAAGCCCGACGAGCATCGCGTCGCGCTCACGCCAGACGGTGTGCGGGAGCTGTACGCGCACAGCGTGTCCGTGCTGGTAGAGGCGGGCGCCGGCCTCGGCGCCAGCATCCCCGACGACCAGTTCGCGGCGGCAGGCGCCGAGGTGGTGGCGAGCGCCGACGAGGTCTGGGAGCGAGCCGGGCTCGTCTGCAAGGTCAAGGAGCCGCAGGAGAGCGAGCTGCGCCACCTGCGCCCCGACCTCGTGCTGTTCACGTACCTGCACCTCGCCGCCTATCCGGCGGTGGCCGAGGCGCTGTTGGCGGCCGGCACCACCGGCATCGCCTACGAGACCGTCCAGCAGCCCGACGGGTCGTTGCCCCTGCTCGCACCCATGAGCGAGGTGGCCGGTCGCATGTCCGTGCAGGTCGGCGCCCACTTCCTCGAGCGCCACAACGGCGGACGGGGGGTGCTGCTCGGCGGCGCTCCGGGCGTGCGACCCGCACACGTGGTCGTGCTCGGTGCCGGCAACGTCGGTTGGAACGCGGCGTGGATGGCGGCCGGCCTCGAGGCCGAGGTCGACGTCCTCGACCGCAACGTCGACCGCCTGCGCGAGGTCGACAAGATCCAGATGGGCCGCATCACCACGCTGGCCTCGAACCGGGGCCAGGTCGAGCGGGTGGTGGTGGACGCCGACCTCGTGATCGGCGCGGTGCTCGTGGCCGGCGGCCGAGCTCCGGTCGTGGTCGACGAGGACGTCGTGCGGGCGATGAAGCCGGGCGCCGTCATCATCGACATCGCCATCGACCAGGGCGGCTGCATCGCCACGTCGCACGAGACCAGCCACCACGACCCCGTGTTCGAACGCCACGGCGTCATCCACTACGCCGTCGGCAACATGCCGGGCGCCGTCCCCCACACCTCGACCTACGCGCTGACCAACGTCACCCTTCCTTACCTCGCCGAGCTGGCGCGCCTGGGCGTCGCCAGCGCCGTGCGCCACGATCCGGCGCTGGCCCTCGGCGTCAACACCCTGGCCGGCACGCTGCCGAACGCCACCGTCGCCGAGGCCCTCGGCCGCCCCCACACCCCCCTCGCCGACGCGCTCGCCAACTCCGAAGAGCCGAGGCAATAGCACGTCGTTCCGGTCGGTCACCGCCTCCGGTTTCGCGCTGAGGCAGGGGCACCCCTGAGCGGCGGACGGTCGCGAACCGAGCGCGCGGCAGGATGGGGAGATGCGCCGCACGATCTTCACCGACGAGCACGAGATGTTCCGCGCTGCCTTCCGCCAGTTCGTGGCGAAGGAGATCGCGCCCCACCACCTCGAGTGGGAGAAGGCTGGCATCGTCCCGCGCTCGCTGTTCGCCGCGGCCGGTGCCAATGGCTTCCTGGGGATGTCGGTGCCCGAGACCTATGGCGGCGGCGGCGTCGACGACTTCCGCTACAACCTGATCATCGGCGAGGAGGTGCAGCGCTCGGGCACCGGCGGCGCCGGCCTCGGCATCACCCTGCATAACGACATCTGCCTGCCGTACTTCCTCAGCCTGGCCACCGAGGAGCAAAAAGCCCGCTGGCTGCCCGGCATCTGCTCGGGAGAGCTCATCACCGCGATCGCCATGACCGAGCCCGGCATCGGCTCGGATCTCGCGTCGATGGGCACCAGCGCGATCCGCGACGGCGGCCACTACGTCGTCAACGGCTCGAAGACGTTCATCACCAATGGCATCAACGCCGACCTGGTGATCACCGCGGTCAAGACCGATCCCAGCCAGCGCCACAAAGGCATGAGCCTGCTCATCATCGAGCGCGGCATGCCCGGGTTCGAGCGGGGCCGCAACCTCGAGAAGGTCGGCCTGCACTCCCAGGACACCGCCGAACTGTTCTTCAGCGACGTCGAGGTGCCGGTCGAGAACCTGCTGGGGACCGAGGGCCAGGGCTTCGTCCACCTCGTGCACAACCTGCCCCAAGAACGGCTGTCGATCGCGGCCGCCGGCGTCGCAGCCGCGGAGGCCGCGCTCGACTGGACGCTCGACTACTGCAAGCAGCGCACCGCCTTCGGCCAGCCCATCGGGTCGTTCCAGAACAGCCGTTTCAAGCTGGCCGAGATGCGCACCGAGATCGACATCGCGCGCGTGTTCGTCGACCGCTGCATCGAAGCGCTCAACGATGAGAGCCTCACCGCGGATGAGGCCGCCGAGGCCAAGTGGTGGTGCACCGAGCTGCAGAAGCGCGTCGTCGACACCTGCGTGCAGCTCCATGGCGGCTACGGCTACATGCTCGAATATCCCATCGCCCGGGCCTACACCGACGCCCGCATCACGACGATCTACGGCGGCACCACCGAGGTCATGAAAGAGATCATCGGCCGCTCGATGGGCGTCTGATCCGCTCGCCTCAGCGGCGCAAGAGGTCCTTGGCGATGTGGGTGATCTGGATCTCATCGGTGCCCGCGTAGATCTGCAGGACCTTGGCGTCACGGGCGAGCTGCTCGACCCGGAACTCGCTCATGTAGCCGTTGCCGCCGAACAGCTGCACCGCTTCGAGGGCGACCTCGGTGGCCGCCCGGGCGGAATAGAGCTTCATCGCCGATGCCTCGGCAAGGGTCATCGTGCGGCCGGCGGCGCTGAGCTCGACCGTGCGGAACACGAGGTTCTCGACGTTGAGGCGGGCGACCTCCATGCGGGCGAGCTTGTCCTGGATCAGCTGGAACTCGCCGATGGGCTTGCCGAACTGCACGCGGTCCTTCGCGTATGCGACCGAGAGGTCGAGGCACTCCTCGATGATCCCGAGCGCCATCGCGGCCACGCCCGACCGCTCCTGCATGAAGGTGGCCTTGGCGCCTTCGCGTCCGCCGGCGCCGACGTCCTCGGTCTCGCCGATCAGGCGGTCGGGACCGACCCGCACGTCGTCGAAGAACAGCTCGCCAGTCGGCGACGAGTGCATGCCCATCTTGCGCAGCGGCTTGGACTGCTCGAGGCCGGGCGTGCCCTTGTCGACCACGAACGAGAGGATCTTGCGCTGGGCTGGTTCGTTGCCTTCATCGAGCTTGCAGATGAAGACGATCGTGTCGGCATAGGGGCCGTTGGTGATGAAGGTCTTCGAGCCCTTGAGGACGTATTCGTTGCCGTCGCGCCGCGCTGTTGCCCTCATGGAGCCGAACGCATCGGAGCCGGAGTTGGGCTCGGTGATGGCCCAGGCGCCGATCTTGTCCATCGTGAGCAGGTCGGGGACCCACCGCTCCTTCTGGGCGATGGTGCCCTTCGCATTGATGGCGGCAGACGTGAGCCCCATCGACACGCCCATGGCCGTGACCATGCCCGGGCACACCCGGCACAGCTCGATGATCGGGATGAGCGTGAGCGAGGAGGCGCCACCGTCGCCGTCGCGCTTGGGCTTCTCCGGCGGCGTCTCACCCTTGGCCACGGCGTCGGCCACCGCCTTCTCGAAGGCGATCTGCTTGGCGAAGCGGTCCCGAGCGGCGACGTCCATGCCGAAGTCGCGAAACAGCTTGCGCAGCACGTCGTACGGCGGCGTGTCGCCATGCTCGAACTCGTCGATGCGGGGACGGATCTCCTTGTCGATGAACTGCCGGACGGCGCCGCGCACCATCTCCTGCTCGTCGGTCCACTCGAACATGGCCTCGCCACCCCTCCCCGCCCGAGCCTCATGGCCGGTGCGCGGCCCACGGTAGCCACGACCGGGAACTGGGCGGGATTGCGGTTGTCGGGACGACCGAGTTCCCGCCCAGTTGCGGGGGCTGGGGCAACTGGGCGGCGTTGCGGCTGTCGGAACGACCGAAGTCCCGCCCAGTTGCGGGGGCTGGGACAACTGGGCGGCGTTGTGGCTGTCGGGACACCGAAGCCCCGCCCAGTTGCGGGGGTTGGGACAACTGGGCGGCGTTGCGGCTGTCGGGGCGACCGAAGTCCCGCCCAGTTGCAGGGATTGGGGGCGGCGGCGCATTTCTTTGCACCGGTCGCGCCGTGGTCAGGCCGGGCCGTTCCGAACGCTCGCGAACGTCACGGCACCGCCGTAGCTCGCGCAGCTCGTGTACGCGCTGTGCCCTTCGATCACGTCACCCCGAGACATCCGTTGTCCCCATGTCGCGTCGTACTGGAGGGATGGGTTCGCGGCGTCGCTGCCCGTGGTGCTGAACGTCATGTCCGACCCGCTCGCACCGAGTCCATGCGCACGGATGAGCAGGTACGGGGGCTTCACCTGATCGCCCATGTGGTGCACACCCTGGAGACGAATGACGAGGAAGGCGTAGTGGTCGTTCGTCCGCTTGTCGACGTAGTACGACATGATCCCGGGCGTGAAGGACCCCGCCCCGATGAAGTTGAGGCGATCGATGGACACGTGCGCGATGCGCACCTTCAGCGTGAAGTCGTCCACGGTGGGCGCCGGACCCGGCAAGGTGAACGGGCTGAGCTGCAGGCCCGCCGTGAACGACGCACCCTTGTCGACCTCGGTGGGTCCGTAGAAGGTCGTATCGAGGGCCACGGGATAGTGCGAGATGTCCTCGTAGTGCTGGTTCAGGCTGTGCGAGGTGTAGTCGATCCTGCAGTCGAGGGCCTGCCGTCTCGGCTCGGCGGCGCGGGCATAGGCTGTTCCCATCAGCACCGTTGCCACCGCCACACCGGCGAGCAGGCGGGCACAGATCGAGAGACGGGGCACGCGGGCGTTGCAAGAGATCATCGGGGCTCACTTTCGCTCGGGTGGATGCGACGGACGCCCTCCCCGCCGACCCAGGTGAGGTCCGCTCGCGAGCAGACGCGTCGACCAGGCCGCGCCTTACACAACCCGAACAACGGCCGAACACGGCCCGTCGTCGGACGGCATCACCGGGGCCCGCCGAATTCCAACCCGGTTCAGCGAGATCTCTAGGGTCTGGACCATGCGCAGCCCCAAGGACTTCTTCCGACCGCTCGCCGTCGGCGCCCCGGACCCCGTGCGAGAGATCCCGTTCCGGCCGTCGCGGATGATCCACTTCTTCGATCCGAGCAACGAGAAGATGGCGGCCAAGGTGCCGGACATCGCGGCAAAGGTCGACATCATCCTCGGCAACCTCGAGGACGCGATCCAGGCCGACAACAAGGTCGCGGCCCGCGAAGGTCTCGTGAAGATCGCGAGCGACGTCGACTTCGGCGAGACGCAGCTGTGGACCCGCGTCAACAGCCTCGATTCGCCGTGGGGCCTCGACGATCTGCTCACGCTCGTGCCGGCCATCGGCCACAAGCTCGACGTGATCATGATCCCGAAGGTCGAGGGGGCCGAGGACATCCACTACGTCGACCGCTTGCTTGCCCAGCTCGAGGCCAAGGCCGGGCTCGACCGACCGATCCTCGTGCACGCGTTGCTCGAGACGGCTCGAGGCGTCGCCAACGTCGAGGAGATCTGTGCGGCCAGCCCCCGCATGCAGGGCCTGTCGCTCGGCCCCGCGGACCTCGCCGCCGACCGTCGCATGAAGACCACGCGCGTCGGCGGCGGCCACCCGGGCTACCTCGTGCGCCAAGACCCTGATGCCGGCGATCCGGACGCCCCCCGGGCCACCTATCAGCAGGACCTCTGGCACTACACGATCGCTCGTATGGTCGACGCCTGCGCCGCCAACGGCATCCTCCCGTTCTACGGACCGTTCGGCGACATCAAGGACACCACCGCCTGCGAGGACCAGTTCCGCAATGCGTTCCTGCTCGGCTGCGTCGGGGCCTGGAGCCTGCACCCCGTGCAGATCGACATCGCCCGGCGGGTGTTCAGCCCGGATCCGGCCGATGTGGCGCACGCGCAGGAGGTCATCGACGCCATGGGCGACGGCACCGGCGCCATCATGCTCAACGGCAAGATGGAGGACGACGCCTCGGTCAAGCAGTGCCAGGTGATGGTCACGCTGGCCCACCAGCTCGCTGAGCGCGACGCCGACCTGGCCGAGCGGTACGGCTTCGCCGGATCGGAGGCCTGATCGTGAGCGAGCCCACCAGCGCTGACGCCCTGCTGCGACCCCGCCGCTCGGTGCTCTACATGCCCGGCGCGAACGAGCGCGCGCTGGAGAAGGCCAAGGGCCTCGCGGCGGACGCGCTGATCCTCGACCTGGAGGACGCCGTCGCACCCGATGCCAAGGTCGAGGCCCGCGCCCGGGTGTGCGCGGCGGCGGCATCGGGCGAGTACGGCGCGAAGGAGGTGGCGATCCGCGTGAACGCCCTCGACACGCAGTGGCACGCCGACGACATCGCCGCGGTGGCCGCGGCTGGTCCCGCCGGGGTCGTGGTCCCCAAGATCGGCTCGGTGGCCGACGTCCACGCGGTCGAGAAGGCCTTGGAGGCCGCCGGCGCCCCGGACCACACGTTGATCTGGGCCATGGTCGAGACGCCGGTGGCCATGCTCCACGCCGAGGAGATCGCGGGCGCCTCGGAGCGGCTCGCGGTGCTCGTGATGGGCACGAACGACCTGGCCAAGGAGCTGCACGCCGAGCACGTCCCGGGCCGGCAGCCGCTGCTGACCGGGCTCGGCCTGTGCCTGCTCGCGGCGCGCGCCACCGGCAAGGTGATCCTCGACGGCGTCTACAACGACATCAAGGACGAGGCCGGCTTCGAGGCCGAATGCGTCCAGGGGCGCCAGCTCGGCTTCGACGGGAAGACGCTCATCCACCCCAGCCAGCTCGAGCCGTGCAACCGCGTGTTCGCACCGACCGCGGAAGCTGTCGCTGACGCACAAGCGCTCATCGCAACCTTCGACGAGGCAATGGCTGCGGGGAAGGGTGTTGTGACCCACAACGGTCGCATGATCGAAAATCTCCATGTCGACAACGCCCGAC
>JAODBM010000142.1 GCA_025463985.1 Acidimicrobiales bacterium
CCGGCCGGGCCCGGTCGGCCGGGCCCGCGGGCCGTGTGCCCGCACGCCGAGGCGGGCTGTCGGGGCGATGTGGGTCGGCGGGATGCGGGAGGCGGCGGAACGGGTCGTCCTGGGTGGACGGGTGTCCGGCGCGGGCCGCGCGTCGCGCCCGTGAAGGGGAGCCCGGCCCGTGGGGTGGTGTCATCAGCGCGTGGCGCGGGGGTCGAGGCGATTCGTGATGCGACCCGACAGGGCGAGCGCGCCGGCGGTGACCGATGATCCGATGAGGAAGGGGCCGAACCAGTGGATGGCAGACCCCAGCATGTCGCCCAGCAGGTCGATCATCGTGGTGTACCTGCCCCAGGCTGGTCCTGCATCGGTCGCGCGCGCATCGCGGTGTCTCCTCTCGACCCCAAGAATGGTAGGAACCGGCTGGTATCGGGATAGCGCGGGCAAGGTCAAACCCTGGCAAATCATGGACGATAGGGGATGCCAGGTGGCTGATGCTGCTAGGACTGGCGCCGATGCGAGCGCCCCGGGCAGGCCCGCAGGCGAGGCCGGCAGAGCGCTCAGTGGCTGACGCCGGCGCCGGCGTCCGGACCCGCCCGCCGCGCCGGCTCGGCGATCGGGTGGGCTTCGCCTGGGCGTTGGCCACCGCTGCCGGCTGGTTCACGCTGGGCTACGTCCGCTACCGGCGCCTGCACGCCGGTGCCTCCGACCTCGGCATCTTCGACCAGGCGGCCTGGCTGCTGGCCCACGGCCGGGCGCCGTTCATCACCGAGATCGGCGTCAACGTGTTCGCCGACCACGTCTCGCCGGTGATCGTGCTGTTCGCCCCGCTGTACCGCATCGCGGCGACGCCCGTCTGGCTCCTCGCCGTCCAGGCGGTGTGCCTGGGGCTGACCGTGCTGCCCATGCGCGCCCTGGCCCGCGAGCTCGGCGCGCCGCCGTGGGTGGCGAGCGTGGCCGTCGCCGCGAGCGCGCCCCTCTTGAGCAGCGCGGTCTACGACGTGCACCCGGTGGTGTTCGCCACGCCGGCGGTGGCCTGGGCGCTGCTCGCGGCGCGGCGCGACGACGTGCGGGCGGCGACGATCGCGACGGCGCTCGTGGCCTGCTGCCGGGCGGACGCAGTCATCGCCCTGGCCGGCATCGCCATCGTGGCGCTGCCCCGCGTGCGCCGACGCCTGCTCTGGCTCGTGCCGGTGCCCCTGCTCCTGTCGGTCGTCATCCCGCACGTCCTCGGCACCTGGCAGACGTTCGGCCACTACTACCACCGGCTCGGCCGCGGGTGGGGCGACCTCGCGCTGCACCCGTGGCGGTTGCCGATCGCGCTGGTCGCGCCGACGTCGTTGCGCCAGCTCGTGATCTGGCTGCTGCCAGCGGGGTTCCTGCCGCTCCTGCGTCCGCGCTGGTTCGTGGCCGTCGTGGTGGCCGGCCTGCCGCTGCTGCTGTCCTCGTGGCCGGGCATCCCGGTGCCCTGGTACCACCACGCCGCCTATCTCGTGCCGCTGGCCGTGGGCGGCGCGCTAGCGGTGCTGGGCCGACCACCCGCGTGGCTCCGCGGTCGCGGGCCGCGGTCGCCGGCGCTCGCCCTCGGCCTGCTGGGCATCGGCGTGATCATCGGGCTGCTGCTCACCAGCCCGCTGTCGTCGGGGGCCCCCGAGTCGGTCCGCCTCTCGGTGGCCCTCGGCCCACCGCGGCCAGGCGTGGCCGCGGCCATCGCCGCGGTGGGGCCCACCGAAGGGGTCGCCGCGCAGAACGAGGTGCTCGGACACCTGTCGCGTCGCACCGACGCCTACATCTGGCCGTGCCCCTTCTCGCCGGGTGAAACGGGCCGAGCCTGCAGCCACGGTAACCTTCTCCGCCGGAGCAACCGGGTCGATGTCGTCGTGCTCGTCGGTCCTCCACCCGTGGCGGCGCTCCGCCGGTTGGGCTTCACGTCCATCGATTACCACGACGGGTTCACCGAGGCTCGCCGACCGAAGTCAGGACGCTGAAGGCACGTCATCTTCGGGCTTTTACTGGGTGTTGACCGGGTGCGGTGCGCGGTTGACCGGGTGCTGTCTAGGTTCGCTTCCGAAGGCGGGAGCGATGCGGAGGTTGGGATGTCCACGGTGATCGACGAGAACGAGGTGCCCAAGGGCGGCGTCGTTCCCCCGACCCCCGTGCCCGACCCAGCCGTCGTGGCCGACCCCGTGGCCGACGGTGGTGACACCCCCTCGACCGATCGCAGAGCCCGCCGTCGCCGGCGCCGCCGCGCGCGGCGGATCGTCTACGTCGTGCTGCTGATCCTGCTCTCGCCGGCCATCTACTCCTATATCCAGGCGCTGCGATATCCGGGCAGCGCGAGCATGGCGGTGCGCTCGATCGAGTGGATGCGCGACCACGGCGGCGGCGGCCTCGTCGACAACATCGAGGTCTGGTACTACACGCACAACGGGCCGCCGAAGTCGGGCCGGCCCACCGGCCCCTTGCCGCCGGTGCCCTCCCGCCTCCAGCGCGGCACCATCGCCGAGGCGATCAGCTCCGGGCACTTGGGCGCACTGCACCCCGCGACCAAGCCGTCGCATCGCGGCGAAGCCGTGTGGCTTCCGGGCCCGACCGTCGGCGGCGGCCGCCCCGGCATCTTCACCAGCTGGTTCCGGCCTGATCCGAAGCACCCCACCCTCGTGGCCGGGGTGCTGTCGATCGATCTCACCGCGGCCAAGCTCGACCTCGTCGCCGGCACCCGTGAGCCAGGTGGGGGGCCGTGGCCGGGCACCGCGCAGGTCGACCCCGCCCTGCTCAGCCGCACCCTCGCCGCGTTCAACTCCGGCTTCAAGATGCACGACTCTCACGGCGCGTTCTACCTCGACGGCCGCACGGCATACCGGTTCAAGCCCGGCAGCGCCTCGCTCGTGATCTACCGCGACGGCAGCGTCAACATCGGCGCCTGGGGCCGCGAGGTCGCCATGTCGCCGAATGTGCACGCCGTCCGCCAGAACCTGAGCCTCATCGTCGACGGCGGCAAGCCCGTGCCGGGGCTCGTGCACAACTGGGACAAGCTCTGGGGCTCGCGCAAGAGCCAGCTGGAGTACGTGTGGCGCTCGGGCGTCGGCATCGACGCCAAGGGCCACATCATCTACGTCGCGGGCAACAAGTTCACGCTGCAGACGCTGGCCGACGCCCTCGTGCAGGCCGGTGCCGTGCGGGCCATGCAGATGGACATCCACAACGCGATGGTCTCGGCCAGCCTCTACCGGCAGACGCCAGGGGGCGTCGCGTCCAGCAAGCTGCTGCCGGCCATGCCCCGACCCGCCACCCGCTACCTGCAGCCCGACCAGCGGGACTTCTTCACCGTCGTCGCCCGCTGAGCCGCCGCCGTTCGCGCGGCGCGGTCAGGACGTGGCCACGGCCACGGTGCCGGCCTCGGCCGGGTGGCGGTCGAGCCAGGTCCGCACGAACCAGCAGACCGGCACGATCGTGAGGTCGTTGCGGCGGGCGTAGTCGACCGCGGTGGCCACGAGCACGCTGCCCAACCCCCGCCCTTCGATGGCGCCGGGCACCCCGGTGTGGTCGAGCACGAGCCGGTCGCCGCGGCGCCGGTAGGTCAGCTCGGCGCGGTGCCCGTCCACGGTCAGCTCGAACCGGTTCGCCGCCTCGTCGTGGCGCACGACCTGCCCGCCTGCGTCTGCGTCTGCGCCTGCGTCCGGCGCGGCCTCGGCCCCGGCGACTCGCCGCACGGCCAGCTCCAGCGCCACGCGGATGGTCGCGGTGCAGACCGCCGCGGGGTCGCCCTCGAACTGGCCGAGCGCGGTGGTGACCGAGCCGTCGGCCAGCACGGCCATCCAGACCGTGCCCGGCGGCTGACCTTCCTGCGGATCGGGACCGCCGACGCCGGTGACCGCGATGGCGACGTCGGCCTCGAGGAGTCGAGCCACGCCGACGGCCATGTCGTGGGCGGCCGCCTCGCTCACGACCGGGCCCGGGCGGACGGACAGCAGGTCGTGCTTCACCTCCGTCGCGTACGCCACGAGCCCGCCCCGGAGCCAGGCGCTGGACGCTGGTGCCCGAGCCAGCTCGCCGGTCAGCATCCCGCCGGTCAGCGACTCGGCCACCGCGATCTGGAGCCCTCGCTCCTGCAGGTGCTCGCCGAGCGCCTGCGCCAAGGCCGCCGCCCCCTGTGGCCCGTCGTCCGCACCTCCCATCGGTCCCTCCTCCTCATCGCCGCCACAAGGAGTGCCCGTTCGGCGGCCCGATATGCACCGACCGCTGGCGCAGGCCAGCCGCTACTTCAAGATGTTGACGGCCCGGGCGATCACCAGCGCCACCGTGGAGAGCGAGACGGCGGACTGCACCAACATCGTCATCTTGGTCCAGCGGGTCAGCGGCATCGCGTCCGTCGGGCTGAAGGCGGTGGCGTTGGTGAACGACACGTAGAAGTAGTCCCAGAAGTTGGGTTCCCAGTGGGGTGCCAGCTCGGGGTTGCCCATCTGCGGGAACTGGAAGTCGGGGTAGATGCGCGTCCCTTGCGCGCGAGAGGCGGGGCCGCCACGGTCGAGCTCCCAGTACCAGAGCGCGAACACGATCACGTTGGTGAGCCAGATCGCGCCGCCGTCGGCGAGCAAGGGGCCGGCGTCGGTGCCGGCGTGGCCGGTCAGCAGCGCGCGGATGAGGTGGCCGGCCGACCACGCGTTGCCGAGGCTGGCCAGCGCGATGAGAGCCAGGGTGGCGATCCGCACGTTGCGCGAGTGCCGGTTGATGCGCCGGGGGTTGGCGATCAGCAGCCCGATCAGCAGCGCGGCCTCGATCGTCGGGAGCAGCCAGATGGGCCGGAAGGCCAGCTGCCGGGGGAGGCGAAGCTGGAGGTAGATGGCGACGGCGACGGCGGCACCGACTGGCCAGCGGGTCTCGCCCTCGGTGGCGCGCTTCCAGGCCGGCACGAGCGCGCGGGCCGCGTCCTGCACCTGGTGGGTGCTGGCTCCGACGAAGTCGCCGACCGCGCCCTCGACCGCGCCGACGGTCCGGCCGAGCACATCGCCACGGGGCCGCGGTTCGTGGCCGTCGCCGGTCTCGGGCTCGGGCTTCGGGGTGGCGTCGGGGGCATCCTCGGGCATGCCGCCATTCTCCGCTGCGCGGGAGGCCGGGCACGGTCATGCTGCCCCGGCCGCTGGCACCGGACGTGGGCGCGGGAGACCGCGCGCGCAGATTGCCCTATTTGTCGTACTGTCACGACGAGGACGATCTCGGCGGAGATCGATCGTCCGGCCGTCCCGTCACGGTCGGGTCCTGGCCATCGGCAGCTCGCCGATCGGCCGTCCGAGCAACGAGAGGGATTGGTCATGCGTGATCCGAACAACTCGCGAGCCCGAGGCGCGCGCCCCGCGTCACCACGGACGGGTCCGGCCACGCGGCTGGGCCTCGCCCTCGCGCTGGGGCTGGCCAGCCTCGGGCCGGCGCGACCCGCGCCCGGCCCCGAGGGCGGCGCGGTCTTCGTGCCCCCGCTGCAGACGGCCACGTCCGGGTGCACGTTGCACGACGCCGACCCCGACCCGGCCTGCACGCCCGGCGTGGTCAACCCGGCGGTGACCGAGAGCAACATCCGCACGACGATCTGCCGCTCGGGCTGGTCGCGCCGGCAGCGGGCCAAGTACCTCCCAGCCAGCGGCCCGCGCGGGTCGCAGGCCCTGAAGCGGAAGGTGGCGGCGTACTACGACCCGCCGGGCGTACCGGCCACCTCCGAGGGCGACCACGTCATCTCGATCGAGCTGGGTGGCGACCCTGCGGGCGGTCCGAACTTCGCCGGGGCCAACTTCTTCGACGAGCCCCACGACCTGACCGGCCCCGACGGCCAGCCGGCGGGCTCGCGGGTCAAAGACGGCTTCGAGAACGCGCTGCACCGCATGGTGTGCGCGCACCAGATCTCCCTCGCCGAGGCGCAGCGCCAGATCGCCACCGACTGGTACGGCGCGTTCGAGGCCGCGGGCCGCCCGACCGGCTGACCCAGCGGGGTCCGTCGCGCCCGTCCATGTTCGGCCGCGCGAGGCAGTTTGCGGCGTTTTCGGTTGCAGGTTGGCCCGCGCCTCGGCAGGATCATCACTACCGGGGGGTGCGTGAGCAAGGCGGCGCGATGGCAGAGCAGGGTGTGGTGTACGGCACGCAGGGGCGCGATGTGCGACGCATCGTCGCGCTCGGGGCCGGCGCCGCCGGGCTCGCCGCCTACAACTGGTGGCTCCTGGTGCTGTTCGTGCCGGGCATGGTGCACACGACCAACGGGTTCTTCAGCGACTTCGCATCCCAGGGGCAGCCCCACGCCAGCGCGCTGCAGACCCTCGACCTCGTCGGCGGCAGCCTGCTGGTGCTCGCGCTCCTGCTCAGCCGCCGGGCCCGGCCCGAGTGGCCGTGGCTCCTGACCTGGGCGGCCGCGGCGGCCATCGGGGGCCGCTACCCGTACGCCTGCGCGGCCGACGTCAGCGCCGCGTGCAGCAGCCTGGAGGTGCACCTCCAGCTGCCGGTCTCGCACTACGTGCACATGGCGGCGGGGATCATCGAGTTCGGCGCCGCCACCATGGCGATCTGGCGGGCCCGCGCTCGGCGCATCGGCATCGACCTCACCGCGGATGCCGGCGCCGAGGGCGCCGACGGCAGCCGCGATGCCACGCCGGACGTCGCCGACTGGTCGTGGCGGATCCTGCTGGTCGGCTACCCGCTGCTGGCCATCGCCTACTTCAGCGGCCGCGGCGGCATCCTGCTCGAGCCGGTGTTCTTCGCCTCGTTCTCGGCCACGGCGGTCGCGCACCTGCGGGCATCGGCCGCGGAGCGGGCCGGGCAGGGCGTGCTCGGTGGCTTCGTCGGCGACTCCGGCGCCACCATCGCCCCCCGCTGAGGCGGTCGCTCAGACCTCGGCGGCCGGACCGGCGAACTGCGCGTTGTAGAGGTTGGCGTAGGCGCCGCCGGTGGCCAGCAGCTCACTGTGGGTGCCCTGCTGGACGATGCTGCCGTGCTCCATGACCAGGATCAGGTCCGCGTCGCGGATCGTGGAGAGCCGGTGCGCGATCACGAAGCTCGTGCGCTGCGAGCGCAGCGCGGCCATGGCGCTCTGGATGAGCACCTCGGTGCGGGTGTCGACCGAGCTGGTCGCCTCGTCGAGGATCAAGATCGTCGGGTTCGCCAGGAAGGCGCGGGCGATCGTGAGCAGCTGCTTCTCGCCGGCGCTGACCGTGCCGCCCTCATCGTCGATGACCGTGTCGTAGCCGTCGGGCAAGGAGTGGACGAAGCGGTCGACGTAGGTGGCGCGCGCCGCGGCGCGGATCTGGTCTTCGGTGGCCTCGAGGTTGCCGTACGCGATGTTCTCGCGGATCGTGCCGCCGAACAGCCAGGTGTCCTGCAGCACCATGCCGACGTTGGCTCGTAGCTCGCTGCGGCGCATCTGCGCGATGTCGTTGCCGTCCAGGCGGATCGTGCCGCGGTCGATCTCGTAGAACCGCATGATGAGGTTCACCAGCGTGGTCTTGCCGGCTCCGGTCGGACCCACGATGGCGATGGTCTGGCCGGGCTCGGCGACCAGCGAGAGATCCTCGATCAGCGGGTTGGCGGGGTCGTAGGAGAACGAGACGTGCTCGAACTCGATCCGGCCCGCCGGGCGCTCGTCGATGAGCGGCTCGGCCGGGTCCGGCGCCTGCTCGTCGACGTCCAACAGCTCGAACACGCGCTCGGCGGACGCGACGCCCGACTGCAGCACGTTCATCATCGACGCCATCTGCGTGAGCGGCTGGGTGAACTGCCGCGAGTACTGGATGAACGCCTGCACGTCGCCGAGGCTCATCGAGCCGCTCGACACCCGCAGGCCGCCGATCACGGCGATGGCCACGAAGTTGAGGTTGCCGAGGAACATCATCGCCGGCTGGATCACGCCGGCGATGAACTGGGCGCTGAAGCTCGCGCCGAACAGCTGATCGTTCTTGACCTGGAACCGCTGCTCGACCGCGCGCTGCTGGCCGAACACCTTGACCAGCGAGTGGCCGGTGAACGCCTCCTCGACCTGGGCGTTGAGCGCGCCGGTGTGCGCCCACTGCTGCATGAAGCGCTTCTTGGAGCGGCGCGTCACCTGCGTCACGATGAACAGCGACGTCGGGATCATCACGAGGGCGATGAGGGCGAGCACCCACGAGATCACGAACATCATGGCGAGCACGCCGACGATGGTCAGGATCGAGGTGAGCGCCTGGCTGAGGGTCTGCTGCAGGCTCTGCGCGATGTTGTCGATGTCGTTGGTGACGCGGCTCAGCAGGTCGCCGCGGGGCTGGCTGTCGACGTAGCGCAACGACAGGCGGTTGAGCTTCTCCTCGACCTCCGACCGCAACCGCATCATCGTGCGCTGCACGACGCCGGCGAGGATGTACGACTGCAGGTAGGAGAGCGCGGACGACACGATGTAGATCACGGCCACGCCCAACAGCACGTTGCGCAGCTGGCCGAACTGGATGCCGCGGGTTCGTCCGGTGAGGCCCCGCACGATGATGTCGGTGCCGTGGCCGAGGATCCGCGGGCCGAGCACGGCCAGCGTGACGCTGGTGAGCGCGGCGGCGAGCACCAGGACGGCGCCCTTGCGCTCGGGACGCATGGTGGCCAGCAGCCGGCGGGTCGACCCGTAGAAGTCCTCGGACCGTTCGCCTGGCGTGGCCGGCCCCCAGCGTCCGCCCATGGCGGAGGCGGAGGGCGGCCGGACTGGACCGGTCTCCTCGCCGTCGTCCGCGACGTCCGGCTCGGCTTCGGTGAGGTCGGTCACGCCGCCTCCTCTGCGCTCATCTGCGAGGCCACGATCTCGCCGTAGGTCGGACAGCTGTCGAGCAGCTCGGCGTGGGTGCCGAGCCCGACGACGTGGCCGTCTTCCAACACCATGATCTGGTCGGCACCCTTGATGGTCGACACCCGCTGGGCGACGATCACGACCGTGGCGTCGGCGGTGTGCGGGCCGAGGGCGGCGCGCAGGCGGGCGTCGGTGGCGAGGTCGAGCGCCGAGAACGAGTCGTCGAACAGGTAGATCTCCGGGCGGCGCACGAGCGCACGTGCGATGGCGAGGCGCTGGCGCTGACCCCCCGAGACGTTCGAGCCGCCTTGCGCGATCGGGGCCTCGAGCCGGCCGGGCATGGCGGTCACGAAGTCGGTCGCCTGCGCGATCTCGAGAGCCTCCCAGAGCTCGTCGTCGGTGGCGTCGGGGTTGGCGAACCGCAGGTTGCTGGCCACCGTGCCGGAGAAGAGGTACGGCCTCTGCGGCACGAGCCCGATCCGCTGCCACAGGGCTTCGGGCGCGAGGTCGCGGATGTCGACGCCGTCGACGAGCACGGTGCCCGAGGTGGCGTCGAAGAGCCGCGGGATGAGGTTGAGCAGCGTGCTCTTGCCGGCGCCGGTGCTGCCGATGATCGCCGTGGTCTGGCCGGGAGCGGCCCGCAGCGTGACGTCGGTGAGCACGGGCGCGTCGGCGCCCGGATAGTGGAACCCGACGCCGCGCAGCTCGAGCGACCCGTGCGCCACGATGTCGGTGACGGGGTCGGTCGGCGCCACCACCGACGACGGCGCGTCGAGCACCTCGTTGATGCGCTCGGCGCACACCGCGGCCCGCGGTGCCAGCACCGCCATGAACGTGGCCATCATCACGGCCAGCAGGATCTGGGTCAGGTAGCTGAGGAAGGCGATGAGCGCGCCGACCTTCATCTGCCCGCTGGCGATCCGGTGGGCGCCGAACCAGAGCACGACGATGCTCGACCCGTTCAGCACCAGCATCACGATCGGGAACATCCACGCCTGCAGCTGCCCGGCCCGGAGCCCGGTCTCGGTGAGCCGTTCGTTGACCGTCTTGAACCGCGCCCGCTCGGCCGGCTCGCGCACGAAGGCCCGCACGACCCGGATGCCGGTGATCTGCTCGCGCA
>JAODBM010000176.1 GCA_025463985.1 Acidimicrobiales bacterium
CTGGCGGCGGGTGAGGCGGTCGCCGAGGGTGTGCCGCAGCGTGCGGGCGATGTCGTTGGCTCGAGCCACGGCCGCCTCGGGCGGCTCGCGGTCGGCCCACGCCGCGGCCGCGGCCAGCTGGGCCAGCTCGGAGTGGGCCCCGCTGAGCGGCCCGACCTGGTCGGCGACGCGGGCCGCGTACTCCGCGTCGCTCTCCCATGACCACGGTCGGGTGGCGCTGATCCACTCGACCGGCTCGACCGACTCGTCCCACGCCAGCCGCACCTTCGCCGCGCCGGTGCGCGCGGCCGCATGGCGGCGCCGCCGACGCCACGTCGGGAGGAGCAGGACCATCAGCAGCCATCCGACCGCGACCGCCCCGGCGGCGATGCCGAGCCCCAGCAGGACGCGCGGGGCGGCCGACGGACCGGGTGTGGGGGTCGGGCTGGTGGCCGGCTGGTTGCCGCTGCGCACCCGGCCCTTGTCGGGGGACGCCTGGCCCGGCCGGCCCGGGATCTGGCTCGCGCCGGCGGTGGTGACCGGGACGGTGGTGCCGGGGACGGCGGGCGCATCCTGCTGCTCGGCGACTCCGGTCCAGGCCTCGGCGCCGGGAGCCCCGCGGCCGGGCGTGGGCTCGAACGGCACCCACCCGAGGCCGGCGAAGTAGACCTCGGGCCAGGCGTGCGCATGCTTGCCCTTGACGTGGTAGAGCCCCGGGATCGTGGCGTCGGGGTCACCGGTCGTGAAGCCCACCGCGACCCGCGACGGCAGGCCGAGCGAGCGGGCCATGGCGGCGTAGGTGCCGGCGAACTGCTCGCAGTACCCACGGCGGTCGGCCAGGAACGCGGTGATCGCGTTCTCGCCGTGGCCGGGCGGCACGGACAGGTCGTAGGTGAACTGGGTGCGGAACCACTGCTGCAGCGCGATGGCCTTGTCGAAGCCGGTCGGGGCCTGCTTGGTCACGTCGACGGCGGTCGTGCGGACCTCGGCGGGCAGGTCGCCGGGCAGGCGCAGGTACGCGCTCTGGATGGCGCGGCTCGGGACCGAGCGGTCGAGCTGCAGCTGGCCGGCGGTGAAGACGGGCGCGGCGGACACCACGCGGTATTGGAGTCCGTCGCTGGTCGAGCGGTCGTTGTCGACGATCAGCGTCGAGGAGTCGGGGTCCCAGCGCATCGGCGTGGTGCTGTCGACCTGGCGAGCCTCGAACGCGCTCGGCA
Organism: Acidimicrobiales bacterium; assembly: GCA_025463985.1. Taxonomy (GTDB): domain Bacteria; phylum Actinomycetota; class Acidimicrobiia; order Acidimicrobiales; family Iamiaceae; genus JAODBM01. The sequence continues at coordinate 1,197 of JAODBM010000176.1, forward strand.
CCCAGATGGCGGCGAGGTCGCGGATCTGCACGTCCTGCACGATGCGCCTGGCCGTCGGCGGCGCGAGGCCCGAGCGGGGGAGCTGGGTCGAGGTGCGGCCGAACTCGCCGCTGGACGACCAGATCCGCCCATCGAAGGCGTCGAGGGAGGTCAGCCGCCAGTAGGCCCGCTGGCTGGTGCGCACGTCGAAGGCGACGGTGTCGGACTGCTCGACGAGCCGGCGGCGGATGTCGACCAGCGGGCTGACCGTGATCCGCGACGAGGGCCCGGTCTGCGTCTGGCGCCACCCGACGAGCGGTCGCGACGCCGCGCCGGGCACATGGGGACCGAGCGCGGCGCCCCCGAGCACCGCCACCAGGGCGACCACCGCGCCGGCCTGGAGGATCGACCGGCGACCGCCCGCGGCCGACGATGCGACCCACGTGCGGCCCTGGTCCTGCCGGGACGTGCGGTGCGAGAGCACGAAGAGCAGCACCGCGGCGACGAACGCGGCGGTGGTCCAGGTGCGGTGCTGCGGCGAGCCGAGCAGGGCGCCGAACAGGAACAGCACCGCGCACGGTGCCACCGACTCGGCCGTGGCTCGGATGCGGAACGCCGACCAGTCGGCGAACCACACGGCCCCCCAGAGCGCGAGCGCCGCGGCCAGCTGGAAGCCGGGCAGCACCGGCGCCGGCGCGACGACCGTGCCGAAGCGGTTGGCGGCCTGGTCGAGCGCGCGATGGGCGCGCGTCCAGGTGGTGGGCGTCGGCAGCCCGAAGGCGGTCGTGTGGGGGAACAGCAGCCAGCCGACGAGCACGGCGCCGGCACCGACCGCGATGAGCGCGGTGGGGAACGCGCCCACGCCGCGGCGGCGACAGAAGACGGCCAGGCCGTGGCCGGCCACGACGAACGTGGCGAGCGGCCAGAAGAACGAGAAGCCGTGGTAGAGCCGGGCGAACCCGGCCACCGTGGCCAGGCTGACCAGCGCGAGCGCCACCTCGGCTCCGGCCTCGCCGACGCGGCTGCGGGCGCGCTGGCGGGCCGTGACCGTGGGCGTCGTGGTCATGGCGGTCATGCCGGGCGCACCACGGGCGCTGGGCGCCGCGACATGGCCAGGTTCCACACGGTGGCGAACGGGGCACGGCCGGTGATCCGCAGCACCCGCAGCCCCGGCGCGGGGGGCACGGTCACCCGATCGTCCTCGGGCGCCCCCGGGTCCCACGACGCGCGCTCGAACAGCACGACGGTCACCGTGCCGAAGCGGGCCCGCACGCGGAGGAGCGCCTCCACGTCCTCGCGGGTCGGCGCGCCCAGCACGGCGACGAGGCCGCCGCCGGGGGAGCGGTCGAGCAGCGGCGACAGGTCGCTCACGCTGCCGGTGCGGTGGCGCTCGACGACCGCCAGGTGCTCCATCACCCGCTCCACCTGGGCGTGGGTGTCGGCGTAGCCGGAGTCGCGGCCGTCGGTGGTGACCAGCCGGATGCGGTCGCTGCGGTCCTGGGCGGCCACCACCATGCTGGCGGCGGCGGACACCGCGAGCTCGAACCCGGGTCCGGTCGTGGTGCCGCGGCGGGCGTCGAGCAGCACGGTCGTGCGGCCCTGCCACGGCACCTCGTCCTGGCGGACCATCAGCTCGCCCCGGCGTGCCGTCGACGGCCAGTGCACCCGGCGCAGGTCGTCACCCACCACGTAGGACCGCAGCGCGTAGAAGTCCTCGCTGCCCTGGCCCAGCACGTTCGGGTGGTCGGCGCCCGCGTGCGGGTCCTCGCGGCCGGTGGCGTAGGCGAGGGGCACGATGTGGTCGATGCGCGGCAAGACGGTGAGGTCGGCCGTGCCCGCGGACGGGAGGGTGCGCTCGGCGATCCCGAACGGGTCGGCGACGGTCGCGTCCAGCGGCCCGGCCTGCACGATGCCCCGCGCGCTGGTCGGCAGGTGGTAGGTAGCGCCGATCTCGGCCCCGGGGGCCAGCGACCCCAGCAGCAGGTCGGCGCCGCTCGTGCCGGTCACCGGGTCGTGCAGGCGCACCACGCCGCTGCGGCGTCGACCGGTGTTGCGGATGGTCAGCTCGACGCGGCTGGCGGTGCCCACGTACACGCGGGGCGGGTGCAGGACGCGGGTGACCTCGAGGTGGGGCCGGCGGCGCGTCACCGCGAGCAGGGCCGCCGCCACCAGGGCCAGGCCGGCCATGCCCATCAGGAACAGCTCGAAGAGCCCGAACAGGCGGCCGAGCACCATCAAGGCCAGCGAGCCGGCCACCACAGCGCGGCCCTGGCGGTTGACCGGCAGCGACACCGTTCAGGCCGGGCTGACCGCGGAGCGCGCTGCGGGGATGGGCACGGTGCTGAGCACCTCGTCGATGATGTCGTCGGGCGTGAGGCCGTGCATGTGGGCCTCGGGGCTGAGCAGCAGCCGGTGCCCGAGGACGGGGTGGGCGAGGGTCTTGAGGTCGTCGGGGACGATGTAGTTGCGACCCTGGGTCGCCGCCCGCGCCTTGGCCACCCGCTGCAGGGCCAGCGAGGCCCGCGGCGACATCCCCACCGCGGTGGCGGGGTGGACCCGGGTGGCCTCGGCCAGGTCGACCAGGTAGCCGCGCAGGGGCGCGGCCACGTGCACCGTGCGCACCGCGGCGGCCAGCCCGTTGACCTGCGCGCCGGTCAGCACGGGCTTCACAGTGTCGAACGCGTCGTCGTCGCCGTGAGTCTCGAGGATCTGCAGCTCGGCGTCGCGGCCCGGGTACCCGACCGAGACCCGCATGAGAAACCGGTCGAGCTGGCTCTCGGGCAGGTTGTAGGTGCCCTCGTGCTCGATGGGGTTCTGCGTGGCGATCACCATGAACGGCGGGTTCAGCAGGTAGGTCACGCCGTCGACGGTGACCTGCCGCTCGGCCATCGCCTCGAGCAGCGCCGACTGGGTCTTCGGCGAGGCGCGGTTGATCTCGTCGCCGAGGACGATGTTCGAGAACACCGGGCCGGGCCGGAAGTCGAACGCGTTGGTCGACCGGTCCCAGACGTTCACGCCCACCACGTCGGACGGCAGGAGGTCGGGCGTGAACTGCATGCGCCCGAACGAGCAGTCGATGGAGCGGGCCAGCGCCTTGGCCAGGCTCGTCTTGCCGACGCCGGGCACGTCCTGCACGAGGAGGTGCCCCTCCGACACCAGGCACAGCAGGACCAGCTCGATCACGTCGGGCTTGCCCTGGATGACGAGCGCGATGTTGTCGGCCAAGGCGCCGAAGAGGTCGGCGAAGCTTTCGGTTCGCTCCGCCGGCGATTGATCGGCCACGTCGTGCGCTCCTTCGGGGACCGGGCCTTCCGAATCTAGGCGCTCATGACGGATATTCCGGCCTCAAGGGGGCGACTCGTCCGCGCTCAGTCCACGCCGACCGGCCGGCCGAGGGCCCGCCACGCCACCGCCGCGGCGCCGACGAGGGGCCCGTCGGGCCCGAGCCCGCCCGGCACGATCCGGGTGCCATGGGAGTAGTCGAGCCGGGCCGAGGCGTCGACCTCGGCCTGCGCGGCCTCGAAGAACGACGGCCCGAAGCCCAGCGCCACCGAGCCCGCGACGCACGCGAGCCGCAGGTCGAGCAGGTTGGCCACCGAGGCCACCGCCCGGCCCACGAGCCGGCCGGTGCGCTGCCGCAGCTCGACCGGTGCGTCCGCTGCGGGGCGGCCGCTGATGGCGGCGATGGCCGTACCCGAGGCCTCCGCTTCGAGGCAGCCGCGGGCACCGCACTCGCAGAGGCGGCCGCCGGGTTCCACGATCACGTGGCCGATGTGCCCGGCGTTGCCGTCGTCGCCGTCGAGCAGGCGGCCGTCGAGCACGAGCCCGCCGCCGATCCCCGTCGAGACGACCATGGCCAGGAACCCGCGCTGGCCCCGCGCCGCGCCCCGCCACGCCTCGCCGAGCGCCAGCGCCTTGGCGTCGTTGTCCAGCCAGGTCGGCAGGCCGAGGCGCTCGGCCAGCCGGTCGCGCAACGGGAACGCCTGCCAGACCGGGATGTTCAGCGGCGAGATGGTGGCGCCGCCGCCCGCCATCGGCCCGCCGCTGCCGACGCCGATGCCCACCAGGTCGACGCCGGCCGCGGCGCGGACCCGCTCGGCCAGCCCGGCGACGGCGTCGAACAGGTCGTCGGCGTCCCGTCCCACGGTCGCGGTCCGATCGCGGCCGACGATCGTTCCCTGGGCGTCGACGACCGCCGCGGCCATCTTGGTCCCCCCGATGTCGACCGCCAGCACGTGATCCACAAGCCCCCTCTCGAATGTGGAGTAGAAGCGGTCGTGATGACGACCGCTTCTACTCCACATTCGCAGGGGGGGCTGGGTCTCGGGTGGGTGGTGCGGGCGCTGGTGGCCCTGCTGCGGCATCCGGCGCTGTGGGGGACGGCGATCGTGCAGGTCCGGCGGCTGGCGGTTCCGGGGTGGTGGCGGCGGCCGCCGTTCCTGCCGCTGCCCGATCCCGACTACCTCCGGTTCCGCCTCCAGACGGCGTACGGCGACGACCGCGACCCCGAGCCGGCAGACGTCGTCACCTACCTCCACTGGTGTCGCGCCTGGCCACACGTGACGTCCTGACCCGACGACCGAGCAGAACACGTCGGCCCGATCCTGCCGTCCGGCGCTACGTTTCGGGTCATGGGCAGCGCTCTCGTGCTCAATGCGACGTACGAGCCGCTCGCGATCGTGCCTGCTCGGCGCGCCGTCGTCCTCGTGCTGGATGAGAAGGCCGACGTGCTCGACGTGAGCGGCGAGCAGCTGCATGCCGCCCGGCTGACCATCGACGTCCCGTCGGTCATCCGCCTCCGGTACTTCGTGAAGGTCCCCTACCAGCGTGACGTGGCGCTCAGCCGCCGCGGCGTGTTCGCCCGCGACGGCCACCGCTGCCAGTACTGCGGCGACCGGGCCGAGACCCTCGACCACGTCGTGCCCCGCAGCCGCGGCGGCACCCACACGTGGGACAACGTCGTCGCCGCCTGCCGGCCCTGCAACGTGCACAAGGCCGACCGCCTGCTGCACGACACGCGCATGTCCCTGCACCAGCCGCCGACCGTGCCGCGCCGGCTCAGCTGGGTCACGGTCGCGGTCGGGCGGGTGCCCGAGGCGTGGCGTCCGTGGCTGCACGCCGCGGCCGCGTGACCGACGCCCCACCGGTCCCGGCCGAGGTCGAGCTGCGGCGGGTGCGCCTCGCGCTGCGCGTCCCGTTCCGCTCCGCCCACGGGACCGAGACCCACCGCGACCTCGTGCTCGTGCGCCTCCTGCTCGACGACGGCCAGGTCGGGTGGGGGGAGTGCTCGGCCCTGGCCCGGCCCACCTACACCGGCGAGTACACCGCCGGCGCCTGGGCCGTGCTGCGCGACGAGCTCGTGCCCGCCCTGCTCGGGCGCCGCCGGCCCGCGGTGGTCGGCCACCCGATGGCGGCCGCCGGGCTCGCCACC
>JAODBM010000185.1 GCA_025463985.1 Acidimicrobiales bacterium
GCCGCCAGCGGCCCGGCAGCTCGCGGTGGCCGTACGCGGCCAGCGCGGTGAGGACCACGCCGCCGAGCGCCCCGCCGACGCCGAGCGCGCCGACCTGGAAGTCGGCGCGCCAGAAGCCGCCGCCGGCGAGCAGGCCGCCGGCCGACCAGACGTCGGGCAGGTGGGTGCGGAACGTGTCGCCACCGCGCACCTCGGCGCCGGCCCAGAGCACCACCAGGTCCGGGATGATCCACAACAGCGCCGCGGCGGCCACGACGAGCAGCACCCGGCCCACCCGCCGCCGCACGTCCTCGGTCAGCAGCCCGATCACGAGCAGGACCCCGACCAGGCTGCTGCTGGCCGATCCGCCGACGGCCATGGCGACGGCCGCGAGGAACGTGCGCCGCAGGTCGGCCGAGGGCCGCAACAGGTGGGGCAGCGCCCACGGGAGCGCGGCCGCGACCAGCACGACGTTCAGGTGGCCGGCCGCCACGCGAGTGACGGCGAACGGCCCGATCGCGTACAGCACGCCGGCTCCGAGCCGAGTCAGCGGCGGGAGCGAGACGGCGAGGCGGACCGCGCCCGCGAACGCGATCGCGATGCACGCGACCAGGAAGAGCTTGCCGGCGGCGGGTCCGCCGACCAGCGGCGACAGGGCGGCGATCGGGAGGAACGTGGGCACTCGCTGGGGCAGCGCCGGGCCGAGACCCCAGAAGCCCGGTGGCAGCGGGATGCGGGGCGTGAGGGACAGGTCGAGGCTGTACAGCGAGCCAGGAGCCAGCCCGGGGCCGAGCACCAACAGGCCGGCCAGCGCGCCCGTCCACCACGGCCAAGCGCCGAGCAGCCAGCGCCGTCGACTGCCGGAAGCCGAGGGCGGCGCCGGGGCCGCGCCGCCGGCCCGCTCGTCGGTGGCGGCGTTCGGCACGGACCTCCTCCAACGAGCGTCAGGCCCCGTCATCGGGGCCAACCGGTCCCGCAGGCTACAATCGCTCGCGCCGTCCAATGGCCACGAGGGCAGGAGACCCCCGCCTGGCGCAGGGCCCGGGCCACGGCTCCCAGGAGGGATTCGGTTGCAGCAGGCAAGCGCGGGATGGGCGGATCGGCTGCATGTTGGACCTCCGGGGAGCGTTCGCTGATGCGGGTCCTCTTCGTCGCATGGCGTGACCTCGCCAACGAGCTCGCCGGCGGGTCCGAGGTCTTGATCGATCAGCTGGCCGCCGGCCTCGCGCGGCGGGGCCACGACGTCGCCCTCATGTGCGCGGAGCCGATCGGCTCGCCGCGCGCCTACCGGGTGCAGCCGAACGGCGGCACGGTCTCGCAGTACGTCCGCGCCCCGCTGAGCTACTTGCGGCACTTCCGCGACCGCGACCTCGTGATCGACGTGGCCAACGGGCTGTCCTTCTACACGCCGTTCTGGCGGCGCGGCCCGGCCCTGTGCTTCGTGAACCACATCCACACCGAGCAGTGGAGCCAGTGGTTCCCCGCGCCCGTCGCCGCGATGGGTCGCCTGCTCGAGCAGCGGGCCATGCCCGCGGCCTACCGCAACCGGCTGTTCGTGGCGGTCTCTCCGTCGACGGCTCAGGGCCTCGAGCGGCTCGGCGTCGAGCCCGACAACATCCGCATCATCATCAACGGCACCGACATCCCCGACGAGATCGGGGTGGAGGCCGACGAGCCGCTCTTCGTCGGCCTCGGCCGGCTCGTGCCGCACAAGCGCTTCGAGCTGCTCGTGCAGGCGTGGGAGCGGGTGCGGCCGGTGGTCGGCGGTCGCCTCGTGATCGCGGGCGACGGTCCCGAGCGCGAGCGCCTGGCCGACATGGCTGGCCCGGGCGTGGAGATCGTCGGCAAGATCAGCGAGGCCGAAAAGCAGAAGCTGCTGGCTTCGGCCTGGCTGATGGTCCATCCGGCCAGCCATGAGGGCTGGGGGCTCGTGATCATGGAGGCCGCGGCGCACGGCACCCCTGCGCTGGCGTTCCGGGTGCCGGGCCTGCGCGACTCGGTGGCCGACGGCTACAGCGGCGTGCTGGTCGACGACCCCAACGAGCTGGCCGAGGCCTGGATCCAGCTGGCGACCGACCACGCGTACCGGCAGCGCCTGAGCGAAGGGGCCCGGACGCGCGCCGGCGTCATCAGCTGGGACCTCACGGTGGCGCGCTTCGAGGAGATCTGCGACGAGGCGATCGAGCGGCACCGCGTCGGCTTCAGCGAGCGAAAGGCGGCGTGGACGCCGTCCACGCCGCCCGTTCCCGAGCTGGTCGACGAGCCGGTCGTCGAGCTGCCGCCCGAGCTCGTCGGCGTGCCCCTGAGCACAGGGCGGCCGCAGCGGCGGCTGTCGGTCGTGCTCGACCGCCCCGCGCTGAGCGTGGTGCTGCCCGCCTACAACGAGGCGGCGCGGCTGCCGATCTCGCTGCCCGTGCTCATCGACGGCCTCGCAGCCTCCGACGTCGAGATCATCCTCGTGGACGACGGCAGCAGCGACGCCACGCTCGAGGTGGCCAGCCGGCTGCTGCGCGGCGTCAAGGGCGCGGGCGTGCTCTCCCTCGGCCGCCACGCCGGCAAGGGCGGCGCGGTCCGCGCCGGGATCGCCCGGGCCACCGGACGCAGCATCGCGTTCATGGACGCCGACCTGGCCACCGACCTCAGCTACCTGCCCGCGCTGCGCGCCGGGCTCGAGAGCTGCCACATCTCGATCGGGTCGCGCAGCGCCCCCGGTGCGTTGACCAGCGGGGTCACGCCCTCGAGCGATGCCGCCCACCGGGCCTTCAACCACCTCGCCCGGACCTCGACCGGGATGGCCATCAGCGACTTCCAGTGCGGGTTCAAGGCGTTCCGCGCGCCGGTCGCGAAGCTGCTGTTCCACCTGCTCGAGGAGGAGGGCTACGCGTTCGACGTCGAGGTGCTCGCGCTGGCCGACCGCATCGGCTACAGCATCACCGAGGTGCCGGTCCACTGGCGAGCCGTCCGAGGCAGCCACGTGCGCATCGTCCTCGACTCGTTGGCGATGACGGTCCAGGTCACCCGCATCGGGCGCCGAGCGCGCGGCGGCCACCAGCTCGCGTCGCTCGAGGCGTTCAGCCGCTCCGCCGACATGACCACCGACCAGCTGGCCCAGGAGGTCCGCAAGCACCTCGACATCGAGGCACCTGTCGTGCCCTGGCAGCGGGGCGCGCTGGCCCTCCTGCCGTTCGTCGAGCCGGCCGACACGACCGAGCTGGCGCACGATCTCGAGGAGCGCCTCACCGACGTCCTCGTGCGGCCCTCGATGCTCGACGCCGGCGAGATCTTCGATCCGTCGTCACACCGGCTGCGCTCGGCGCTCGCCGCGTCGTGAGCGACGGTTCTGCCGCGGCGCCGGCGTCGCAGGTGGGAGAGCTCCCGGCCCCGGCTTCGCGTCACGCGCTCGCGCTGCTGCGGTTCCCGGACCCGCGGACGGACTGGGTCGTCGTCACCGTCGCCACGCTCGACGAGCCGATCACCGATCTCGCGCCACGGCTCGCGCAGCTGCACGCCGACGTGCCGATCGTGGGCGCCCGGCTGCGCGACGAGACCTGGATCGCGGGCGAGCCGGCGGAACCGGTCGCGGTGGACGGCGACCCGCTCGGCCATCCCGACCTCGACCGGCCGTTCGACCTGGCGACCGAACCCCCACTGCGCCTTGTCGTCAGCCGCGACGGCACCCGCCTCGGGGTGGTCGGCCACCACGCGGCCTTCGACGGCCTCGCGCTCGTCGCCCTCCTCACCGCGCTCACCGGTGGGCCCCGGCCCTCGCCGGTCGACTCGCCGCCGCCCGGCGAGCCCGGCAGCAAGCTGCCCCTGCTGGCACGGCTCGCCCGTCCCGCCGATCGGGTGGCGGCCACGCCGGGCGTCTGGCCCGGCGACGCGTACGCCTCCGAGGAGATCACGGTGACCGGGCGCAACGTCACCGGGCGGCTCGCCGCTGCTGCTGCTGCCGCGTCCGGCGAGCACAACGCCGGCCTCGGCCACCGTTGGCGCAAGGTCGGCTTCACGATCGCCGTCGGCGGGCCGGCGGGTGTCGGCAACGTCGCGTCGTACCGCCGCATCGACGTGCCCGCCGGCGCGCCGGTCGCCGAGCCCGTGGCCGAGGCCCTGCGCTCGCCCGACGAGCCCGGCGAGCAGGTCAGCGCACCGAAGCTGGTCATGCGCGCGCTCGAACCGGTCGTCGAGCGCTTCTCCGACTCGATCCTGGTGTCGAACCTGGGCCGGCACGCCGTCCCGGGCGTCAGCCGGCTCGACTTCTTCCCGGTCGCCCGCGGCCGCTCGGCCGTCTGCTTCGCCGCCGCCGGCGTCGAGGGCGGCGCCACGACGCTCACGATCCGCGCCCGCGACCTGTCACCGGGCGACGCCCGCCGCCTGCTGGCCCGCGCCGTCGAGCTGTTCCACCGCGACGCCGACCGCTCGCCGCAGCCG
>JAODBM010000230.1 GCA_025463985.1 Acidimicrobiales bacterium
CGCGGGCAGCGGGGCGGGCGACGGTACGGCTCCGGGCGCGGGCGGCGGGGGCGGCTGCGGCGTCGTGCCCCCCAGCGGGCCGAGCAGCATGGACGCACCGTCGAGCGTCACCAGCAGCGCCGATGACGCTCCGGGGAGGAAGTCCGCGCTCCCTGCGTAGGTGGCGACGAGCGGTTGGCTGATCAAGGCACCGAACGCCGAGGCGTCGGCCACCACCGCCCGGCCGAGCGGTGCGAGCCGCGCCACCACCGCCACCGGCCGGCCCGCGGCCCGCTCCGCGGCGGCGAGCGCTCGAACGACCGTCGTCGGAGTGAGCGAGCAGATCGCGAAGAAGCAGAGGTCGACGGTGCCGTGGCCGCGGGCGATCGCGGTCGTCGCTGCCGGGAGGCCGTCGAGGCGCAGCACCACGGGGCCATCGGGGATGCCGGTGGCCGGGGCCACGGCGCGCACCTCGACGTCGAACCGGCCGGCACCTGGCGCCGGGGTGTTGGCCACGCCGTCGAGCGTGACCACGACCGCCGCCGGGCCGACGTCGACCGATCGCGCGGCCGAGCTGCTCGCGCTGAACGTCTGGTCACCGCTGTACGTCGCCGTCAGGTGGTGGCGGTGCGCCCGCAAGCCCGACGCGAGCGCCAAGCGCGCCACCCCTGCTCCGTCGAGCGCGGCGGACCCGAGCAGGCTCGCCCCGTCGCTGAAGCTGACCGCGCCGGAGGGCGACCCGACGCCCGGCGGCAGGGGCACGACGATGGCGACGAGCGTGATGGGCTGGGTCGCCACGAGACCCGACGGCACCGGCGCCAGCGCCGTCACGAAGCCGTTGGTCGCCGGTAGGACCGTCTCGGCGAGCGCGCCCGAGGCGCTCGGGCCGAAGCTCGCGTCGCCGAGGTAGCTGGCGACCACCGAGTGGTGGCCCACCGCGAGGCCGGACACGGTCAGCGCCGCGTGGCCGGTGGGCCCCACGGCGACGGCGCCCAGGACGGTCGCGCCGTCGACGAACGTGACCGAGCCGCTCGGCGTGCCCACCGCCGGGGGCACGGGGTCCACGTTCGCCGTGAACGTGACGGGCGGGCCGAAGACGGTGGTGCCCGCCGGCGCGGCGGCGAGGGATGTGGTGGTGGCGGCCGGAACGATGGAGTCGCGACCCAACGCGCCGGCCCCGGTCGCGTCGATGGCCGACGCCGCGACGAGCGCGAGGGCCAGGACCACCCTCGAGAGCCGGGGTCTGGGCGCGGGCGGCCGCGCTGGGGTTCGTGACCCCGCGCTCACGCGCCGGGGGTGCCGAGGACCGAGCCTCATGCCGCGTCCTCCTCGAATGGTCGCCCTTCCCACCCAAGGAGTTCGTCGCATCGACGATATCGCTGCGCGCGCAACAGGTTGGCGCGAGGCGCGAGTGTCCTTCCGCCGCCTCTAGCCCGGCACGCTCTCGGGATGCTCCTCCGGGGGCCGGTACGCCGCCCCCGAGCGGGGCGGCCGGAAGCGGAAGTAGGCCCAGAACAGGAACGAGCCGACCGCGAAGACCAGGAACAGCAGCAGCGCCGGCAGCACCGACCGATGGGCCTGGCCGACGCCGGGCCCGGGGTTGAGCATCGTGTGGATGAACGCGAACGTGCCGAGCGCGTAGATGACCACCCAGCCCCGCCGGCTCCAGGCCACGACCTTCTCGCCGTCCATGAACCGCAGCGGCAGCAGGCCGAACACCATCCCCTGCACGCCGGCGATCCAGATGGTCGACAGCACGGCGTCGAGGAGCAGCACGGCGAACGACGGGTTGGGCCGGATCGCCGCCTCGCTGACCGGACCCCAGGCGAACCAGCTCACGACCGCGACCCCGAGCAGCCAGAGCGAGGCCACGGCCACGCCGCGCCCGTCATCGCGCTCGTCCACGGCTTGGCGGAAGTTGAGCGCGGTGAACACGCCGAACAGGTAGCCCGGGTTGAAGTGCGCGACCCGCGAGAACATCACGAGCAGGGCCGCCACGACCAGGCCCCCCGGATAGCCGCGGACGTAGCTCTGCACGCCGAAGCGACGTTGCAGGTAGCGGGCCCGGGCCACGTCGTACACGCCGGTCACGATGACCAGCGCGGTGATCAGCCCGAGCAAGAGCGCGAACGAGCCTCGGTTGAACCCGAACCGCGGATCGAGGAAGCCGAACAGGAGCGCGCCGATGACCGCGAGCCCGCCGACCGACACCCAGGTCGGCGCATCGCTCCAGATGCGCCGCGCCCGCAGCACACGCTGCTTGCTCGGCCGGACCCAACCCAGGACCTCGTCGTAGTTCTCCGCCAGCGTGAGGTTGAAGACGTGGGCCGGAAAGGCGATGAGCAGCACGATCACGGCGGCGACCAGCGCGTTGACCGCGATCCGGCGGGCATCGGTCGACACGTTGCGCGGCGACGCGACCGAACGGGCCAGCGTCGAGCGCAGGAAGCGGGCACCAGGCGCCTGCGGATTGGAGCCGCCGGAGGAGCCACCGCCGTTGGCTCCGGAGCCGCCGTTCGGCCCGTTGCCCGGGCCGCTGCCCGCCGGGCCCGTGGAGGTGGGTGCGCCCGCCTGCTGCGACGACCCAGGCACGCTCGTCGGCGCGGCCGGGTTGGGAGCGCCTGGGGCCGCGGTCGTCGGGGTCGCGCCGGTGGGCGTGGTCG
>JAODBM010000059.1 GCA_025463985.1 Acidimicrobiales bacterium
GGCTACGTCACGGCCACGATCTACTTCAACCGCGGAGAGACGCACGATGCCACGCATGGCGGCCCGCTGATCGCCGCCTGCGGCGGGCTCGCGGCGCTGGTAAGCGGCGCCGCCGGGGTCGCGATGGGGGCGGCGTGCGCGACGCAGGCGGGAGCCGTCATCGTCCAGGCGAACCGAGCCGACGACCGTCGCATGTGCCTGAAGGTCAAGATGACCTGGCCGCCGATCGCCCTGCCGACGACGGTCATCTGGCCCGACATCTACGACGGCGGCTACTGCCGATGAGCTGGTCGCCGGGCCCGCAGCGCGCGTCGACCTGGGGCCAGATGGATCAGGCGATCTGGCGGACACCGTTCCGCGCGGTGGTGGTCACCGGAACCCAGATCCTGACGGTCGCCGCATGTGTTGCGATCTCGGACTTCGACCCCGTGGCGCCATTCGCCATCCAGCTGGTCGTCGAGCTGACGCTGCTGGTCGTGATGTGGGTCTGGTCGCGGCGTGATCGTCACGCTCGATCGTTGCCGGCAGCCACGAGCTGGCCAGGTGCCGACCTGCGGCGCGCGGCGTGGCGGACGCCCCTCCGAGCCGGTTGGTTCGTCCTCAACCTGATCCTCGCGTTCGCGACCCTCGTCGTCCTCGGCTTCTGGCACCCGTGGGCGGCAGTGGCTGCCCTCGGGATCTTCGTCTGCTCCTCGTGGGGCATGGCCTGGTTCTGGTGGCGCCGAGACGTCCGCCGCGCTGTCCCACCAGCGCCGCCATCGACCCTTCGTGCCTAGCCCATGCCTAGGCCCGATCCTGCGTAGGGCCTCGGGGGCGGCGGTGGGCGTGGGCGCGTCGAAGCCGTCCTGACCACGCACGTGTCCTAGGAGGCCGAGGCCGACTCGATGAGCTTGCGGGCGATGACCTTGAGGCAGAGGGTCTCGTCGGCGCCCTCGAAGATGGACAGCACCCGGGCGTCGACGAAGGAGCGGCTGACGTCGTACTCCTCGGCGTAGCCCATGCCGCCGTGGATCTGCATGGCCTCGCGGGTGACCCACTCGGCGGCCTTGCAGACGTAGGCCTTCACCATCGAGGCCTCCATGGCCCCTTCGCCCTTGGCCATCAGCCGGGCCACGACGTAGGAGAACTGGCGGCTGGCCTGGATGACGACGGCCATGCGGCCGAGCTTGGCCTGCGTGAGCTGGTAGTCGCCGATGGGGTGGCCGAAGACCTTGCGGTCGACGGCGTACTCGCGGGCCGCCTCGTACGCGGCCTGCATCACGCCGATCGCCCGCGCCGCGGTCTGCAGCCGGCCGTTCTCGAAGCCGGCCATCTGGTAGTAGAAGCCCTTGCCCAGCCCGTCGTCGAGCCCGATGAGGTTGGCCGCGGGCACGAACCACGAGTCGAACGCCACCTCGTAGGAGTGCATGCCGCGGTAGCCGATCGTGTCGATCGGGCGGCCCTCCATCTTCCCGCCGCCGGGCGCCCCGTCGACCGCCTCCTGCACCAACTCGAAGCCGTGGCCCTCGCCGCGCTCCTTCGGCACGATGAACATCGACAGGCCGCGGTGGCCCTTCGCGCGATCGGGGTCGGTGCGGGCGAGCAGCAGCAGCACGTCGGCACGGGCGCCGAACGTGCACCAGGTCTTCACGCCGTTGATGAGCCAGCCACCGTCGGTCGGCGTGGCCGTGACCTTCACGCCCGCGACGTCCGAGCCGAAGTCGGGCTCGGTGACGGCGACCGCGTTCATGACCTCGGCGGTGGCCAGCTTGGGCAGCCACTCGAGCTTCTGCTCCTCGGTGCCGCCGGCCAGCAGCGCGCGGGCCAGGATCTCGGGCCGGGTGATGAGCGAGCCGCCGGCGCCGAGCGAGCCGCGGGACAGCTCCTCGGTGGCGACGACCATGCCGATGTACTCGCCTTCGCCGCCCTCGCCGTAGCCGCCGTACTCGGCGGGGATGGACAGCCCGAAGGCCCCCATCTCGGCCAGCCCGCTGATGATCTCCTCGGGGATGTCGCGGTTCTCGCGGTGGATGTGCTCGGCGATCGGGGCCAGCTTCTCCTCGGCGAAGCGACGGAACGTGTCCTGCACCAGCTCGAAGTCGTCGGCCAGGTGGCGGGGACCGGGGTCGGTGATGCCGGCGAGGAACTCGGCCGACCGGTAGGCGGCGACGAAGCCGCGGGCACCGTCGAGCGCGTCGGGCGCGACGCCCCAGGCCTCCTCGCGGCCATACAGCTTGGCGGCCAGCTCGGCCACCGCGTCCGCCACGAACGCGCACGTGATCGCGCCCTCGACCGCGCCCTTGCCGCCGTAGTCGAGCAGCCCGCGGGCCGTCTCGACCGCGGCGGCGGCGTGGGCCAGGTCGTAGGCCAGCACCTGGTGGTCGTCGATGGACCCCGCGGCGGCGAGCCGGGAGGTGGCCGCGGCCACCACCTGGGAGGCGAGGTCGATGGCCGAGGCGGCCGCGTCGAGGTCGGGAGCAGTGCCGGTCATGGCGGCGAGGCTAGTTATCGCCCGCGCGGGCGCTCACATCCGGAGGCTGCTCGCGCTGACCTCGCCGACGGGGGCCTGGCTGCCGCTCAGCCAGGCCTCGACCTCGGGGCCGGGGAGGGGTCGGCTGAGGTGGAAGCCCTGCGCGAGGTCGCAGCCGAGCCGGCGGAGCAGCACGAGCTCGTCGGCCACCTCGACGCCCTCGGCCACGACCTCGAGGCCCAGGTTGTGGCCGAGGTCGATCATCGAGCGCACGATGGTCAGCTCGTCGCCGCGGCGGTGCATGCCGCCGACGAACGAGCGGTCGACCTTGATCTCTTGCAGCGGCAGGTCGCGCAGGTAGGTGAGCGACGAGTAGCCGGTCCCGAAGTCGTCGATCGACGTGCCCACGCCGAGGTTGCCGAACGCCGTGAACACCTCGCGCGCCAGGAGCGGGTCGTCCATCAGCTCGCTCTCGGTCAGCTCGAGCACGAGGTCACGCGCGGGGAAGCCGGTCTCCAGGAGGGTCTGGCGCAGGTACTCGGGCAGGTCGGGGTCGTAGAGGTTGCGCACAGAGAGGTTGACGGCGAGCCCGATGGGGTGGCCCCGCCGCCGCCACGCCGCGCCCGCGTCGAGCGCGTTGCGCAGCACCCAGCGCGTCAGCGGCCGGATCGCGCCCGACAGCTCGGCGGGCTCGATGAACTCCTCAGGCCCGAGCAACCCGTGCTCGGGATGGTTCCAGCGCACGAGCGCCTCGAGCCGGACGGCCCGCCCGGTGCGCAGGTCGATCGTGGGCTGGTAGTGGAGGACGAGCTGGCCCTCCTCGACGGCGTGGTGCAGGTCGCCGATCAGCGTGATGCGCCGCACGCTGGAGCGGTCCAGCTCGGCCTGGTACATGGCCTGGCCGCCACCGGAGCGCTTGGCCATGTACATGGCCACGTCGGCCCGCTGGATGAGCGTCGAGGCATCGCCGGCGTGGTGCGGGTACAGCGAGATGCCGATGCTGGCGTTGGTCTGGAGCCGCAGGTCGTCGATCCGGAACGGGCTGGCCAGGGCGGTCAGCATCCGTTCGGCGGCGTCGTGGGCGCTGCGCTCGCTGACGCTCTCGGTGAGGAGGACGGCGAACTCGTCGCCGCCCAGGCGGGCCAGCACCTCACCCTCGCTGAGGATCCCGGACAGCCGCCGGGCCAGCGCCACCAGGAGGCGGTCGCCGACGTGGTGGCCGAGCGCGTCGTTGACCTCCTTGAACTGGTCGAGGTCCATCACGAGCAGCGCGATGGCGTCGCCCTCGTCGCGGGCGATGTTGAGGCTCAGCCGGAGGTGCTCGTCCATGAGCGTCCGGTTCGGCAGGCCGGTGAGGCCGTCGTGGAGGGCCTGGCGGCGCAGCGCGTCGACGGCCAGCGAGGCGTCGGTGACGTCGTGCAGCGAGAGGCCCACGCTCCGGTCCGGCAGGGGGAAGGCCTGGACCATGACGACCTGCTGGTCCGGTTGGCCGGGCCGGAACGTGACCTCGTCCTCGCGGAACGGTCGGCGCGTGCGGGCCACGTCGGCCACCTGGGCCAGGATCCGAGTGTCCTCCAGGAACGGGAGCGCGGCGACCACGAGCTCGCCGATGTGGCCCTCGAGCGACCAGTTGGTCACCGCGCTCGCGGCCGGGTTGGCGGCGATGAGCCGGAGCGAGCGGTCGTCGTCGACGTCATCCAGCTGGCAGACGATCAGCGCCAGATCGATGCGCTCGACGATGTCGGCGTAGAGCTTGACGCGGCGCTCGGCCCGCTTGCGTTCGGTCACGTCGATGGTGATGCCCTGCGTGGAGGGCGGCCGCCCGCTCGGATCGGGCACCACCGTCACGAGCTCTTGGATGTGGATGGTGCGGCCGTCGGCGGCGAGCAGGCGGTAGTTGAGCTCGTGGTCCCGGCCGCTGCGGATGTCCTGCGTCGTCTGGTCGAGCACTCGCTCGCGGTCGGCCGGGTGCATGGCCGCGAGCCAGAACCCCTCTTCTAGCCACGACGTCACCGGCCAGCCGAGGAGATCCTCGGCTCGGAAGCTCACGTAGGTGAACCGGAACGACTCCGGATCGCGCGACCACACGACGGCATCGAGGCCGTCGATCAGCGAGTTGAGCCGGGCCCGCAGCTCCTGTTCCTGGGTCGAGATCGAGCCCACCGTGCCGGTCACCAGGAGCGCTGCGATGGTGAACGAGACGATGCCGACGACGCCGCCCGGCGTTCGGGCGAGCGCTTCGACGACCAGCAGCCCGCCGGAGCCCACCGCGGTCGCGATCAGGGCCTGGCGGGTGCCGAGCGACACCGATCCGAGTGCCACCGTGGCCAGCATCAGCAGGATGCAGGGCACCTGGGTCCGCGGCTCGACGGCCGGGAACAGCAGGGCGACGAGGATGTCGGACGACGCCATCCAGTCGACGGGGCGCCCGTTGCGCCGCACCGCCACCTGGAGGAAGACGTTGTAGGGGATGGCCACCAGCCCGAGCAGGGCGAACACGATCCAGCGGCGGGGTCCGACCGACGGGATCAGCGCGGCCCCCGCCATGAGCCCGATCAGGGCCAGGTACCGGCTGGCCACCCCGACGCGCCAGCGCCAAGCGCTGAACGCCTCCGCGGCCATCGGGGGCTTGCCGCGCGGCGTGCGCGGTGGTCGAGCCTTGCCCACCGCGTCGAGCACGTGTGCATCCTCCGCACTGCGGTCGCCGGGTTGCGCCACACGTACCATGTCGGCCGCAACCGCCCCGATGTGGAGGAACTTGTGACGACCCATGAGCGGCCGTTCGGCCGCAGCTTCGAGGACTTCGAGGTCGGAGACGTCTACCGGCACTGGCCCGGCAAGACGATCACCGAATATGACGACCACCTCTTCTGCATGATCACGATGAACCATCACCCGCTGCACACCAACGATTGGTACGCCGAGCGGTCCCCGCAGGGCCGCAACGTGGTGGTCGGCAACCTCGTGTACTCGATCGTGCTGGGGATGAGCGTGCCCGACGTGAGCGGCGCCGCCGTCGCCAACCTCGAGGTCGAAACCCTGAAGCACTCGAAGCCCACGTTCCACGGCGACACCATCTACGCCGAGACGCGAGTCCTGGACAAGAAGGAGACCTCCAAGGGCGATCGCGGCATCGTCACGGTCGAGACCAAGGGCATCAACCAGCGCGGCGAGGAGGTCTGCTACTTCCGCCGCAAGGTCATGGTGTGGAAGGCGGACGCCGCGCCGGGCCGCGAGCGGCCCTACGGCGACGACATCTGGTCGGACGAGGCCTAGGCCCACGGCCGCGACCGCACGACCTGGTCCGGCGGCCGGCAGGCGAGCCGGCTGCCGGGCCGGCCGCC
>JAODBM010000040.1 GCA_025463985.1 Acidimicrobiales bacterium
AAGCGCACGATCGGCGGCGTCGAGCGCGACTACCTGCTGCTCGAGTACCGCGGGGCCGACAAGCTCTACGTCCCCAGCGACCAGATCGACGCCGTGCGCCACTACTCGGGCGGCGACACGCCCACGCTGTCCAAGCTCGGCGGTGGCGACTGGCAGCAGAAGAAGGCCAAGGTGCGGGCCGAGGTCGAGCTAATCGCGCAAGAGCTGGTGGTCCTCTACCAGAAGCGCCTACACACCGAGGGCCACGCGTTCCCGATGGACACCCCGTGGCAGCGCGAGCTCGAGGACGCCTTCCCGTTCCGCGAGACGCCCGACCAGCAGAAGGCGATCGACGACGTCAAGGCCGACATGGAGGCTCCCGTCCCCATGGACCGCCTGGTCTGCGGCGACGTCGGCTTCGGCAAGACCGAGGTGGCGATCCGGGCCGCGTTCAAGGCGATCCAGGACGGCAAGCAGGTGGCCGTGCTCGTGCCCACGACGCTGTTGGCCACGCAGCACTTCCAAACGTTCAGCGACCGGTTCGCCGCCTTCCCGATGCGGGTCGAGGTGCTGTCGCGCTTCCTCACGCCGGCGCAGACCCGCGCTGTGGCCGAGGGCGTGCGCACCGGCGCCGTCGACCTCGTGATCGGCACGCACCGGCTGCTGTCCGACGACATCCAGTTCAAGGACCTCGGCCTGCTCGTGGTCGACGAGGAGCAGCGGTTCGGCGTCAGCCACAAGGAGCAGATCAAGCAGCTGGCCAACCAGGTCGACGTGCTGACGCTCACGGCCACGCCCATCCCGCGCACCCTCGAGATGAGCCTCACCGGCATCCGCGACCTCACGCTGCTGCACACGCCGCCGGCCGAGCGCCAGCCGATCCTCACCTACGTCGGCGAGCACGACGAGCGGGCGATCGCCGAGGCGGTCCGCCGCGAGCTGCTGCGCGAGGGCCAGGCGTTCTTCGTGCACAACCGCGTGCGGGACATCGAGGAGACCGCCGCTCGCCTGCGCGAGCTCGTGCCCGAGGCCCGCGTCGCGGTCGCGCACGGGCAGATGGACGAGGGCACCCTCGAGAAGGTCGTGCTCGACTTCTGGGAGGGTGAGTTCGACGTCCTCGTGTGCACCACGATCATCGAGTCCGGCATCGACATGCCCATGGTGAACACGTTGGTGGTCGACCGCGCCGATCTGCTCGGCCTTGGCCAGCTCCACCAGCTGCGGGGCCGCGTCGGGCGGGCCGGGCAGCGGGCGTACG
Source organism: Acidimicrobiales bacterium (assembly GCA_025463985.1). Taxonomy (GTDB): domain Bacteria; phylum Actinomycetota; class Acidimicrobiia; order Acidimicrobiales; family Iamiaceae; genus JAODBM01. The sequence goes on from JAODBM010000040.1 coordinate 1,238, forward strand.
CCTACCTGTTCCACCCGCGGGACCGCACGCTCACCGAGGAGGCCTACGAGCGGCTCAAGACGATCGGCGAGGCGACCGAGCTGGGCTCGGGCTTCCGCATCGCCATGCGCGACCTCGAGATCCGCGGGGCGGGCACGCTGCTCGGCACCGGCCAGTCCGGCCACATCGCCGCCGTCGGCTACGACCTGTACTGCCAGATGGTCAACGAGGCGGTCGCCGAGCTGAAGGGTGAGCCGGCCCGCGAGCCGGCCGAGATCAAGCTCGACCTGCCCCTCGACGCCAACCTCCCGGTCGACTACGTGACCAAGGAGGAGCTGCGGCTCGAGGCCTACCGCCGGCTGGCCACGGTCACGAGCCCGACCGAGGTCGACGACATCCGCACCGAGTGGGAGGACCGGTTCGGTCCGGTGCCCGAACCGGCCCTGCAGCTGCTCGAGGTGGCGCGCCTGCGCGCCGAGTGCCACCGGCTCGGGCTGCGTGAGGTGAACGTCACGAAGGGTCCCGGCTTCGGCGGCCCGGCGTGGACGGCACGGGTCTCGCCGATCGTCCTCAAGGCCAGCCAGACCGTGCGGCTCGCCCGGCTCTTCAAGGGCGCGGTCGCCAAGCCCGACCAGGAGCAGCTGGTGCTCCCCGTGCCCAAGACCCCCGAGCTGGCCGGCACGCTGGTCGACCTGCTCCGCCAGCTGGTCCCGCTCACCGAGGAAGCCCCGGCCCCCGCCCCGGCCCCCGCCTAGACCGCTCGAAGTGGGCGGGATCCCGGTCGTGGCGGCGACCGCAGGTCCACCCAGTTCGAGGGGTCGGGGGCACCTCGCGCTCGAAGTGGGCGGGATCCCGGTCGTGGCGGCGACCGCAGGTCCACCCAGTTCGAGGGGTCGGGGGGTCGGTAGTGTCCGGCGGGTGGGGGTGCCGGGGGTGGTCCAGAGTCCTCGGCGGGGAGCTGCGGTCGAGCGGGACGGCCGGGGCGGGCCGACGGACCCGCGGACGCGGTGGGCGCTGCTCGCAGGCGTGGCGGTGGTGGCGGCGTTCGACGCGAGCTGGCGGTTGGGCACGGCGGACTGGAAGATCGACGAGAGCTTCGACGGCGCGTTGGCATGGGAAGCGGTGCACCACGGCCGCTGGGGCCTCGAGGACGGCCACCCGATCGCCGTACGGCTGCTGTTCGGTGCGGGCCAGACGCTGCTCGGCCAGAACCGGGTCGGCATCCGCGGCGCCGCGGCCCTGGCCTCGCTCGGGGCCGTCGCGCTGCTGTTCGTGCTCGGCCGCATGCTCGCCGGCTGGTGGGTGGGCTTCGCCGCCGCGGCCGTCTGGGCCGTCGTGCCCCGCGCGATCACGCTCGGGCACACGACGGTCGGCGTGCTGCGCATCGACCGGTTCGGCTACCTCGAACCGTTCATGGTGGTGTTCGTGCTCGGCGCGATGGTCACCGGCTGGCGGTGGGTCGAGCGCGGCACGGCTCGCGACGCGGTGCGGACCGGCCTCCTCATCGGTGCCGCCGTGGCGTTCAAGCCCACGGCGATCGTGGTCGTGCTACCGGTCGTCGCGTGTGGCTGGTTCCACCAGCGGCGGACCGGGCCGGTGCTGCTCCACGCGGGGCTGATGGGGGCGCTCGCGGTCATCGTGCTCGTCGTCAGCTACGCGCCGGTCGGCTCGAACGCGTTCGTGCAGATGCGCAACCTCTACGACTTCCAGTCGGCCCACGCCCGGCAGGGCCATCTGCTGGTGGTCGACGGCCGGCTCCAGTTCCGCCAGCCGTGGTGGAGCCACTTCGCGTACCAGCTGCGGGGCATGGGCATCCCGGCGTGCGGGGCGCTGGTGGTCGGCATGGTCACGGCCTGGGTGGTGCGCCGCCGCTCGCTGGAGGTCGCGTTCGTGACCGCGGTGTGGCTCACGCTGCTGCTGACGCACGTACTCACCCGCGTCGCGCTCCCGCACTACTACCTGTTGTGGGCGCCGATCACCGTGCTGCTCGGAGCCCTCGGCCTCGTCGAGCTGGTGGACCAGCGGCGGGGCCACGCGGCACCGCTGGCCGCGCTCGGGGCCGCCGGGCTGACGGCCCTCGCCGTGGTCGGCGCGGTCGCGACGGCCCGGACGGCCACGCTGCCGGTCGGCGCCTACGGCAAGATGGCCCGCGTGCTGGCCGCAGAGCACGTCACACCTGCCCGCGCGCTGTACATCGGCGAGTCGGTCGACCGGTACCTGCCCAGGACCGTGGCCTTCCCAGTCGGCTTCGGGGACGAGACCCAGCGCGTCGACCTGATCGTGATCGACCCCCGGGACGCGCCGTCGGCCGGCGCCGGGAAGGTCCCCGAGCTGCGCGCCCGGGCCCGCGCCTGGGGCCTCACCGAGCACCACGTCGGCCGCCTCGAGCTCTGGTACGCCCCGCCCCGTTGAGGGTCCCCCCGAGCCCGAAGTGGGTGGGGTTGCGGTTGCGTGGGCGACCGTAGGGCCGCCCAGTTCGAGGTTGGGCCCGAAGTGGGTGGGGTGGCGGTTGCGTGGGCGACCGTAGGGCCGCCCAGTTCGAGGTTGGGGCTGAAGTGGGTGGGGTGGCGGTTGCGTGGGCGACCGTAGGGCCGCCCAGTTCGAGGTGGGTGGGGGCGAGCGGCGTCAGGCGGGGGCGGCGGCCCAGTAGCTCCCGTCGAGGAGGGACTCGATGGTGGCGCGGTGCATGATCATCTCGTCGGGGTCAGCGGGTCGGACGGTCTCGCCGAACGCGATCTGGCGCTCGGTGACCCGGCGCATGACCACGCCGTGGCGCACGGCCGCGTAGGTCACGAACCACTCCATGTCACGCGGCGGGTAGCCGCTGAGCTCGGCATAGGTGGCCACGATCTCGTCGAGCAGCATGAAGTCGGGCAGGCCCGGCAACCCGATCTGCACGGTGATGTCCTGGAAGAACCTGTGGAGGAACACCATCCAGCCGAGGTCGACCTCGCGGGGCGCGATCCCGGCCATCTCCCAATCGACGACGCCCACGGGCCGGAAGTCGCGCCAGAGCACGTTGCCGATGCGGGCGTCGCCCCAGCTGATGGCCGGCGGTCCCTCCTCGGGCCGGTGGTCCTCCAGCCAGGCGAACGCGCGGTCGAGCAGCGGCGAGGGGAGGTCCTGGGTGACCCAGCGGGCGTAGGCCTTCTGGTCGCCGAGGTGGCGGCCGAGCGGCGTGGGCTCGGGCCGGTCGAGCTCGAGGAAGGCCAGCTCGCCGCCGGCGCGGTCGATCCCGTGGATGCCGGCGAGGACGCCGACGGCCTCGCGCTGCAGCTGCGCCCGCTCGGCCGGCGATGCGTCGTAGATCCAGCAGTCGCCGAACGTGTACGGCATGAGGTCGGGCGGGACCAGCCCGTCGACGCGGGCCATCACGAAGAACGGCGAGCCGAGGACGGCGGGATCGCCTTCGAACCAGAGCGGCTCGGGCACCGGCACCGACGAGGCCTGGCCGACGAGGCGCATGACCTCGAACTGCTTGGCCAGGTCGTAGGTCGGGAACACGGGCACGGCCGTGTCCTGGGGCGCGATGCGGGCCACGCACGAGCGCGAGCGGCGTTCCCCGCCCTGGTCCCACGTGACGTCGAACAGCACGGTCTCGCTCGACAGGCCGTTGGCTTCGGGGGAGGCCAGCTCGGACACGTCGGCCCTCGAGCCCGGCCCCAGGCGGTCGCTCAGCCAGCTGGCCAGCCGCTCGCGCAGCGCAACGGGGTCGCGGTCCGAGACGTGCATCTGTGCGCGGTCGACCTTCTCGGTCGACGGTCCAAGGGCGGCCGTCGTCCCGTTCGTGTCGTCGTCGTCCATGCCGTTGCCCCCATTCACCGGTAGAACGTGTTCTAGCCGCCAGAGCGTGCCGGGGGGCTGAGTTCCCCCGCCCGCGCCCCGCGTAGCATCCTTGACCCGTGACCCGCCGACCTGCTCCTCGCCGTCGCGCCGCCGCGCCCGTCGTCGCCCTCCTCGTCGTCCTCGCATTGGGAGCTTCCGCGTGCTCGGGCTTCGGCCCGGTCGGGCGCCCGCCGGCGGCCACGGTCAACGGCACGGACATCTCGACCACCAGGGTGCTCAACCTGCTCAAGGCGCAGCAACGCAACCAAGCCATCGAGCAGCGTGAGGCGAAGGCGCAGAAGCAGCCCGCACCGAGCCTGCCGGTGCTGAAGGGCGATGGTTCCGGCACCTGGAGCACGGCCGAGTTCGCACGCACGCTGCAACCGGTCATCCAGCTCCAAGTGCTCACCGACGCGCTCAACAAGCGCCACCACCAGATCTCGGACGCCAACAGGAAGGACGCCCGAGCCGACCTGGCCTCGCGGCTCGCCCCCACCGCGGCGACCGGGCAGGCGCCCGACCTGGCCGCGGGTGAGGCGGCCCTGAAGAAGCGCGACCCGCAGCTCGTGCAGTTCTTCGTGGACCTCACGGCGGCCCAGCTCGCGCTGCGAGACGACCTGGCGAAGAACCAGTCGAGCGCCGCGGCTCGCGAGGGTCAGCTGCGCGCCGCCTACGAGCAGCAGAAGGGGCAGCTGGCTCAGGCCTGCCTGAACGTGATCGTGGCGAAGACCCAGGCGGCGGCCGCCGCGGCCCGCAAGCGGGTCGACGCGGGCCAGGCGTTCACGACGGTCGCCCGCCAGGTCTCGACCGACTCGACCGCCAGCACCGGCGGCGACGCCGGCTGCGGACGGCTGTCGCAGATCTCGGGCAACCTCGGGCTGCCGGCGACCACCACTCCGCCCGCCGGCACCGTGATCGGTCCCCTCAACCTGCAGGGCTCCTACGTCGTGGTGCTGCTGCGCTCGGTCACCATCCCGACGTTCGCCCAGGCCAAGCCGACGCTCGAGGCCTCGGTGCCCGCCGCGGGCACGACCGAGGCGGCCGCCGAGCTGGCCAAGCTGCTGGCCGCCGCTGACGTCCACATCGATCCCCGCTACGGCACATGGGACCCGAAGAAGGGCGCCGTCGTCGCGCCGGTCGCGCCTCCGGCGGGTCGTGCCACCAGCACTGCTCCTGCGTGACGACGTGAGCGGCGCCCCGCGCATCGTGGTGGTGGGGCTCGGTCCGGGTGACCCGGAGCTCGTCACCGCCGGCACCCTCGCCGCGATCGCGGCGGCGCCCGTGCGGTTCCTGCGCACCGATCGCCACCCGTCGGCCCACCTCGTGCCCGGCGCCCGCTCCTTCGACCATCACTACGAGAGCGCCGATCGCTTCGAGGACGTCTATCGCCGCGTGGTCGACGACCTCCTGGCCGCCGCCGACGAGCATGGCGAGGTCCTCTACGCCGTGCCCGGCTCACCGCGGGTGCTGGAGCGGACGGTCGACCTGCTCGCCGCGGCCGCCGCGGCGGAGCGCATCGAGCTCGAGGTCCTGCCGGCCATGTCGTTCCTCGACCTGGCGTGGGTCCGGCTGGGCGTCGATCCGTTCGAGGACGGGGTCCGGCTGGTCGACGGCCACCGGTTCGCCCTGGGGGCGGCCGGCGAGCGGGGCCCGCTGCTGGTGGCGCACTGCCACAACCGTCGGGTCCTGTCGGACATCAAGCTCACGGTCGACGACCCGCCGTCTGCCCCGGTGGTCGTGCTCCAACGGCTGGGTCTGCCCGACGAAGCGATCTTCGAGGTGCCCTGGGCCGAGCTCGACCGCTCGTTCGACCCCGACCACCTCACGTCCGTCTACGTGCCCCAGCTGGCGGCGCCGGTGGCCGGCGAGGTGCAGCGGTTCGTCGAGCTGGTCACCCGGCTGCGGAGCGAGTGCCCGTGGGATGCCGAGCAGACGCATCGCAGCCTGACCCGGCACTTGCTCGAGGAGAGCTACGAGGTGCTGGAGGCGCTCGACGCGGTCGGCGACGGCGGCCCGGACACGCCGCTGGAGGCCGACGCCCACCTGGAAGAGGAGCTGGGCGACCTGCTGTTCCAGATCGTCTTCCACAGCGTGATCGCCACCGAGCGGGGGGCGTTCGACCTCAGCGGGGTGGCCCGCGGCATCCACGACAAGCTCGTGCACCGCCACCCGCACGTGTTCGGCGAGGTCGAGGTCGCCGGCGCCGACGACGTGATCGCCAACTGGGAGCAGATCAAGAAGGCCGAGAAGGGCCGGACCAGCGTCTTCGACGGCATCCCGGCCGACCTGCCCGCCCTGCTCTACGCGCTCAAGGTGCAGAAGAAGGCCGCCTCGCTCGGGGTCGACCCGGCCGTCGTGAGCCCGGACCTGGGCGCCGCGCTCGACGCCGTGGCCGCCTCCCCCGAGGAGGTCCCGCTCGGCGAGCTGCTCCTGGCCGTCGTGGCGCTGGCCCGCGCCCGCGACGTCGATCCAGAGACCGCGCTGCGTGGGGCCGCCGCCCGCCTCCGCGAGACCGCCCGCGCCGCCGAGCCCGCGACGCCCGGCCCGTGACCGTGGCGAGGGCCGTCGCGCCTGGGATGCGGACCGCGAGGGTCAGGCCGGTTGCGGCCCGCGGCGGCTCCCTCGCTCCGCGTGACGGCCCGTGTACCTTTTCACCACCTGCAACAGGAGCAACACCAACAGCATGAGCAGCATCGAGCACATCGTCGGCCGGGAGATCCTCGACTCGCGCGGCAACCCGACCGTCGAGGTCGAGGTCGTCCTCGACTCCGGTGCCCGGGGCCGCGCCGCGGTGCCGTCGGGTGCGTCGACCGGCCAGTTCGAGGCGGTCGAGCTGCGCGACGGGGGTGACCGCTACGGCGGCAAGGGCGTCACGATCGCGGTCAACAACGTCAACACCGAGATCGCTGAGGAGCTGCTCGGCGCCGACGCGCTCGAGCAGCGAGCCATCGACCAGGCCTTGATCGACCTCGACGGCACCGACAACAAGGCTCGCCTCGGTGCGAACGCCCTGCTCGGCGCATCCCTCGCGGTTGCCAAGGCGGCCGCGGACGAGCTGGAGATCCCGCTGTACCGCCACGTCGGCGGCACCAACGCACACGTGCTGCCGGTGCCGATGATGAACGTGCTCAACGGCGGCGCCCACGCCGACAACAACGTCGACTTCCAGGAGTTCATGGTCATGCCGGTCGGCGCGGCCAGCTTCTCCGAGGCGCTGCGCTGGGGGACCGAGACCTACCACGTGCTCAAGCAGGTCCTGCACGACCGCGGGCTGTCGACGGCCGTCGGCGACGAGGGCGGCTTCGCGCCGAACCTGGCCAGCAACGAGGAGCCGCTGCAGCTGCTTGTCGAGGCCATCGAGCAGGCCGGCTTCATCCCCGGCGAGCAGATCGCCATCGCCCTCGACCCGGCCACGTCCGAGGTGTTCGAGGACGGCGCGTACGTGCTCGCCGGCGAGGGCCGCCGCCTGACCGCCGCCGAGCTGGCGGACTACTGGGCCGACCTCTGCGCGCGCTACCCGATCGTGTCGATCGAAGACGGCATGGCCGAGGAGGACTGGGAGGGCTGGGCGCTGCTGACCGCCAAGGTCGGCGATCGGGTCCAGCTGGTCGGCGACGACCTGTTCGTCACGAACACCCAGCGGCTGGCCCGGGGCATCGCCGCCGGGGTCGCCAACTCGGTGCTCGTGAAGGTCAACCAGATCGGCACGCTCACCGAGACGCTGCAGACCGTCGACCTCGCCACCCGGAGCGCCTACACCTCGGTCATGTCCCACCGCTCGGGCGAGACCGAGGACGCCACCATCGCCGACCTCGCGGTGGCGACCAACTGCGGCCAGATCAAGACCGGCGCGCCCGCACGCAGCGACCGCGTGGCCAAGTACAACCAGCTGCTGCGCATCGAGGAAGACCTCGACGACGCCGCCGAGTTCCTGGGCATGGCCGCGCTGGCGCGGGGCCGGGTCGCCACATGAGATCGCGCCACGGCCTCGATCGGCGCAGCCGACGCGCCCTCGGCCGGGTGGACGGCGGCCGCGGGCAGCGCGACGGCGAGACGGCCCGCCGACGTCAGGCCCGGCGCCCGCGCCGGCGGCTCGTGTTCGCGATGGGCGTGTCGGTGCTGCTCGTCGGCGTGCTGTTCGTGGCCGTGTTCCCGACCCGCACCTACCTGGCCCAGCGGGCCGCCACCCGCAAGGCCGACGCCCGGCTGGCGCAGCTGGCCGCCGAGAAGCGCACGCTCGACGCCCAGGCCACGCGCCTCGAGACGCCCGCCGAGATCGAGCGCCTCGCCCGCGAGTGGTTCGGCATGGTGCGACCCGGTGAGGAGGCGTACGCCGTGCTGCCCAAGCCCGTGCCGCCGATCGGCCTGCCCGACATCTGGCCCTTCACCGGCCTCGATCAACGCCTCACCACCCGCTAGCAACCCGCCGCCCCGGGGGTTTCTTCGCCGGACCGCTGGCGGCCGTGGTCGGGGGTCGAAGCCAACGTGGTCGCGGCTCCCGTGCCCTGCGAGCGATCGGGTGGGCGACGGTGGGCTAGTTCGGTACGGTCAACGTCGTGGCTGAGGCTCCCCCGACGAACGCGTGCTTCCGCGCGACCGCCGCAGCATCGCTCCCGGAGGACGTGGAGGCGGTCACGCGGCTGCTCGGGCGGCGGCCGCAAGGGGCGTTCGCGGTCGTGGCTCGGCACGAGGACGGCAGCCCGGTGGTGATCCGCAACGAGCCGCGGCTCGACGACGGCACGCCGATGCCCACCCGGTACTGGCTGGTCGGCGAGCCCGAGCGCACGCTCGTCAGCCGCCTGGAGAGCCGTGGCGGGGTCGGCCGGGTCGAGGCGGAGATCGGGCTCGAGGCGATCGCGGCAGCCCACGAGCGCTACGCCGCCGAGCGCGATGCGGCGCTGGCGGCCGACGACGACGACGACGCCGCCGCCGCCGGCGATTCCGGCGGCGCCCGGCCGCGGCCCTCGGGCGGGGTCGGCGGCACCCGCACCGGGGTCAAGTGCCTGCACGCGCACTACGCGTGGCACCTGGCCGGCGGCGACGATCCGGTCGGCCGGTGGGTGGCGGCCCACCTCGCGGCCGGCGAAGGAGCACGACACCCCGAACGGCAGGAGCCGACCGATGACCGCTGAGCGGATCGCCGCCATCGACTGCGGGACCAACTCCACTCGCCTGCTCGTCGCCGAGGTCGACCCCGAAGCCTCCGGTGGCCTGCGTCAGCTCGAGCGCCTCATGCGCATCACCCGGCTCGGGCAGGGCGTCGACAAGACCGGCTCCCTGGCGCCCGAGGCCGTCGAGCGCACCGTCGCCGTGCTGCGGGAGTACCGCGAGGTCATGGATCGCCACGGCGTGACGCGCGTGCGGATGACCGCCACGTCCGCCGCCCGCGACGCCGCCAACCACGACCTCTTCTTCGACGGCGCGGACGAGGCCGTCGGCGTGCGCCCCGAGCTGTTGAGCGGCGACGAGGAGGCGGCCCTGTCGTTCCTCGGCGCCACGGCCGACCTCGACGCCGCGCTAGGGCCGTTCCTGGTCATCGACCTCGGCGGCGGGTCCACCGAGTTCGTCTACGGCACCGAGGAGCTGGAGGCGGCCATCTCGATCGACGTGGGCTGCGTCCGCCTGACGGAGCGGTTCATCGAGCACGATCCGCCGCAGCCCGAAGAGCTCGTGGCCGCGATCTCATTGACCGAGACCTACATCGACGACGTCGAGCGGACCATCCCCGACGCCCGGTCCGCCCGGACGTTCGTCGGGGTCGCCGGCACCATCACGACCGTGGCCGCGATCGAGCTGGGGCTCGCGCCGTACGACCCCGCCCGCGTCCACCACTTCCGGCTCACCCGGGATGCGGCCGAGGACGTGTTCCGCACGATGGCCACCGAGTCGCACGACGCCCGACTCGGCAATCCGGGGCTCGAGGAGGCGCGCGCCGACGTGATCGTCGGCGGCTGCTGCGCGCTCGTGGCGATCATGCGCATCCTCGACATCGACGAGCTGCTGGTGTCCGAGGCCGACATCCTTGATGGCCTCGCGCTGTCGCTGGTGCGGCCCGACCGCGCCGCGACCTGACGCCCAGCGTGCGGCGTGGGCAGGGCTGCGTCCCATCCCGACGGGTCAGGCACGACGTCTAAGGTGCGACCGATGTGGCGTCTGACACGTGGTTCGCGGTCGAGGGTGCGGGCGGCACAGGAGCGGGCGGTGCGCCGGTGAGCGAGGTGATCTGGCGTCCTGCCCCCGATGCGATCGAGCACACCAACGTCGGGCGGTTCATGACCGCGCACGGCATCGGTTCGTTCGACGAGCTGCTCGACCGATCGATCGCCGAGCCCGAGTGGTTCTGGGCCGCGGTCGCCGAGTTCCTCGGCATCCCGTTCGGCACGCCGTGGCAGCGGGTGCTCGACACGTCGGCCGGCATCCCGTGGGCCACGTGGTTCACCGGCGGCACCACCAACCTGGCCGCGGCGTGCGTCGACCGCTGGTCGGACGCCACCCCCGAGGCCGAAGCCGTGCGCTGGGAGGGCGAGGACGGCGAGGTACGCGTGCTCACCTACGAGCAGCTGCGCAACCAGGTCGACGCGGTGGCGGCCCTGCTCGTCGAGCGGGGGATCGGCATGGGCGACACCGTCGGCATCTTCCTGCCGATGATCCCCGAGACCGTCGCCGCGTGCATGGCCGTGGCCAAGATCGGCGCCATCTTCCTCCCGCTGTTCTCGGGCTACGGCGTCGATGCCCTCGTCGTGCGCCTCGACGACGGGGACGCGAAGGCGCTCATCACCGCCGACGGCTTCCTCCGGCGCGGCCAGGTCGTCCCCATGCAGGACACGGCCCGCGAGGCCGCGGCGCTCGTGCCCAGCATCGACACCGTGATCGTGGTGCCCCGCACCGCCCGTTTCGACGAGCACGGCGAGACCACGCTCGTCGACCCCCCGAACGACGGCTGCTCGGTGCTGCTCTGGCCCGAGCCGCAGCACCACGAGCTCGAGACACGGCAGGTGGACAGCGAGCACCCCCTGTTCATCGCGTACACCTCGGGGACCACGGGCAAGCCGAAGGGCTCGGTCCACGTGCACGCGGGCTTCACGATCAAGATCGCCGAGGAGGTGGCGTTCCAGTTCGACTGCCGCCCCGGCGACCGCTTCTTCTGGTTCGCCGACTTCGGCTGGATCATGGGACCGCTCGAGATCGTCGGCGCCCTGGCCAACGGCGCCACGGTCTGCCTCTTCGAGGGTGCCCCCGACTTCCCCGACGAAGATCGGCTGTGGGCCTTCGTCGAGGCCCACCGCATCACCCAGCTGGGCATCAGCCCCACGCTGATCCGCTCGCTGATGAGCCACGGTGACGAGCCCGTGCAGCGCCACGACCTCTCGTCGCTGCGCATCCTCGGGTCGACCGGCGAGCCGTGGAACGAGGACCCCTACCGATGGTTCTTCGACGTCGTCGGCGGCGGCCGCTGCCCGATCATCAACGTCTCCGGCGGCACCGAGGTCGGCGCCTGCTTCCTCGGTCCGCACCCGGTGCAGCCGCTGACGGCGATGAGCCTCGGCGGTCCGTCGCTGGGTATGGCGGTCGACGTGTTCGACGACGAGGGGAAGCCCACGCGTGGGGCGGTCGGCGAGCTCGTCTGCACCGCCCCCTGGCCGGGCATGACCCGCGGGCTCTGGAAGGCCCCGGAGCGCTACCTCGAGACCTATTGGAGTCGCTGGCCCGACGTGTGGGTGCATGGCGACTGGGCCCTCGTCGACGACGACGGCCAGTGGTACCTGCGCGGGCGCAGCGACGACACCATCAAGCTGGCCGGCAAGCGCCTCGGGCCGGCCGAGGTCGAGTCGGCGCTCGTCTCGCATCCGGCCGTGGCCGAAGCGGCCGCGGTGGGCATCCCCGACCCGCTCAAGGGCGAGGCCCTCTGGACGTACGTGGTGCTCGCGGCCGGACACGAGCCCAGCGAGGCGTTGCGGGCCGAGCTGGTCAGCGTCGTCACCGCGCACCTGGGCAAGGCGTTCAAGCCGAGCGCCGTGCGGTTCACCACCGCGCTGCCCAAGACCCGCAGCGCCAAGGTCGTGCGGCGCGCGATCCGGGCCACGGCCCTCGGAACCGACCCGGGCGACCTCTCCTCGCTGGAGGACCCCACCACGATCGCCGCGGTGCGCGATGCCTGTTGACGCGTCGGCGCCGCTGTTCGGCCGGCGGGTGATGCTGCGGCAGCTCGTGCTCTCGGACTTCGCGGCCTGGCGCGAGGTCCGCACCCGCAACGTCGACTGGCTCGTGAAGTGGGAGCCCCAGCGCCTCAGCGGCCAGCCGGACTCCACCCAGGACCGCGACGCGTTCGCCATCCGCTGCAGCGCCCGCCAGCGCGAGCGCCAGCTCGGCACCGGCTACGGGTTCGGGGTGTTCGTGGACGGGGCGCTCTGCGGCGAGATCAACCTCTCCTCGGTGCAGCGCGGGCCGTTCCAGAGCGCCTACGTCGGCTACTGGATCGACGAGAAGTGGGCCGGCCAGGGGCTCATGCCCGAGTCGCTCGTGGTGCTCGCCCGCTTCGCCTTCGAGGACCTGCACCTGCACCGCATCCAGATCTCGATCATCCCCCGCAACGGCGCCAGCCGCCGGGTGGTGGCGAAGCTCGGCATCCGCGACGAGGGCACCGCCGAGCGCTACCTCGAGATCGACGGCCAGTGGGAAGACCACGTGCGGTATGCGATGACGTCTGAGGAGTGGGCGCAGCGCCGCGACGAGCTGGAGTCCGCCTGGCTCTCGGCCCGCTGAGCTCGGGCGAGGTGGGCTAGGCCGGCCAGGGCTTGGCGGCGTACGTGTCGCGGAGCTGGTACTTGAGGACCTTGCGGAGGGTCTCGTTGCGGGGGAGCGCGTCGACGATCTCGAGCTGCTCGGGCACCTTCTGGGTCATCAGCCCGGCATCGCGCAGGAGTTGGGCCATCTCGTCGAACGTCAGGTCGTCGGCCCTCTTGGCCCCCTCGGCCCGCTCGACCACGGCGCAGACCCGCTCGCCGCGGTCGCGGTCCGGCAGCCCGATCACGGCCACGTCGCCGACCTTCGGGTGGGCGTAGAGCAGGTCCTCGATTTCCTTCGCCGAGATGTTCTCGCCCTTGCGGATGATCACGTCCTTCAGCCGGCCGGTCAGCACGAGGTGGCCGTCGGGGCGCAGGTGTCCGAGGTCGCCGGTGCGGAACCAGCCGCCGTCGTCGAACGCCGCCGCGGTCGCGGCCGCATCGGTGTAGCCCTCGAACACCATCGGCCCCTTCACCCGGACCTCGCCGTCCACGCCGGCGTCGGCCACCGAGCCGGCGTCGGTGACGATGCGCATCTCGAGGCCGGCGACCGGTCGGCCCACCGTGTTGGCCAGCTGCTCGTCGGCGTCGTGCGGTGACCCTTCGCAGATCATCGGGCACTCGGTCATGCCGTAGCCGTGGCAGATCTTCACGCCGAGCTCGTGCTTGACCTCCTCGAAGATCTCGGGCGGCATCGGGGCGCCGCCGCCGGACACCTTGCGCAGGTCCGGGAGGATGGGCGTGCCGGGTGCCTTGCGCTGCTCGGCCAGGTACATCTGGTAGAACGCCGTGCTCCCGCCGACCATCGTCACGCCGTGCGCCGCGAACGTGGCGATCGCGCGGGCGGGCACGAAGGTCTCGATCAGCACGGCGCCGAACCCGGCCAGCAGCATCGTGCCGAAGTAGTCGGGACCGGCGATGTGGGCGTACGGGAAGGCGATGGAACCCACGTCGTCGGGCTGCATGTCCAGCGCGACCGCCAGGCCGTTGGCCCCGGTGATCAGCGTGCGGTCGGTGTGCCGGACGCCCTTGGGGTCGGAGGTCGTGCCCGACGTGAAGTAGATCCAGCGCACCTCGTGGCCGTCGGTCGGAGCCGGCGGGAGGTCGGCTGGGTCGCCGTCGGGGAGCGCGGCGAACACGTCGACCACCTGCGGCGGCTGCCGCTGCGCGGCCGCCAGCTCGGTGAGCATGGCCGTGTAGTCGACGCCGTTCCACTCGCCGGGCGTGAGCACCAGCTCGGCGTCGGTCGCTCGGATCGCGAAGCCGACCTCCTTGTGCCGGTAGAGGTGCAGGATCGGGTTCTGGACGGCGCCGAGGCGGGCCAGGGCGAAGCTGGCCAGGATCGTCTCGAACCGGTTCGGGAGCTGCCAGGTGACGCGGGTGGCCGCGCCCACGCCGAGCGCCGCGAACCCCGCGGCCGCTCGCTCGGCTCCGTCGCGAAACTGGGCGCAGGTGAGCGTGCGGCCGGCCTCGTCGATCAGCAGGACCGCGTCCGGCGTGAGGTCGGCTCGGCGCTCGACCAGCTCCCACAGGGTCGCCGCGTCGTCCAACGAGTCAGCCACGCCGTTCCTCCTACGAAGTCTGATGGTCCGTCAGAAACGTAGCGGTCGAGACGTCCGTCAGCTGTCAGCCGGGCCTGCAACCGCCGGAGAGGCGGAGGTGATCTTGCGCTGAAGCGACGCGAGGCGCGCGGCGAACTCGGGCTGGTTGATCGACCAGACCTGGTCTTCGAGCTCGCGGTCGACGGCGGCGTCGTGGTCGGTGATCGTGGCCATGTCGGCGATGGTGGCCTTGGTGCGGGCGACCACCTCCGGGGGCGCGGCCGCCGCCTTCTCGGCCATGGCGATCGCGGTGTCGAGCAGCGCGTCGTCGTCGACGCAGCGCCACGCCAGACCGACCCGCTCGGCCTCGGCGCCGTCGAGCACCTCGCCGAACAGGACGGCGGCCGCGGTCGCCTGCGGCCCGACGGCGCGCCGGAACATCCACGTGTGCCCGCCGCCCGGGTGGAGGCCGAGCTGCATGAAGCGAGTGTCGAAGCGCGCGGAGCGGCCGGCCAGGCGCACGTCGCACACGAGGGCCAGGTTCATGCCGGCACCGACCGCCGCGCCGTTCACCGCGGCGATGGTCGGCAGCGGCGAGCGGCCGACCCGCAGGAACCCCTCGTAGACCCGGCGCAGGCCCTCACGCTGCGACGTGCCGAGGTGGGACAGGTCGGCTCCCGCGCAGAACGCCGGCGGCGCGCCGGTGACCACGACGGCGCCGATGTCACCCGCCTCGAGCTCGTCGAAGCCGGCGACGATCTCGGCGGTGCTGTCGAGGTCGAGGGCATTGCGGCGGGCCGGATCGTCGAGCGTGACGATCCCGACGCGGCCAACGGTGTCGATGCGAACGGAGCTCATGGCCGAAGTCTGACAGACCGGACTCAGCCCACGTTCCCGCTCGAACCGCACCAGCGGCGGGTGCCGGGCACGATCCGGGCGGGCCGGCTCTGCCGCTCAGCGCCGGCGATCGACCTCACGCAGCACGGACGGCGAGTGCCGGAACCAGCGCTCGACGTCCTCCTGGTAGTGGTACTTGGGGTCGTGGTCGCCGACCATGCGCCGAAGCCGCAGCGCCTCGGCGAACGCATCGACGGCCCCGGCCGACGTGTGCTGGTAGTCGAAGCCGGCCCGCTTGAGCCGCCGGTTGTCGACGCCCCGGCCGTACTTCAACAGGGCGATCAGCTCGGGCGCCAGGTCGACCAGGCCCATGCGTCGCAGTGGTCCCGTGGCCAGGCCGATGCCGATCGGTGGCATCGGGATCGTGCGTTTGCCGACGATGGCCGCGACCTCGCTCCAGGGGATCTGGCCGTCGCCCGCCACGTTGAAGATGCCCGGGACCTGCTGCTCGAGCACGAACAGCAGCGACCCGATCACGTCGTCCTCGTGCACGAACTGGAAGCGGGGGTCGTAGCCGGCGACCTTCGGCACGAGCGGAAGCTGGAGGGCCTGGCTGAGCGGCGTGACGATGTCGGGGCCGAGGACGTTCGAGAACCGCAGGAGCGAGAGGCAGACGTGCGGGTTGTCGGTGGCGAAGTCGCGCACGTAGCCCTCGACCTCGAGCAGGCTGCGCTCGACCCGGCTGTGGGGCAGGTCCGCCCGGCGCCCGTCTTCGCGGAACCAGTACGGGTCCTTCGGCGACGAGCCGTAGACCAGCGCCGACGACTTCACGACGACGTTGCGGACCGTGCTGCCGGCCGCGGAGGCCGCGGCGAACAGGTTCATGGTGCCGATGACGTTGATCTCGTGCATCGCCCGCGACGACATCTGCGTGGAGTCGACCACCAGGAACGTGTGCACGATCGTGTCCACCGCGGTGGCTTGCACGATCCGGGAGAGGATCGAGTAGTTCTCGTCGCTGCGGACGTATTCCGTGCGTTCGAGCCGGATCTGCGGCTCGGCCGTGTCGAGCCCGATGATCACCTCGACGTCGGGGTCGGCCTCGAGGGCCTGGGCCACCCGGCCGCCCCAGAACGTGCCCAGGCCGGTGATGAGGACGCGCCGGGCCACGTCAGCCGAACCAGACCGAGCGACGGTGCCTCAGCATGTCGTACAGCTGCTCTTGGATGCGCTGCCGGATGGCCTCGGACTCGTCCATGATCCGGCTGCGCGAGTAGCGGGGCTGATCGGGGTCGACGTCGGGGAACGTGACCGGGTCGAGCACCCGCAGCTTGAACTTGGCCGGGAAGTACACGGCGGCCCCGAGCGGGCCCAGGGCCAGCATGTTGGCGGTGATGGGGAAGTACGGGATGCCGAGGGCCTTGGCCAGCGCCGGCACCTTGAACAGGATCGGCATCGACTCCTCGGCGCCGATCACCGCGATCGGCACGATCGGCACGCCGGCCCGCATCGCGATCTCCACGAAGCCGCCCCGGCCGAACCGCCGCAGCCGGTAGCGCTCGTTGTAGGTCTTGCCCGTGCCCTTCGAGCCCTCGGGGAACACGAGCACCAGCTGGTTCTGCTCGCGCAGGAGCCGGTAGGCGTTGTCGGGGTGGGCCACGACCCCGCCGTTGCGAGCCCACATCGTGCCGATGAAGGGCGCGCCCTTGAAGAACTGGTCGGCGAGGCCGTAGACGGGCCGTCCGAGCTCGGTCTCGATGCCGTGCATGATCGCTGGGGCATCGGACGGCACGGCCCCGGCGTGGTTGGCGATGATGAGCGCTCCGCCGTCGGTGGGGATCTTCTCGAGGCCCTCCCACTCGACCCGGAACCAGCGCTCGTAGAGCGGCGCGTAGACCCGGCGGGCCACCTCACGCATGCGCTCGCTGCGGCCCCACTCGTCGACGTCGCCACGTCGGGGGTCGTCGAGCGGCTCGGGCTCCTTGCTCATCGGCGGGAGCTGCACCGGCACGAGCGCGGCCGTGGCCACCCGCGGAGCCGTGGCCTTCTCGTTGGCTCGATCGCCCGGCGGCATAGGAGCGCATCGTACCGTCCACCGCTGGGTGGGTCCTTGGCCGGAGGGGCGAGCCCTACCATCGCAGGGGTGAGCTGCGGACGAGGCGCCCAGGGGAGGGCCTGGCTGGTCGCGCTCGTGGTGCTGATCGTCACCGGGCTGGCCGGCTGCAGCATGGGGAGCCCTCGTGCGCAGGTCGACTCACGGCTTCGCGTGGCGATCGTCTCCGACAGCGAGGTGCCCAGGCCGGTGGCCGAGGCGCTGCGCCGGCGGGCCGACATCCACCTGGTGTTCGTCGCACTCCATCCCGGCTACCTGGTCGCCCAGCTCGACCGTGACCTCGCTGCCGCCATCGCTCGCAGGCCGGACGTGATCGTGTACTCGGGCGGGACCAACGACCTCTTCTACGGGTTCAACCGCCTGGTCCCGACGCTCGAGCCGAGGATGGCGCAGGCGACGAAGGCGGCCTGCGTCGTCGGCGTCGTGTCGGCCTTCGACCCCGGCAAGGTCGCGCCGGCGCAACGTGCGCTGTCCACGGAAGTGTTCGCGGCGTGGATCGCGGCGGAGAAGCGGTGGGGCGCCCGCACCGTCTCCTACGCCGACCTCGCGGCGAACCTGGCGCGCTCCGGGCGGCAGTTCTTCGCCGGCCCCGGCCTCGGTGCGTTCCACCCTGGCCCTGGCGCCGACCCGGTCATCGCCTCGGCCATCGCCACGGCCGTGAACACCTGCCCTCGCCGCGTGGCCCCCTGAGCGGCCGCGGCACCGACCGACGGTCGGCGTCGCTGGGGCGCTGGGCCTCAGACGACCTCGAGGTCATCGACGGCGTCCACGTCGGCCACGCGCAGGTGCCGGCGCCCGACCTCGCAGGTCGGGAGCGCGATGCACCAGCGGCAGGCGTAGGACGGGCGCAGCGTCGGAGCGACCGTGCCGTTGCGCAGGTCGACCACCCGGCGGGCGCCGTCGATGGTGCGGGCGACGGTCGCGTCGAGCAGGGGTTCGGTGACCGGCTCGCTGCGGGCCTCGCCGGCATCGAGGTAGTACGACGCGATGAGCCTCGGGGGGACGCCGATGCGCACCGCCTCCAGCAGCGCGTAGAAGCGCAGGTCATCGCGGTGGGCCGGACTCGGGCTGCCGGTCTTGAGGTCGATGATGACCTTGCCCGCCTGGCGGCCGCGGGCCGCGCCGATGGTGAGGTCGACCTTGCCGTTCAGCCGCACCCGACCCCCCAGCAGGTCGACCAGCAACCGGCTCTCGGTGACCGGCCGCCACTTGGGCAGCAGCGGCGGGAAGCACTCGACGAACTTGCTGACGCGGTCGCCCGCGCTCGCCCGCAGCTCGGCGCGATCGGACTCCGAGCAGGTCTGCAGCCAGTCCGCGAGCCAGCTCTCGGAGCTCGTGAGCCGGGCCAGCGCCTCGTCGACGAGGTCGAGCGGCGCGGCCTCGCCCCGCCAGTGGATGCCCAGCTCGATGGCCTTGTGCGCGATCGTGCCACGGGCGATCGGGACGCTCACGACGAACTCGTGGTCGGCGTCTTCCGCCAGCAGCTTGCCCTCGCACCCGTGGACCTGGGCCAGGAGGTGCTTGCTAACGGTCAGATCCTCGTCGGGACCGAGCTCGGCCAGGAGCGGGGCCAGCCCGGCCTCGAGGTCGGCGCGCAGGCGGGGCCCGAGGTCCTCGCTGGCCGCGGGCCGGTCGCCATCGCCGCTGGCCCCGAGCTGGTCGAGCACCCGCTGCTGGGCCGGGTTCAGGACAGGCGGGTGCGCCGACGGCATCGCCTCACGGTAGGTCCCGCCGGCCGCGTGCACGGCGACCCCGTCGGGCCGCCACCAGCGAATGCGATCAGCACACGACCTCCAGGTAGAACGCGGCGCTGGTGATGGTGCCGCTGGCGTTATACGTCGACACGAAGACGCCGTTCGGGTCGCTCGTGAGCGGCTCGGCCTGCGCCATGTAGCCGCCTGACTGCAGGGTCGCGACGTAGGTGCACTCGGTGACATCCCGATCGAAGATCACCTGGAACGCCCCCTCGCTGAGCTTTGCCGCCGACACCACCCGCGAGCTCCTCTCGATGAGGGCGATGCCGGTCACCGCCGCCGACATGGGCTTCACGGCGTAGCCGCTCACGTCGATCACGAGGTGGGTGGCGTGCTGGAACGCCTTGACGTCGAGATCCTGGTCGCCGACGCAGGAGGCGGCGCACACGGGCAGGTGACCCGCGTTGCTGATGGACCCGACGCTGTAGTTGATGAAGGTGGCGTTCGGCTCCGCAGTCGCGGCCGGGAAGACGTGCAGGTAGCCGCGGCCCGTCGGGAAGACCGCGGAGACCGTCGCCTCGATCGCAGTGGCACCAGTGGGGATCCCGCAGCCGCCGGACTTGCCGCCCTGCGTGGCGAACACGCCGCCACCGCCCCGCACCTTCAGGTGGCGGACGAAGCCGGGAGCCAGCGGCCCGCCGCCGAGCCGCGTGTCGACGACCCGGCACGGGGTGATGGACACGAGCTTGGTCTCGGTCGTGCCGCCACCGAGGTCCCGCCCCGGGAAGCTCCGCTGGGTCGGGCGCGTGGCGGGCTGGCCCGGAGGGTTCGACGAGGACGTGCGGCCCCAGGCGACGCCGGCTCCCACCAACGTGGCGACGATGGCGACCCCGGTGACGGCCTTCTGAAGCTTCTGCATGGGACCTCGCTCTCTCCGGCCAGGGTTGGTCCCTGAGCCGGCCGAAGCCTACGGAGCGGCCCTCGCGTCCGACGGGCTGGCCGCGGTGGCTCCGTTGTCACACCCCGAGCGCATCATCGCGGGGATGGAAGCCACCTCACTCCGGTTCGCCGCCGCCGTGCGCACGCTCGGCCAAGCGGCGCGCGGCCACCGGCTGGTGGTGCCCGGGTTCCGCAGCCCGCCCCGCGTCGAGGGCGCCGACCGCACCATGCGTCGGCGGGCGGATGGTGGGGCCATCGTGGCCGTGGCGCTGCGGGGTCGGCCCTTCGAGGCGGTCGTCGCCGACATGATCGAGGGCATCGTGGTGGCCAACGAGCTCGACGGCGCCGCCGCCACCCGCGTCCGCACGGCGCTCTGGGAGGCCGCGGTCGGTGGGCTCGAGGAGGCCGCATGACGTGCGGCGTAGGTTTGGCCCCGCCTATCCGGCCCGGGTGGCGGAACTGGCAGACGCTGAGGGCTTAAACCCCTCTGGAGGGCAACCTCCGTGCGGGTTCGAACCCCGCCCCGGGCACCGTTGACCAGGGGCTTTGGCGCAGGTCGTTGCTTGCAGGTGCCAGGGACCGGGCCCTTGCTAACGGTTTGCTAACGCTCGGAAGTGGGAACCGTCGCCGCATGCGAGGTCACGTCCGCCGCCGGGGAAGCACCTGGACCTACGTCATCGACGTGAGCATCGACCCCTCGACCGGCCGTCGCCGGCAGCGCACCAAGGGCGGCTTCGCCACGAAGAGCGCCGCTGAGAAGGCGATGAGCGAGGCGCTGGCGGCGGGGCCGAGGATGGCCGCGTCGGCCACGTCGGCCACGACCCTGCGCGACTACCTGGCGAAGTGGATGGAGGCGGTCACGCCCCGCCTGCGAGCGACGACCGTGGCCAGCTACGAGATGGCCATCACCCGCCTGGTGGCACGGCTCGGCGGCGTTCGCCTGTCCGACCTCACGCCGTTGGCCGTCGAGCGGGCCTACGCCGGCATGGTCCTGTCCGGCGGCCGCAACGGGAAGCCCCTGTCCCCGAAGACGGTCCGCAACTGCCATGTGGTCCTGCGCAAGGCGCTGGCCGACGCCGAGCGGCTCGGCCTGCTCGACCGCAACGTGGCATCGAGGGCCCGACCACCCACCGCCACCCGTCGGGAGTTCCCGACGTGGACCTCCTCGGAGCTGTCGACCTTCCTGCGGCTGGTGGCGGACGACGCGCTCTATCCCCTGTGGGTCCTGCTGGCCACAACCGGTGTCCGGCGTGGTGAGGCGCTCGGGCTCCGCTGGGGCGACGTCGACCTCGACAGGGCCACGTTCTCGGTCAGCCAGACGGTGACGAC
The DNA here is from genome assembly GCA_025463985.1 of Acidimicrobiales bacterium. GTDB lineage: Bacteria > Actinomycetota > Acidimicrobiia > Acidimicrobiales > Iamiaceae > JAODBM01. The sequence continues at coordinate 22,278 of JAODBM010000040.1, forward strand.
CGTGAACAACAAGCTGACGGTCCAGCCCCCGAAGGCCGATAGCAGCTGGCGAAGGATCAGCCTCGACCGATCCACCGTCGCCGTCCTCCGGGCCCACCGGAAGGGCCAGCTGGAGCAACGGGCCCTGTGCGGCCTCGGCCGGTTCACCGCCGCCGACCTCGTCTTCGCCACACCGGCCGGCGACCCGGTCCACCCCGACTCCGTGACCCACCGGTTCCAGGCGCTGGTGGCCGCGTCCGACCTCCCGAAGCTCCGGGGCCCCCACGACCTGCGCCACACCTGGGCCTCGCTGGCCCTGGCGGCCGGGATCCACCCCAAGGTCGTGAGCGACCGCCTGGGCCACTCGACGATCGCCATCACCATCGACACCTACTCCCACGTCATCCCCAACCTCGACGCCGACGCCGCCGAGACGGTCGCCTCGCAGCTGTTCCAAGCAGGCAACGGATGAGCGGGCTGTACGCCTACGTCGACGAGAGCGAGCGTCGGGGTCGGTACCTGATGTGCTCGGTGATCATCGATCCGTCGCAAGCCGGCGCGCTCCGGCGGGCCGTCAAGAGCCTGCTGCTCCCGGGACAGCGTCGTCTCCACTTCAAGAAGGAGGCGCCCCGCCGGCGCCGAGAGCTGGCGACAGCGTTGAACGACCTCGACCTGGACGTGTCGGTGTTCGTCTGCCGCTCGGCCAACGGTCGCAGTGAGAGCGACATGCGCCGGCTCTGCCTGCAGGCGATCGTTGACGACCTTCAACGGCGAGGCCCGGCCACCCTCATCCTGGAGAGCCGCCACCAGCAGGACGACGACGACCATCCGGCGATCGCTGCCGCTCGTCGGGTTTCGCCGTCGCTCACGTATGAGCACGTCGACGGCCGCCAAGAGCCGCTGCTTTCACTGCCGGACTCGTACGCGTGGCTCGTCGGCGCTGGCATCGAGGCTCAGCGCCTGGCCAGCCGGGGAATCCGGGTCCTGCACATGGGCTGAAAAAGCCGCAAACCCAGCTGCCGACCGTCCGGACGTCAACTGGGTTCACTTCCGCAGGCCCTCGGCCTTTGGCTCCGGTCATTGTGCCACCGGCGGCCGGCTCTGGCTAGGGCCTTCCGCCGCTCGCGGGCCGGCAGCTCAGCTTCGAGAACCACCAACGGAGAACCCGTGGTCAACCTGCATCGGTTGGAGCCCTGGACCCGCTCGTGGCCCGGCTCCCAGCGCCCGCTGGGAGCAACTCAGGGAGCAGCTCGGGGGGCGGGTGAAGGACTTCGAGCGCTCATCGTGGGTGGGCGGCGGCCGGCTTCCGGCACGTTCCCGAACCTGGCCGCGATCAGGCGGCCGGCGACGCGGTCTTGGGGCCTCGTCGGTCGAGCTCGTGTACCGCTTCGGAGGTTGCTGTGCGTCTTGATGATCGGCCGCCGTTTTGGCGGGTGGAGCAGGTGCAGGAGCTGACCAGCTCGGCCGGACGCAGGTGTACGAGCTGACTCGCCGCTGGCTGGACACAGACGGTCGGGAGGGCATCCCGGTGGTGCGGTTCGGTCGGGTGCTGCGCGTGCCGACGGCGGCGCTGCTGCGTCTGGCGTGGGTGGAGTCGGGCGAGGCCGAGGGTCGCGCCGCCCGCGGAGGTGCTGATCGAGCACCGCTACCCGGAGGCCGCAGCTGCCCAGGGCCTATTAGGCGGTCTTGCGACCGACGTCTCACGTGGCGGGACGACGGCGCCTTGGCCGTTCCCACCCGAAAGGCGGTCCACATGCGGACAAGTCGCGTCATAGCTGGAGCTGCGGTCGGCGCAGCGCTCCTGTTCACCTCGCCGCAGCTGGCGATGGCTCAACCGCCGACGCAACCGCCAAAGGCCTGCGAGCTGACCTGGGACGGCGCCGGGTGCTCGAAGGGGCACAAGGACGGCGGCGGCGACATCCACGTCTTCGTGCTCGGTCACACCGACCTCGGCCCCTCGTCGTTCGTCGAGGACGTGAAGACGGCTGACAGCCACGCGATCAGCAGCGGGGATCTTGCCAACCTGGACTCGTTCTATGTCCACGACGAGCACTACAGCGATGCGTACTGCAGCGGCGACGCCAAGCGCGGCACCGTGGCCCACTACCTCGTCAGCCGGTGACGGTCCGAGGCCCCGGCTGAGCGCGCCGGCCCGCGCCGACGGCGTCGGGTCCGGTCGCGGTGGAAGCGCGGCGGAGGAGGATGAGGGCGATGGCGCCGGCGACGGCCGGCAGCACGGTCCCGACGAGGCGGAACGTGAGCACGCCGGCCAGGCCCTGGCTGAGGGGGACGCCGCTGCGGCGCAGCAGCGTGGGCACCACCGTCTCCACTGCGCCGAACCCCGCGGGCACGAACGGCATGAGCGTGCCGAGCATCGCGGCCGCGTAGCCGAGCACGAACGTCGTGGCCGTGGCGGGCACACCGGCGGCGGCGAGGGCGAGCCGGAAGCACGCGGCGTCGCACAGGCACCAGCCGGCGGCCAGCGCGGTCAACTGGGCCTGGTTGCTCGAGGAGCCCAGGAGCTTGATCGCGTCGCGGTGCCACGCGGCGCCGACCTGGCGGTCCTGGGCGACCGAGCGGCGGTGGGCCTTGCGGCGCAGGCGCCCGAGCGCGACGGCGACCCACACCGCCAGGCGCGGGTGGAAGGCCAGGTAGCGCGAGATCGGCAGCGCGATCAGGACGAGCACGGCGAGGGTGGCGAGCGACGTCCGGTCGAGCCCGAGGTGGCGGTCGTGGAGCAGCAGCGTCACGCCGAGGGCGCCGAACGCCGCGAGAGCGAACATGGCGCGGGTGGTGAACCACTGGAACAGGCCGAGGCTGAGCGCGGTCCGCCGCGGGCTGACGTCGCGGCGGCGCAGCTCGCTGCCGGCGAGGGTGAGCCCCTCGACCGGCGCCGCCGGCAGGATGTTGCCGAGGCCGAGTACGACTAGCCCGAGGCGCATCGCGGACCCTCGCGACACCCGCCGGCTGCCGGCCAGGCGCCGCATGAGCAGCCCGAGGAACCCGTAGCTGGCGGCCTCGAACAGCGCGGCGGGGACGAGGAGGGCGACGCGCACGCGATGCAGCGCCGCGACCGAGTCCCCCAGGCCGCCGGCGACGTCCGCCACGGCATACAGCGCGCCGGCACCGATCAGCAGGCCCAACGCGAAGCGAACCCAGCGCGCGCTGCCGGAGGTGGGCGGCTCGTCGCCGACGACGGCCGTGGCCGGCCCGACCGAGGCCTGATCTGCGGCGGTCACCCCGCCATCGCGGTCTGCGGCGTCCGGTTCAGGCGGCGGGATCGTGCCGCACGCGGATGCGCACCGGCGGGGCGGCGACGGGCACGACCGGCTCCGCCGTGCTCGCGAGCTCTTGGAGGATCGCGCTGGCCTCGGCGTTCAGCGCCGACGGGTCGGGCTCAGCGGCCCGGCGACTCTCCAGCTCGATCAGCTCGAGCTCGAGGCCGAGCGCTCGGTCTGCGGGCGTGGCGCGGGCTGTCTCCCAGGGCGCCTTCTCGACATCCTCAGTTCGGTGCATGCGCACGTCGCTTCTCCCCTCGCCGGCCGGGCTCGTTCGCCGGGCATGACGCACACCTTCCCGTCCCACACGCGGCCTACCCCGCGCTCGTGTTGCGGTTCGCTGACGGCGGACGAAAGGGGGCGCGTCACGATCGGGCGCCGGCCGGTGCCGACGGCGCGGCGGCCCCCAGCGAGCGGGCCAGCGGACGTCCGGCCGAACGAGGGGGCATGATGCGGCGATGCGCATCGGGATCAACGGATCGAGCCTCATCGCCATGGGAGCCCCGCTGGGCCAGATGGTCGACCACGCGGCGGAGGCGGAGGCGGCCGGGTTCTCGTCGTACTGGCTGGCGCAGCTGGCCGTGCCGGACGCCCTCACCGCCATCGCCACGATGGGCGAGCGCACCAGCACGATCGAGATCGGCACCGCGGTGATCCCGACCTGGCCGCGTCATCCGCTGATGCTGGCGGCCCAGGCGCTCACCGTGCAGGAGGCGATCGGGAACCGGCTCGTGCTCGGCATCGGCCTGGCCCACCAGCTCAGCGTGGAGGCGACGCTGAAGATCCCCTTCGTCACACCGGCCAAGCACATGGACGAGTACCTGTCGGTGCTGCTGCCGGCCATGGACGAGCGCAAGGTCTCGTTCACAGGCGACATCTGGTCGGCTGAGGTCGACTCGGTGGGCGGTGCGCCCGGAGCGACCGCGCCGCCGGTGCTGCTCGCGGCGATGGGGCCGCGGATGCTGCGGCTCGCGGGCGCCCGGACCGCAGGCGCGATCCTCTGGTTGAGCGGTCCCAAGACCATCGCCACGCGGATCAAGCCGGCGCTCGACGCCGCCGCGGCCGAGGCCGGACGGCCCACGCCGCGGCTCGTGGCCAGCGTGCCGGTGTGCGTCACGAGCAAGCCGGACGCCGTCCGCGGCGCCATCGCGGCGGTGCTCGACGGCTACAACGAGCTCCCGTCGTACCGCGGGGTGATGGACGCTGAAGGCGCGGCGGGCCCGGCCGACGTCTCGATCGTCGGCAGCGAAGACGAGGTGCGTGCCGGCCTGGCCGCGTTCGCGGAGTCCGGGGCGACCGACTTCGCCGCGCTCGAGTTCTTCACCGACGGCGACGAGATCACCGCGACCAGGGCGCTGCTGCAGGACGTCGCCGCCGGTTGAGGTGCGGCCCGGCGGGCGCCGGGTGGCGAAGCAGGTGAGGTGAGGCGCCGCGCTGTAAGCGGCCGCCCCGCCGTCCCGTCCCCTCACCTGTTCGCTCCCTGACGGCCGACCGCTGCTCGGGCCCGGACACCGCCCGCCCCGCCACGCAACGGAGTCCGCCCATGGCCGCCCGAACCCGAACCGTCCTCGACGTGGCCGTGCCGGCCCGCCCGGAGACCGAGGCGGTGCCGCCGGCTGGTGTCGGCGGGAGGATGGAGCCGCCGGCGCCGGCGCTGCCGAGGCGGCCTCGGCGCTGGACGGTCGGTCCCTCCGCGGCCAACCGGGCGTGACGGTGGATCTCCAGCTGGCCCGCCGCGCCACGTCGGAGGCCGTGGGGACCGCGCTGCTGGTCGCCATCGTCGTCGGTTCGGGCACCTTCGCGGCCCGGCTGTCACCCCACGACGTGGGCCTGCAGCTGCTCGAGTTCTCGATGGCCACCGGCGCCGGGCTGATGGCGCTCATCCTGGCGTTCGGTCCGGTCTCGGGCGCCCACCTCAACCCGGTGGTGACGCTCGCGGATCGCATCTTGGGCGGGATCAGCGGGCGTGATGCCGGCGTGTACGTGGCCGCGCAGGTCGTGGGCGGTGCCGTCGGTGCCGTGATCGCCAACCTCATGTTCGGTCTGCCGGCGGTGACCATGGCCACCCAGGCCCGGTCGTCGGGCGCGCTCTGGCTGGGCGAGGCCGTCGCCACCTTCGGGCTGCTGTTCGTGATCCTCGGCGTGATCCGCTCGGGTCGCACCACGCTCGTGCCGTTCGCGGTCGGGGGCTACCTCGCCGCGGCCCACTTCTTCACCTCCTCGGCCTGCTACGCCAACCCGGCGGTGGTCCTCGCGTGCGCGCTGAGCGACACGTTCGCCGGGGTGCGGCCGTCGTCGGTGGCGCCGTACGTGGCGGCCGAGCTCGCCGGGGGGCTCGCGGCGGTCGCGCTCGCCCGCTTCCTGCACCCGGACCTCGACGCAGGGGACCTCGTCGTGCCGGCCGTGCCGGCCGTGCCGGCCGTGCCGATCGTGACCGCGCTGCCCGTCGCGCCGAGCATCTCGACCGAACATGGCTGAGCCGGGCGCCAGTCGAGGCCTGCTCGCCGCGCACGGCTCGCGGGCGGGCGGCGACCCGTCGTTTCCGAGCGCGGCAACCGCGGTACATAGCGGCCCGCGCCTGGCCAGCGCCGATCGTAGGCGGGCGTCGGGAACGACCGGAGGTGAGGACGATGAAGCGCAGAACGCTCGACCTGACGTTCGCTGTCGCCGGTCTGGTCCTCGCCGTGCTCGTGGTGTCGCTGGGCCTGGTGCTCCGGCACGAGGCCGTGTTCACCAAGCACTACGTGCAGGACCAGCTCGCGCAGCAGCGGATCACCTTCACGCCGGTCGCGCAGCTGGCCCCCGACGAGCGGCGCGCCGCATGCCTGATCACCAACGCGGGCCGGCCGCTCGTCACCGGCAAGCAGGCCGAGTGCTATGCGAACCGGTACATCGGCCATCACGTCGGCCAGATCAACGCGGGCCAGACCTACGCCCAGACCCAGGTCGCGGCGCTGGCGCTGGGTGCTCGAGCGGATGGGGCCCGGGCGGCGGGCGACCCCGCGGCCCCGCAGCTCGCCGGCCAGGCCGCGGCGCTGCGCCGCAAGGGCACGCTGCTCTTCGAGGGCGAGACCACGCGCGGCCTGCTGCTCACGTCCTATGGCTTCAGCATCCTGGGCGAGCGGGCGGCGCTCGCGGCGCGCGTCTGCTTCGTCCTGGGCGCGGTCGTGCTCGCCGCCTCGCTCAGCCTGCTGGTGCACGCGCTCGGGTCCCGGCCTCTCGCCAGCGCCGGCGCACCGCCACCGGCATAGTCGCCGGGCCGCGACCGCGGCACCACCCCGGGCGGCGGGCATGAAGCTCGGCGCGAAGCGCGGGCGGGCGCACCGCAGGCCACGGTTCTGGCGGGCGAGCCGCGAAGGCCCGCCGGCGCGACCGTCCGCTCCGGAGGCGTTCGCCGCGCTCGCCGACCTGGCGGCCGACGGCGAGTACGTCACCCGCCACATCGGGCCGTCGGCTGCGGATCGGGCCCGCATGCTCGCGACGCTCGGCCTGGCCTCCCTCGAGGAGCTGATCGACGCGGCCGTGCCCGAGTCGATCCGCCTGCGCCGGCCGCTGGCACTTGGCCCGCCGATCAGCGAGGCCCGCACCCTGCAGCGCCTGCTCGACCTCGCCGCGGCCAACGAGCCATACACCTCGGTGATCGGGATGGGCTACTACGGCTCGCACACGCCCCAGGTCATCGTGCGCAACGTGATCGAGGCCCCCCGGTGGTACACGGCCTACACGCCCTACCAGCCCGAGATCTCGCAAGGTCGACTCGAGGCGCTCCTCAACTTCCAGACGATGGTCTGCGACCTCACGGCGATGGACGTCGCCAACGCCTCGTTGCTCGACGAGGCCACCGCCGCGGCCGAGGCCATGGCGATGTGCCGCCGCCTCAACCCCGATGGCGGCACCCGGTTCGTCATGGACGCCGACTGCCACCCCCAGACGATCGCCGTGGTCGAGACGCGCGCGGTGGCGCTCGGGCTCGAGGTGGTGGTCGCGATGGTCGACGACGCGGACGCAGTGGGTCCCGGCACGTTCGGCGTGCTCTACCAGCAGCCCGGGTCGTCCGGGGTGCTGCGCGACCTCGCGCCGGCCATCGACCATGCCCACCGGCACGGCGCGCTCGTCGCGGTGTCCGCGGATCTCCTTGCGCTGTGCCTGGTCCGGCCGCCGGGCGAGATGGGCGCGGACATCGTCGTGGGCTCGTCCCAGCGCTTCGGCGCCCCGTTCGGCTACGGCGGTCCCCACGCCGGGTACCTGGCGACGCTCCGCCGGTTCACGCGGGCGGTCCCCGGGCGACTCGTCGGGGTCTCGGTCGACGCGCAGGGGCGTCGGGCCTACCGGCTGGCGCTGCAGACGCGCGAGCAGCACATCCGCCGCCACCAGGCGACGTCCAACATCTGCACCGCCTCCGTGCTGCTCGCGGTGACGTCCGGCTTCTACGCGGCGTACCACGGACCCGACGGGCTGCGCCGCATCGCGACGCGTGTGCACCGGTTCACCGCCGTCCTGGCCGCGGGCCTTCGGCGTGCCGGGCTCGACGTGGTCGGCGACGCGTTCTTCGACACGCTCACCGTGCGCGTGCCCGGTCGAGCCCAGGAGATCGCGACCCGCGCCCGCGAGCGACACCGCATCCTCGTGCGCCTCGTCGACGACGACACGCTCGGCATCAGCCTGGACGAGACGACGACGGCGGCGATCGTCGAGCAGCTCTGGGATGCCTTCGGCCTCGGCACGGCCGTGTCGGTCGAGGACCTCGACCCCGGCGTCGCCGACGCGCTCCCGCCCGAGCTGCGGCGCACCTCGGCGTACCTCCAGCACCCCGTGTTCACGTCCCACCGTTCCGAGACCGAGCTGCTGCGCTACATCCGGCGCCTCGCGGACCGCGACGTCGCGCTCGACCGCTGCATGATCCCGTTGGGCTCGTGCACCATGAAGCTCACGGCCACCACGGCGATGGTGCCGGTCACCTGGTCGAGGTTCGCCGACATCCACCCGTTCGCGCCGCTCGAGCACGCGGCCGGGTACCACCAGCTGATCCGCGAGCTCGAGGTCATGCTCGCCGAGATCACCGGCTACGACGCGGTGTCGCTGCAGCCCAACTCGGGCGCGCAAGGTGAGTACGCGGGGCTCCTCGCCATCCGCGCCTACCAGGCGGCGGTGGGCGACGTCGCTCGCCGGGTGTGCCTCGTGCCCGCGTCGTCGCACGGCACCAACGCCGCAAGCGCGGCGATGGCCGGCATGCAGATCGTGGTGGTCGGGTGCGACGAGCACGGTGACGTCGACCTCGACGACCTGCGCGAGAAGGTCGCCCGGCATGCCGACGAGCTGAGCTGCCTGATGGTCACCTATCCGTCGACCCACGGGGTGTTCGAGGCCGCCATCCGCGAGATCTGCGCGCTGGTGCACGACGTCGGCGGCCAGGTGTACCTCGACGGCGCCAACCTCAACGCACTCGTCGGCGTCGCCAGGCTCGGCCACCTCGGTGGCGACGTCAGCCACGTCAACGTCCACAAGACGTTCGGTCACCCGCACGGTGGAGGCGGTCCCGGGCTCGGGCCGATCGCGGTGCGCCAGCACCTCGCGCCGTACCTCCCGAACCACCCGGTGGTGCCCGAGGCCGGGCCCGCCGGCGGCCCCGGGCCCGTGAGCGCCGCGCCCTGGGGATCGGCCGGCCTCTTCCCGATCTCGTGGGCCTACCTCACGATGATGGGATCCGAGGGCCTGCTGCTGGCCACGCAGGTCGCGATCCTCACGGCCAACTACATGGCGGCCCGACTGTCGCCGTCCTTCCCGGTGCTCTACACGGGCCAGAACGGCATGGTGGCCCACGAGTGCTTGATCGACCTGCGGCCGGTCTACCGAGACTGCGGCGTCACCGTGGACGACGTGGCCAAGCGGCTGATCGACTACGGCTTCCACGCACCGACGGTGTCGTTCCCGGTGCCGGGGACGCTGATGATCGAGGCGACCGAGTCCGAGAGCCTGGCCGAGGTCGACCGCTTCTGCGACGCCATGGTCGCGATCAAGGCCGAGATCGATCGCGTCAGCGCAGGCGACTGGCCGGTCGACGACAACCCGCTGCGCAACGCGCCGCACACCGCCGAGGACGTCGCCGTGGAGAACTGGACCCATCCCTACTCCCGTGACCGGGCCGCCTACCCCGTGGCCGCGCTGCGCGCCGACAAGTACTGGCCGCCGGTGGGTCGGATCGACGGCACGTATGGCGACCGCAACGTCTTCTGCTCTTGCCCACCGCCGGAGGCGTTCGCCGGCCCCGATGAGCGCGAGCCCGGGCCGCCCGGTCGCGGCGAGCTCGACGAGGGCTAGGGCAACCCGGTGGAGCGCAGCGTGCTGAGGCTGGTGTGCCCTGACGACTCGGGGATCGTGCTGGCGGTCGCCACGTGGGTCGCCGGCGTCGGCGGCAACATCGTCGACGCCAGCCAGACGAGCGACACCGCCAACGGCCTGTTCCTGCAGCGCGTCGAGCTCTCGCACCCGCAGCCGGCCGCCCAGCTGCGCTGCTCGTTCGCAGCCGTGGCCGACCGGTGGACCATGACCTGGGCGCTCGACGCGCCGCACGCCACCGCGCGCTTGGCGGTTCTCGTGTCCCGGACCGGGCACTGCCTCTCGGACCTGCTGGGCCGCTGCGCCTTGGGCGACCTTCCGGGCACCGTCGAGCTGGTCGTGAGCGACGTCGGCGACCTCGCGCCCACCGCCGCTCACTTCGAGGTGCCCTACCGACACCGCCCGATCGATGCGGCCCGCGTCGAGGGGCGGGCCGAGCAGGAGGCGGCGGTGCTCGCGGACCTGCGCGCGCTGAGCCCGGACCTCGTGGTGCTGGCCCGCTACATGCGGGTGCTCTCGCCGGCGTACTGCGAGGAGTTCGGCGCCCGGACCATCAACATCCACCACTCGTTCCTGCCCGCGTTCCGCGGCGCGGACGCGTACCGGCAGGCGTGGGAGCGGGGCGTCAAGCTGATCGGCGCTACCGCGCACTACGTCACCGCCGACCTCGACGAGGGGCCGATCATCGCCCAGGACGTCGCCCGCCTGACCCGCGGCGACGGGCCGGTGAGCATGGCCCGGCGGGGCCGCGACCTCGAGGCGACCGTGCTGGCGACGGCGGTGCGGGCCCACCTCGAGCACCGCGTCATCTCGTACGCGGGCCGCACCGTCGTGTTCGACTGACCGCGGGCGCGCGGCCTGGATGCCGGCAACGGGGTCGGCGCCGGGGCTGAGCGCAGGGCGACGCCCGTCGCTGGCGATTCGTGCACGTTCGGGCGACTCGACGCGACATGTCGCTTGAGTCCTATGCTCCGCGCCGAGCGATTCGTCGACCCGGTGACGTCCTGGCAGGGGCGTGCACCTGCAGCGGAGCGAGCGGCCACGCGGGCCGCCTCGAACGGGGGGTAGCACGATGAAGACACGGTTCCTGGTGATCGGAATCGCGGTGGCGGCCATTGCGGCGGCGATCGCCATCTCGACGAGCGGAGGCGGCAGCACCAAGACCGCCGCCCCCGTCGCCAAGGCTGCGTCGTCGGCCGCGAGTGCCGTGGACCAGGAGCGTCAACGGGAGCAGGCGGCCGGCAAGCGCGAGCCGAAGGAGCCCGTGCACGAACGCTCGACGCCCGGCGGCCACGTCGCCGCCGCGGCCGCGGAGCAGACGGCTGATCGCGCCTACCCGAAGCCTTACGTGGAGACGAGCCGGGCCCTCGCGGCGAGCGCGGCGTACAACGGCGCCCCTGACCACCTCAACGCGTCCGACTTCAACGGCCAGAGCGGCCCGAACGGGGCTCGCCGGGGCTCGGTGCACACGCTCTGGAAGGAGCTCGGCCCGTACACGCCGAGCGTGCCGGGCGCGGTGACCTACACCGGCGCGCCGTCGATGGACTCAGGGCGCGTCACCGCTCTCGCCGTCGACCCGACCTGCGGCCAGAACGGCCGCTGCCGCGTGTGGGTGGCCGCCGCCGGTGGTGGCGTGTGGCGGACCGAGGACGGCACCGCGGCGCATCCGACGTGGGTGGGCAGCTCGTCCGGCATCGCCTCGCGAGCCGTCGGGTCGATCGTGGTCGACCCGACCGATCCCTCGGGCAACACGCTCTACGTCGGGACCGGCGAGCCCAACGGGTCGACCGACAGCGAGGCGGGCGTGGGGCTCTACCGGTCCACCGACGGCGGCCAGCATTGGAGCTGGGTCGAGGGCGCGTACCCCGTCTCGCACGACCGCTCGATCGGGTCCATCGCCGTCGACCCGACCAACGCCCGCCACATCTACATCGGCACCGACCTGGCCCGGCACGGCATGGCGTCCACCTATGGCGGGCGGCGCACGCCGCCGGGGGCGCCGACGCTCGGCCTCTACGAGTCGACCGACGGCGGCCAGTCCTTCAAGCTCGTCTTCTCGCGGCCGGGGAGCCCCAACCCGCCGGCGACGGGTGCGGACTTCTTCCAGGGTGGCGTCCACCAGATCGCCCTCGACCCGGCCCAGCCGGCGACCGTGTACCTCAGCATGTTCGGCTACGGCATCTGGCGGCGCTCGCCGGCGCTCGACGGCAACAGCGCGTTCCACCAGGTCTTCGTCACCCGCAACCCCAGCGACACGTTCGGCGACCGGACGGCGTTCGCGATCACCCGGTCGAAGGGCCACACCCGCATGTACGTGGGCGACTCGTCCGATGACGACGCGATCAGCATCCTCTACCGCAACGACCATGCCGATCAGCCGGCGGCCGCGCTCGTGGCGGCCGGGGCCAACACCGCGGCCTGGCACCAGCTGTCGAACCCAACCAACGGCACGCCCGGCTACACCTCGTACAACTACTGCGAGGGCCAGTGCGGCTACGACGACCCGGTCTCGGTCGATCCGACCAACCCCGACATCGTGTGGCTCGGTGGCCAGATGGCCTACGGCGAGATCCCGGGGGCCGAGGGTGGCACCCCGCGGTCGAACGGCCGGGCCGTGGTGCGCTCGACGAACGCCGGGGTGAGCTTCACCGACATGACGCAGGACGTCGGCACCCCGAAGCCGAACGGGCTGCACCCGGACATCCACGCGATCGTGTTCACGCCGACGGCGCCCGTGCGGGCCTTCATCGGCTCCGACGGTGGCGTCACGCGGATCGGCGACACGTTCGTCGACCACTCCTCGGTGTGCAGCTCCCGGGGCCTCGCCCCCGCCGACCTCCAGGACTGCCGGCGCTTCCTGGCGGCGATCCCCACGCACATCGCGCAGCTCAACGACGGCCTGCGCACGCTGCAGTTCCAGGGCGTCACGGCCAACCCGCAGCACCCGCTGACCGACGTGATCGGCGGCACGCAGGACAACGGCACTTGGGCCTACAGCGGCTCGCCGACGTGGATGGAGTCGATCGGCGGTGACGGCGGGCCCTCGGCTATCGATGTGACGACCGGAGTACGCCAGCACACCTACACGGGCACCACCGGCGACGTGAACTTCCACGGCTCGGACCCGAACACCTGGGACTACAACACGCAGCCGATGGACTTCTCGAACGAGGCGTCCGCCTTCTACTCACCGCTGATCGCCGACCCGAGGATCAGCGGCACCATGTTCGCCGGGATGCAGCACGTCTGGCGGACGAAGGACAACGGCGGGAACCAGGCGCAGCTCGACGCCCATTGCTACGACCGGAACCCGCTCGGCAACCTGCCGTCGGGCGATCACACGATCGTCTGCGGTGACTGGGTCGCCCTCGGCGCGGACCTGACCGACCCATCGTTCGGCGATCGCGCCGGCCAGTACGTCGTGCAGCTGGCCCGGGCTCCGAGCGACCACTCGACGCTGTGGGCCGCGACCCGCACGGGCCGGCTGTTCGTGTCGGCCAACGCCGACGCCGCCGATCCCACGAAGGTGACGTTCCACCGCGTCGACACCGCCAGCACGCCCGGCCGCTTCATCTCGGGCATCACCGTCGACCCGACCAACCCGAACCACGCCTGGGTCTCGTACTCGGGCTACGACGCCTACACGCCGTCGACGCCGGGGCACGTCTTCGACGTGCGCTACGACCCGGGCACGAAGAAGGCCACCTTCACCAACATGTCGGCCAACATCGGCGACCAACCGGTGACCGACGTGGTCTTCGATCAGGCCACCGGCGACCTGTACGTCTCGACGGACTTCGGCGTGCTGCGCCGGGCGTCGGAGTCGCGTCGCTGGCACCGCGTCAACGGCGGGCTCCCGCCCGTGGCGGTCTACGACCTGGTCATCCCGCGCGGCGGCCGGGTGCTCTACGCCGCCACCCACGGCCGGGGCATCTACCGCCTCGACCTCCAGGATCCGCACAACAACAACAACTGAGCCCCGCCGAACCGGGTTGGGGTCGCGCCGTCCAGAGGGCGCGACCCCAGCCGGGTTCGTGGGATCCGGTGCCGGCCTGCCGGCCCCTGACCGTCAGACGAGGCGGGGCGACCAGAGCATCGAGGTGCCGAGGGCGATCGTGAGGCAGATCGCCGCCGCCACCGCCAAGGCCAGCGTGAGCTCCTGCTGATCGACCGTGTGGCCGATGGTCGTGCCGATCCGGTCGTAGACGTTGGACAGCTGGGCGGCGGTGGTGGCCGTATAGGCCTGCCCACCGGAGATGGTCGAGACCCGGGCCATGCCGGCGGGATCGGCCGGCGCCTCGACGTTCTTGCCGTCGACGTTGATCGTGCCGGTGGTCGAGCCGTAGGCGATGGTGAACACCGGGATCTTCTGCTTGGCCGCGGCTTGGGCGGCGCTGTCGAGCGATCGGCCGACGTTGTTGCCGCCGTCGGCCAGCTGCACGATCGCCCGGTACGGCTTGGCGCCCGCCGGGCTGGCGTTGGTGGCGGTCTTGTCGGACTGGAGGACGTCGAGCGCGGTGAACAGGCCCTCGCCCGCGCTCGTGCCCTTGTCGGTCTGCAGCCCGTCGAGGGCCTGCAGCACCTTGTCCTTGTTGGTGGTGGGCGTGGCCCGGATGTGGCTGCGGTAGTCGAACGTGACCAGCCCGATGCGGTAGCCCGCGGGCGAGTCGCGGATGAACTTCTTGGCAGCGGCGACTGCGGCCTGCAGCCGGCTCGGCGCGACGTCGGTCGAGGTCATCGACTTGGAGATGTCGAGGGCCAGCACGACCACCGCCTCCTTGCGGGGGACCTCGACCGTGCTCGCGGGCCGGGCCAGACCGACGACGAGGGCCACGATCGCGAGCAGCAGGGTGGCGGCGCTGAGGTGGCGGCGCCAGCCGGCCCGCTTGGGCGCGGCGGCGGCGACCAGCGCGAGGTCCGGGTGGCGCACCGCGTGGTGGCGCCGGCGGCGCTGCAGCGCGACGTAGGCGACGACGAGGGCGAGGCACGCGGCCAGGAGCCACAGGCGGCTGGGGGCGAGCAGGGTCATGGTCGGGTCCTCACCGGGTCACACCGCGCGGGCGGTCGAGAAGACGCCCACCGCGCTGCCGCCCACGAGCAGGATCAGGGCCACGCCGAGCAGCCCGCGAGTGACCTCGCGCGGCTGGGTCGTGTAGCCGATGGTGGTCTGGATGTTGGCGTAGACGCTCGACAGCTGGCCCGCGCTGGTGGCCTCGAAGTACTTGCCGCCGGTGATCCTGGCGACCTCGGACATCGTGGCCGTGTCGGCCGGAACGTCGACCACCTGGCCGTCGACGCTCACGGTGCCGTTGGGGGTGCCGTAGGCGATCGTCGAGATCGGGACGCCGGCCGCGGCCGCGTCCCGCGCCGCCTGGACCGTCGGGCGGCCCACGGTGGTGGTGCCGTCGGAGAGCAGCACGATGGCGGCGGGATGACCGCCGGCCTTGGCCGCGGCCTTGAGGTCGGTGCTCAGCGTGGCTCGGATGGCGTCGAGCGAGGTGTAGATGCCCTCACCGGCGGCGGTCGCCGGGCCGGGCCTGAGGGTCTGCGCGGCGCTGATCACCGCGCTGTGGTCGAGCGTCGGGGCCACGAGGAGGCGGGACGTGCCGTCGAAGGCCACGAGCCCGACGTGGATCCCGGTCGGGATGCCCTTGACGAACTTGGTCGCGCCGGTGATCGCGGCCTCGATCCGGCTCGGCGCGATGTCGGTCGCGGTCATGGACGCCGAGACGTCGATGGCCAGCACCACCACGCCCTCTTTGCGGGGGATCCGCTCGGTCCGCGTCGGCTGCGCGAGGCCGACGAACAGCACGCCGAGGGCGGCCAGGCTGAACACGGGCGCCAGGTGGCGCTGCCAACCCGACCGGGTGGGCGCCACGAGGTGAGCCAGGCGCGGGTTGGTGTAGCGGGCGAGAGCGCGCCGCCGCTGCTGGTGGACGGCCACGTAGCCGGCCGCGAGCGCGACGAGCCCCACGAGCAGCCACAGCCGCCCCGGGTGCATGAACCCCGACGGCATGCTCAACGAGAAGATGCCGCTCATCGGCGACGTCTCCTCGCGGCCACGTAGTGCACGACGTCCTTGAGCCAGTCGCGGTCGGTGGAGACCTCGAGGTGGCGGCAACGGCTGGTGCGGATGCGCTGGCGGGTCAGCTCGCGCCGTTCCTGCGCCGCGGCGGCGTAGCGCTCGCGGAAGCGGCGGCTCGACGTCTGCACCTCGAGCCGCTGGCCGGTCTCGGGATCGACGAGGGTCAGCATCCCGACCGGCGGCAGCTCGTCCTCGCGGGGATCGGAGAGGTGGGCGACGACGACCTCGTGGCGGGCCGAGAGCAGGCGCAGCTCGGCCGGCCAGTCCGACGAGTCGAGGAGGTCCGACACGACGACGACCAGGCCGCGGCGCGTGGCGAGCAGCCGCACCCGGCGCAGCGCGGCCGCCAGCGATGCCTCGCCGCCCTCCGAGCGCGGCCGGCGGACCAGGCGGGTCGTGAGCCCCAGCACCGCCGAGCGGCCGGTGCGTGGCGGCACGACCCGCGTGCCCTCGCTGTCGAACACGAGCGCGGCGATGCGGTTGCCGGCGCGCGCGACGAGGAACCCGAACGCCGCGACCACGGAGATCGCGAGGTCGCGCTTCTCGTGGTCCGCGGTGCCGTAGTCGAGGCTCGCGCTGCCGTCGACGACGAACCAGGTCTCCAGCTCGCGGTCGGCGATGGGCGTGCGGACCTGGACCTCACCGGTCCGGGCGGTGAGGTTCCAGTCGATCCGCCGGACGTCGTCGCCCGGTTGGTACACCCGGCCGTCGCCGCCCTCGGTGCCCGCGCCCGGGACCAGCCCTTCGTGGTCGCCGTGGATCAACCCGTCCAGCTTGCGGTTGACGACGATCTCGAGCTGGCGCAGCGCGTGCTCGCTGTCGGCGATGGTGGCCTGGGCTCGGGTCATGCGGCCCACTCGTCCTGATCGTGGGGGCCGGGGCCGCCCTGGCTCGGGGCCACGCGCGGCGCGGCCACGGTCGTGACCACGCGCTCGACGACCTGCTCGGGCGTCACGCCGTCGGCGATGGCGTCGTAGGTCAGCAGCACACGGTGGCGCAGGACGTCGCGGGACACGTCGTAGACGTCCTGCGGCAGCGCATAGCTGCGCCCGCGCATGAGGGCCAGCGCCCGGCTGGAGGCGAGGAGGCCGAGCGTCGCCCGCGGGCTGGCGCCGTGCGCCACCACGTTGGCGAGCTCGGGCAGCTGGTGCTCGGCCGGCTGGCGGGTCGCGAGCACGAGCCGCACGGCGTAGTCGAGGACCGCGTCATGGACGAACACGTCGTCGGCCGCGGCCTGCAGCCGGCGCAGGTCGCGCTCGTGCAGCACGGGCCGGGCGACGGGGCGGTGGGTGCCCATGCGGCGGGCGATCTCCGCCTCCTCACGGGCGTTCGGGTAGTCGACGAGCACCTTCATCAGGAAGCGGTCGCGCTGCGCCTCGGGCAGCGGGTACACGCCCTCGCTCTCGATCGGGTTCTGCGTCGCGAGCACCATGAACGGGTCGGGCACGGGGTGGGTGACGCCGCCGATCGAGACGTGGCCCTCGGCCATGACCTCCAGCAGCGCGGACTGCACCTTGGCCGGCGCCCGGTTGATCTCGTCGGCCAGGACCACGTTGGCGAACACGGGCCCGAGCTCGACGTCGAACGCCTCCCGGGAGGGCCGGTAGACGCGGGTCCCCACGAGGTCGGAGGGCACGAGGTCGGGCGTGAACTGGATGCGGGCGAACGAGCCACCGAGGATCGTGGCCACCGTCTCGGCGGCCAGCGTCTTGGCGAGGCCGGGGGCGCCTTCGAGCAGGCAGTGGCCGCGACCGAGCCAGCACACGAAGAGGCGCTCGAGCATCTGGTCCTGCCCCACGAGGATCCGCTTGGCCTCGAAGAGCGCGGTCTCGAGCACCTCTTGCGGGCTGGCGACCGCGTCGGGAGGAGCGGCAGGGTGTGCGGCGTCGCGGTGCGGGTCGCTGGGGGTGGGCATGCGGGTGCTCCTCGGAGTCGGCGTCGAGTGGGGCGCAGGCGGTTGGCGACCCGGACGAGGAGGACGGCTCCTCGCCCTGGAGGCCATCGTCGGGCTCAGACCCTGGAACTCCCGCTGAGCAACCTGTGAACTTGCCGAGAGCCCACACCCACCTTTACCTGGGCTTTCGCGCCGGACGAGGGTCAGCGCCCGGTGCTGGCCTCGGCCATGAGGCGGCGGATCTCGGCCATGACCTGCTCGGTGTTCGCCTCGTGATCGTCTCCGGCCAGCACCAGCACCTCGTCGGCCACGTTGACCACGACGATCTTGCGGCGGAACGGGTTGAGCCGGGGCAGCCAGCGGTTCGAGGGCCACACCTTCTCGGTGCCGACCAGGGCCGCCGGCACGACCACGGTCCCCGCGGCGACTGCGAGGCGGGCCACGCCGGTGTAGGCCCGTCCGGTGCTGAGCGGCTGCTCGGGGTCCCAGTGCAGCCGACCTTCCGGCATGATCAGCACCGGTGCGCCGGCGGCGAGCGTCGCCAACGCCGGCTCGAGCGCGCCGCCCCGGCCCTGGCCGCGGTCGACGGGGATCGAGCCGATGGCCCGCGCGAACGGCGCCGTCCAACGACCGTCCACGTACTTCCGGGCGATGAGCAGGCGCGGGTACTTCCGGAAGTGGTGCAGCGTGATCAGGCCCGCGACCACGTCGAACAGGCTGCGGTGGTTGCAGGCGATGACGCCGACCTTCAGGTCCTTGGCGCAGGCGCCACCGCGGATCTCGTAGCGGATGAACGGGGCCGTCAACAGCCGGGCCACCCGGGCGAGCACGGCCAGGGTCCGGTCGGGACCGAGCCGCCGCCTCCTCGAACTGGTCTCGTGCACGCGCCCGTCGCCCTCTCGATCTTTGCCCGTTCCGCAATTGTGGCCGCAACCTTGGCTTGTAGGGTTTCGCCAGTCGAGCGGGAGGTCGCACCGATGCAGGGGGAGCCCATCGAGTCACCGGCGGCGGGGTGGGTCGGGTGACCGAGTCGGAGACGGCGTCCGGTCACCGAGGGTGGTTCCACCGGCGGCACGAGGCCGCCGCGGCCGCCGCGGACGTGGTCGAGGCGGTGGTGGCGCCCGGTGGCGGCGCCGACGCTCCGCCGAGCCGGCGCGTGCGCAAGGTGCTGTCCATCGACGGCGGCGGCATCCGCGGGATCATCCCGGCGATGATCCTGGCCGACATCGAGAAGCGCACCGGCAAGCGCACGGCCGAGCTGTTCGACCTGGTGGCCGGCACGTCCACCGGCGGCATCATCGCCCTCGGCACCGGGCTCGCGGGCCCGGACGGCAAGCCGGCGTTCGCCGCCGACGACGCCGTGCGCCTCTACGAGGAGCTCGGCAGCAAGATCTTCGCCCGCTCGCGCCGCGACACCCTGCGCAGCATGGGCGCGCTGCTCCACGAGAAGTACCCCGCGCATGGTCTCGAGGAGGTGCTCGAGACCACGTTCGGTGACGCCCGGCTGAGCGAGACCGTGACCGACGTGCTGGTCACGGCCTACGAGCTCACCCGGCGCGAGACGTTCATCTTCAGCACCCGCACGGCCCGCGCCAACCCCAACATGGACTTCCCGCTGCGCGTGGCGGCCCGGGCCACGACCGCGGCCCCGACGTTCTTCGAGCCCGCGCTGGTCACCGACTTCGACGGCCGCACCAGCGTCTTCATCGACGGGGCCGTGTTCGCCAACAGCCCGGCGATGTGCGCGTTCGCCGAGGTCGAGTCCCACCATCCCGAGGACGACCTGCTGATCGTCTCGATCGGCGCCGGATCGATGACTCGCTCCTTCGAGTACGACCACGTGCGGGACTGGGGGGCGGCGCAGTGGGCTCGGCCGATCCTGAACATCGTGATCGACGGGGCGAGCGAGGGGGTCGACCTCCAGCTGCGCCAGCTGCTGGGTCCCGAGCGCTACTTCCGGTTCCAGGTCCCGCTGCACCGCGGCAACGACGACCTCGACGACGTGCGACCCGAGAACGTGCGTGAGCTGAAGGCGACCGCGGCCAAGCAGATCGTCGATTCGGCGGCCCAGCTCGACGCCGTCTGCGAGCGCCTCGTCTGACGCACCCGAACTGGGTGGGGATCGCGTCGCTCCGACGACGCCGTTGCCACCCACTTCGAGGGTCGGTCAGGTGATCCCGCTCGGCCGCGGGGCCCGAGCGCGCGTCGTGGCGCCCGCGCGCAGCGAGGGCCGTCGGCCGATGGCCCAGGCGGACGCCGCTCCCACGACCAACGCACCGACGAACCAGGCCACGAGCACCGCGACCGCTCGACCGAGGCCGGCCGCCGAACGGCCGTCGTAGAACGCGATCGCGCGCATGCCGTCGGTCAGGTAGTGCATCGGGTGCCAGCTCGAGACGAAGCGGAAGAAGCCCGGAAGGGCCTCGACCGGATACACGCCGAGCGACGACGGCACGCCGAAGATCGTCGTGAACATCACGCCCAGCAGCTCGCCGCCGATGCCGAACAGCGTGAGGAACACGAGCGTGACGAGCGCGATCGTGCTGGCGCCGAGCGCGGCCAGCAGGCCGACCTTCCACCCGCCGGACGAGCGCATGCCGAGGATGCCGACCGCAGTGATCGCGATCGCGACGCCACCGAGCGACGCGCCGGAGACCGCGATCACCGCCTTGGCCGCCCAGGTCACGAGCGGCCGCTCGATCCCCGACTCGAGGTGGATGTCCTGGCCGAGCAGCTCGAGGTGCTCGGTGCCCCGCAGCAGGTCGACCGCGATGCTCGCCAGGCTGGCCGAGAGGAACCCGGTGAGCGTGGCCATGACCGCGGTGTAGAAGGGCGCGAGCCCCCGGCCCGTCTTCCCGGTGATGGCGACGACCGCCACGCGGTGCGCGACCACCGGGTTGCCGATGGCCGCCGCGCCGGGGGGCGAGATCTTGAGGTGGAACGACTCCAGCACGCCCACCAGCTCGCGGTTCACCGTGGTCGCGACCTCGCGGACCACCTGCTCGGTCACGGTGGCGAACAGCTGGGTCTGGAACAGGCCGGCGCCGTCGTTGGCCAGCAGGTCGAGCGCGGCCGGGGGCGCGGTGCCGCCCGTCGTGCCCAGCCGGCCGATGGCGCGGGACATGCCGGCGGGCACCGCGATCGCACCGATCAGGTGGTCATCGCGCAGGTCGCGCAGGGCGGCGGCGCGGCTCTGATACACGACCCACGTCACCTCGCGGTGGACGCTCCCGAGCAGCTGGCGGGTGATCTGGCGGCCGGCGTCGATGTGCTGGCCGGCGACGTCGACCGGGTGGTCCTCGTCGATCACCCCGATGCGCACGCCCTTGAGGTGGCCGACCGGGTCGAGGAAGCCGCCCAGGTAGCTGAGCGTCATCACCATGCCGAGCAGCCCGCAGAGGACCACGGCGGACCAGGCCAACGGCTTGCGCAGGACCGCCCCGATTCCCTCCACGGCCGCGCAGGTTAGGCGGGGTCCCGGACCCCTGGCCCGCGAAGTCGCTCACGATCGCGGCGGCCCGGGCGCGCGGTGCGATCGCGCCCGCGACGGTTCTGGCCCTTCCCGTCGGGCCTGTTCGCGGCGATCATGGCGGGCATGGGCCGGGCTGAGGCAGGGGACGGGGGCGTCGATGTCGACGCGCTCGCGGCCGCGGGGCTGATCGAGCCGGGCGCGCCCGGCGCGCTGGAGCGGCTGGGGCTGCTGCAGCACCTCGCCGCGCGTGGGGCGACGATCGACCAGATGGTGGCGGCGGCCCGCTCGGACCGGTTGACGGCGCTGGCCGCCGATCTTGTGATGTTCCCCGACCTCGAGCGGATCACCGTCGAGGCTGCCGCCGAGCTGCTGCGCATGGACGTCGACCGCCTTCGGCGGGTGCGGCTCGCGATCGGCTTGCCGCTCGACGGCGACGACCCCACGCCCCTGACCACCGGCGACCTCGAGACCCTGGCCGCCTTCGAGCTGGGTGCCGCCGTGTTCGGGGACGCGGCGACGCTGCAGTACTCCCGCGTGATCGGGAGCGCGGCGGCGCGCCTCGCCGAGGCCGCCGTCCAGCTGTTCAACCACGAGGCCGGCCCGCGCCTCGCGAGCGAGAACGCGAGCGAGGTCGAGCGGGCCAAAGCCAGCGAGGACGCCATCGAGGCCCTCCAGGTCGTGCCGGACGTGTTTCGCACCCTGCTCATGCAGCACACGTTGCTGGCCATCCGCCGGTCGTCCCTCGAGCAGATCGACGACGACTACGAGAGCGTCCACGCCGCGGTCGGGTTCGTCGACCTCGTCGGCTCGACCGCCTGGGCCCAGGAGCTGTCGCCGGCCGAGCTCGGGCGCGCGCTCGTCGAGTTCGAGACGGCGGCGTTCGACGCGGCCTGCCGTCACGGCGGGCGCGTGGTCAAGCTCATCGGGGACGAGGCGATGTTCGCGGCGCCCGATCCCTATGCGGCCTGCCACATCGGGCTCGAGCTGTGCGCCCTCGTCGAGGTGCACCCGATCCTGCCGTCGGCACGCGGTGGCGTCGCCTGCGGACCCGTCACCGCCCGTGACGGCGACTACTTCGGGTCGGTGGTCAACCTCGCGTCCCGCACGGTGCACGTCGCCGAGCCGAGCACGATGGTGATCACCGACGTCGTGGCACAGGTCCTGGACGGGCGCTCGCACCCGTGGCAGGTCGAGGCGCTGCCGCCGACAGAGATCCGGGGCTTCGCCGAGCTCCAGACCTTGCACCTGCTGCGCCACCGCTGACCCGACCCAGCGTCCGCAGGGGCCCACGAGTACGGTTCCGACGGCGATTCCCTGAGTGGGCGCCGGGCGAAAGTTCGGGGAGACGGTGGGTCTGGGACCACGGCATCCGGGGCGGCGGTGGGCGCGGTCAGGCGCCGGTCGGGCCGCGGGACCGCGGCGCGGCGCTCCTCGCGGTGCGGTGCTGGTCGTCGCGCTCGTGCTCGGCGCGTCCGCCGCCGCGACGCTGCTGGCCATCGGGTTCGGTCGCCCCGCGGCGGGCGGGCCGGTCTGCACGAAGTCGTGGGCCGCGGCCACCAGCGGCGATTGGTCCGACGGCACGAAGTGGAGCCCAGCCGGTGCGCCGGCGTCCGGCGACGACGTCTGCGTGACCGTGGCCGGGACGTACACGGTCACCGTGCACCAGAACGTCGGCGCCAACTCGCTCGCCGTCGGCGCCACCAGCGGCGGCGGCACGGCCACGGTGGTCGTCGAGGCCGTGGGGTGCGGCGGCGGCTTCAACACCGAGCTGCACGTGTCCACCACGATCGACGTGAACGCGCGCGGCCACCTCGACGAGTCCAGCACCGGCTGCGGCGGCAACTACGCGCTGCTCCAAGCTGGCGGCCTCGTCACGGTGGACGGCGCGCTGTCCACCAGCGCGGGTGCCGGCGGCATCCGCTACCTGCGGGCCAGCGTGCTCAACCACGGCACGCTGACGCTGGGCGCCAACCCCACGCTCGAGGATTCCGGCGGGACGCTCACGAACCAGGGCACGGTCAACGTCACCGGTGACTGGCGGGCACAGGGCACCACGATCGTGACCAACACGAGCGGGAGCATGATCAGCTCGGGCGCGGGGCGGCTGACCGTCAGCGGCGCCACGTTCAACGAGGGCGGCGGCGCCACGGGCGGCCCGAACCCCGTCGTCATCGACGGCGCGACCCTGAACCTGTCGGGCTCGGGGACGGCGGCGCACTTCACGGTCCACAACTCCGCCACCCTCACCGGAACCCTCGCCGCGAGCCGGTCGATCGACGTCGAGGCCGCGGGCTGCGGCGGCGGGTTCAACACCGAGGCGCACGTGAGCGGCGCGTTCACCAACGCCGGCACGATCACGTTGACCTCCACCGGCTGCGGCGGCAACTACGCCCTCCTCTCAGCCAACGCGCCGTTCACCAACAGCGGCACGTTCACGTCCGCGGCCGGGGCCGGCGGCCTCCGCTACCTGCGGGCCGACGTGATCAACACCGGCACCATCGCCACCGACACGCTGACGCACTACGACCAGGGTTCGACGACGCTCACCAACCAGGGGACGATCGACCTGCTGGCCGGCGCCCAGCTCCAGCTGAGCGCCTCGCGGCTGCGCAACCTGGCCGGCGGCTCGGTCACCTCCGTCGGGACGGGCCAGCTGGTGAGCACGCCGGGCAGCACGTTCGAGCAGGGGGCGGGCACGACGAGCGGCAGCCAGCCGGTGCTGATCGACGGCGCCGCGCTGCAGTTCAGCGGGCCCGGGAACGGCTCGTTCGTGGTGCACAACTCCGCCTCGCTCTCCGGCGACGTGCCGGCCGGCGACCAGGTCACCATCGAGGCGCTCGGCTGCGGTGGCGGCTTCAACACCGCGCTGACGGGGGCCGGCTCGTTCACGAACGCCGGGTCGATCTCGCTCACCTCGAGCGGGTGCGGCGGCAACTACGCCCTGTTCCAGACGAGCGGCACGGTCACCAACGACGGCACGATCTCCTCGCTCGCCGGCGCCGGCGGGCCGCGCTACTTGCGGGCCTCGGTCCTCAACCACGGCACCTTGGCCGTGTCGCAGCCCCTGAGCTACGACCTGGGTGGGTCGGTGCTGACCAACACCGGATCGATCACGGCCAGCGACGTGTTGATGGGCGCTGGCGCGACGCGGATCGCGAACCTGGCGGGCAGCGTGTCCGCCTCCGGCGCGGGCCGGGTGCAGGTCTCGGGCGGCACGGTCTTCGAGCAGGGCGGCGGCTCGGTCACGGGCAATCCGGTCGCGGTCGAGTCGAGCGGGCTCGCCTTCAGCGGCGCGGGCACCGGATCGTTCCTGGTGCACGGGAGCAGCGCGCTGGCCGGCGACGTGCCGTCGGGCGCGGTCGTCACGGTCGAGGCCGTCGGTTGCGGCGGCGGCTTCAACACGTCGCTGTTCGGGAGCGGCCCGTTCACGAACGCGGGGTCGATCTCGCTGACGTCGACCGGCTGCGGCGGCAACTACGCGCTGTTCCAGACGGCCGGCACGATCACCAACGACGGCACGATCACGTCAGCAGCGGGCGCCGGCGGCGCGCGCTACCTCCGGGCGTCCGTGCTCAACCACGGCACCCTGTCGGTCGCGTCGGACCTCAACTACGACCTGTCCGGTGCGGTGCTGACCAACACGGGGACCGTGTCCGCCACGCACGTGCTGGCCGCATCGGGCAGCACCCGCATCCGGAACCTGGGCGGCACGGTGTCGGCGTCGGGGTCCGGCGTCGCGCTGGTCTCGGGCGGCGCGGTGTTCGAGCAGGGCAACGGCGCGGTCACCGGGAACCGGGTCGCGGTCGAGTCGAGCGGTCTCGAGTTCACGGGCACCGGCCCGGGCCCGTTCGTCATGCACGGGAGCAGCGTGCTGGCGGGTGACGTCCCCTCCGGCGACGTCGTCACGCTCGAGGCGCTGGGCTGCGGTGGCGGCTTCAACACCTCGGTCTTCGCAGGCGCCTCGTTCGTGAACGCGGGCTCGATCTCGCTGACCTCGTCGGGCTGCGGTGGCAACTACGCGCTGCTCCAGCTGGCGGGCACGATCACCAACGACGGGGCGATCTCGTCCGACGCGGGCAGCGGCGGGGCGCGCTACCTGCGGACCTCCGTGCTGAACCACGGGACGCTGACGGTCTCCCAGGGGCTCAACTACGACCAGGGCGGCGCGGTCCTGACCAACCAGGGAACCGTGTCGGTCACGCAGGCCCTCGCCGCATCGGGCGCCACGCGCATTCGGAACCTGGCCGGCACCATCTCGGCGTCGGGGCCCGGGGTCGTGCTGGTCTCGGGCGGCGCGGTGTTCGAGCAGGGCGACGGCGCCACGGCCGGCAACCGGGTGGCGGTGGAGTCGTCGGCGCTCGAGTTCTCCGGCAGCGGGTCGGCGTCCATCGTCATGCACGGCAGCAGCTCGCTGGCCGGCACCGTGCCGGCGGCCGCCCACGTCGACCTCGAGGCGCTCGGTTGTGGCGGCGGCTTCAACACGTCGGTGAGCACCGCGACGCCGCTCACCAACGCGGGTTCGATCACGCTCACGTCCGCCGGGTGCGGCGGCAACTACGCGCAGCTCATCGTGTCGGGGGCCTTCACCAACACCGGGACGTTCACCGTCGCCCCGGGCGCCGGCGGCGCCCGCTACCTGAGCGCCTCCACGTTCGACGACCACGGCACGTTGTCGTTGCTGAGCGGTGCGCCGCTGCAGCTCACGGGCTCCTTGGTGAACGAGCCCGACGGCACGCTGCGGGTGGCGGTGGACGCCGCCGGCGTCAACGGCCGCGTCGACGCCAGCGGCTCGGCGACGTTCGGCGGCACGCTGCGCACGGACACGACCTTCACGCCGGCGTTCGGCGACACGTTCCAGGTGGCGACCTACGCGTCGACCGGCGGCACGTTCGCGACGATGGACGCGCACGGCACGCAGTACACCGCCCAGTACGGAGCGACCAGCCTCACGCTCGCCGTCCTGAAGGTCAGCGGCGCCACGCTCAGCGCCACGCCTGCCGGCGCCACCGTGGCGGGGGAGCCCGTGACCTTCGACGCGCAGGTCGTGGCGGTGGCCCCGGCGACCGGGACCCCGACCGGCACGGTGACCTTCCACGAGGGCCTGATCGTGCTCGGAACCGCCGCGCTCGACGGGACCGGCCACGCCGCGTTCATCACCGCGGCGTTGAACCCCGGCACCCACGACGTGGTGGCGACCTACGGGGGCGACGCCCAGTTCGGCCACAGCGACTCGTCGATCGTCACGCGCACGGTCACGACCGCCGCCACCACGACCGCGCTCGGCTCGGCCCCCAACCCGTCGATGCCCGGCCAGGACGCGGTGTTCACGGCGACGGTCGCGGTGGTCGCGCCCGGGAGCGGGCCGATCACCGGCTCGGTCACGTTCACCGAAGGCGCGACGACGCTGGCCAGCGTGCCGGTCGACGCGTCGGGCCAGGCCGTCTTTACGACGCACGCGCTGAGCATCGGGCACCACAGCGTCGTCGCCGGCTACGTCGGCGACCCCCGGTTGGCTCCGAGCACGTCGACCGCGGTCGACCAGAACGTGGCCGGCGTGAGCCGCCCGACCGCCACCGTCCTGGGCCCCCTGTCGAGCGTGCCGGTCGCGACCGAGCCGGTCACGCTCAGCGCCAGCGTGGCGCCACAGACGGGCAGCGGCGTTCCGTCGGGCACCGTCGTGTTCAACGACGGCCCCACCCCGCTCGGACAAGCCGTGCTCGACGGGTCGGGCGTGGCCCGGCTGCTCGTGCCGAGCGGGTTCCGGGCCGGAAGCCACGACCTGCAAGCCCAGTACGGCGGTGACCCCGCCTTCGACGCCAGCACCTCGCCGGTGCTCACCACCGGGGTCGGTCAGGCGAACGCCACGGTGGCCGTGACGGCGCGGGTGAGCGCGGACCCGAAGGGGTCGGTGGTGTTCGACGTCGTCGTCAGCCCCGCGGCCCCGGCCACCGGCCTGCCCGACGGGGTCGTCGTGCTGACCGACGGCACCCAGACCCTGGGCCAGGCCCAGCTCGGCGCCGGGAAGACCACGTTCGTGCAGTGCTTCACGTCGTCCTGCACGATCCCGGTCACCACCACGACGACGTCGTCCACGACGACGACCATCCCCACGACGACGTCGTCCACGACGACGTCCACGTCGACCACGTCGACCACCACGACGTCCACGACCACGACGTCCACGACGACCACGACGACGACCACGACCATCCCCACGACGACCACGACGCGCCGGGGCGCGCCGACGACCGGTGCGGGCACGACCCCACCG
>JAODBM010000062.1 GCA_025463985.1 Acidimicrobiales bacterium
CGCGAATGTGGAGTAGAAGCGGCTGCTATCACGACCGCTTCTACTCCACATTCGCTGGGGGGGTGGGGGTCGGGTTGGGGGGTCGGGGACGCGGCGCGGGTGGACGGGGTGCTCGGTACGCTCCGGCCATGGCTGAACGATTGAGCGACGACGCCATCCGCCGGGCCCCGAAGGTGGTGCTGCACGACCACCTCGACGGGGGCTTGCGGCCGCAGACGGTGATCGAGCTGGCGGCCGAGCTCGGCCACGAGCTGCCGACGAACGATCCCGACGACCTCGCCGCGTGGTTCGTCCGCGGCGCCGACCGGCGCGACCTCGACCTGTACCTGCAGCCGTTCGAGCACACCACGGCCGTCATGCAGACCCGCGAGTCGATCGAGCGGGTGGCAGCCGAGTGCGTGGAGGACCTGGCGAACGACGGCGTGGTCTACGCGGAGGTCCGGATGGCCCCCGAGCTGTGCCTCGAGCGAGGCCTCAGCCCCGATGACGCCGTCGAGGCCATGCTCGCCGGGTTCGAGCGCGGCTCGTCAGGCCGCACCATCGAGATGGGCCTGATCGTCACCGCGATGCGCCACGCCGCCAACTCGACCGAGATCGCCGATGTCGCGCTGCGCCACCGCGACGCGGGGGTCGTCGGGTTCGACATCGCCGGCAGCGAGTCGGGCAACCCGCCATCGCGGCACCTCGATGCGTTCCGAAAGGTCGCCGAGGCAAATTTTCACATCACGATCCATGCCGGCGAAGCGTTCGGCCTTCCATCGATCTGGGAGGCGCTGCAGATCTGCGGGGCCGAGCGGCTGGGTCACGGCGTGCGGATCGTCGACGACATCTCCGTCGAGCCCGACGGTCGGGTGCGGCTCGGCCGGCTGGCGTCGTTCGTGCGGGACCGGCGCGTCCCGCTCGAGATGTGCCCGACGTCGAACCTGCACACCGGCATCTGCGACACCATCGCCGAGCACCCGATCGGCCTGCTCAAGCAGCTGCGCTTCCGGGTCACGGTCAACACCGACAACCGGCTCATGAGCGCCACCACGATGTCCGAGGAGCTGACCAAGCTCCACGACGCGTTCGGCTGGGGCTGGGACGACTTCGAGTGGCTCACCGTGAACGCCATGAAGTCCTCGTTCTGGCCGTTCGACAAGCGGCTGCGCATCATCAACGAGCGGATCAAGCCGGGCTACGCCGCGCTCAAGGCCGCCGCCCTCGGATCGTCGTTCGTGCTGCCCGCCGTCGGCGGGCTCGGATGACGGCAGGCGCGGGGTCGCTCACGCGCCTCTGCGTGTTCTGCGGTTCCAACCGAGGTCGCAATCCCGCCTACGCGGACGCCGCCCGCGAGCTCGGCAAGGAGCTGGTGGGCCGCGGCATCGGCCTCGTCTACGGCGGCGGCCGGGTCGGGCTCATGGGCCAGCTGGCCGATGCCGTGCTGGCCGCCGGGGGCGAGGTGTTCGGCGTGATCCCGCAGCACCTGCAGGACCTCGAGGTCGGCCACACCGGCCTGACCGAGCTGCACGTCGTGGCGTCGATGCACGAGCGCAAGGGCCTGATGGCTGACCTGTCCGACGGGTTCGTCGCGCTGCCGGGCGGCGTGGGCACGTTCGAGGAGCTCTTCGAGGTGCTCACGTGGACTCAGCTGGCGATCCATGACAAGCCGGTGGGCCTGCTCGACGCCCTCGGCTACTACGACCCGCTGCTCGCGTTCCTCGACCACGCCGTCACGCAGGGGTTCCTGCGGCCCGAGCACCGGGCCATGCTGCACCACGCCACCGAGCCCGCCGCGCTGCTCGACGTGCTGGCCGCCTGGCGGCCACAGCGCCTCGAGAAGTGGGTCGACGGCCGCTGACGTCGCACGGCCGTGGGCGGACCGGTCAGCCGGCTTCGGACTCCTCGGCCACCCCGGCGAGCACGGCCCGTGAGGCTGAGCAGCCCAGCCGGGTGGCGCCGGCGTCGATCATGGCCAGGGCCTGCGCGGCGGTGCGGATGCCGCCGGAGGCCTTGATGCCGAGCTTGCCGCCGACGGTGGTGGCCATGACGCGGACCGCCTCGACGGTGGCGCCGCCGGCGGGATGGAAGCCGGTCGACGTCTTGACGAAGTCGGCGCCCGCGGCCTCGGCGGCCAGGCAGGCGTCGGCGATCGCGCTCTCGCCGGCGAACGTTGCCGACTCGATGATGACCTTGAGCAGGATCGGCGCCGGCGCCGCCTCCCGCACGGCGGCGATGTCGGACTCGACGGCGGCCCAATCCCCGTCGTGGGCGGTGCCGAGGTCGATGACCATGTCGACCTCGGTCGCGCCGTCGCCGACGGCCTGCATCGCCTCGGTGGCCTTCGTGGCGGACCGATGCGCGCCCGACGGGAAGCCGACGACGGTGACCACGCCGATGCCGGGGGGCAACGCCCCCACGGGCAGCGGCAGCCGGGACGGCGAGATGCAGATGGCGCCGAGACCTAGCTCGATGGCCTCGCTGCACAGGGCCGAGACCTCGGCCACGGTGGCGGTGGGCGTCAGCAGCGTGTGATCGATGATCTGCGCGAGCGCGTGGCGATCCATCTCGGCATGGTGCCATGTCGACATGGCTCGGCCGGGGCCGGACCCTCGGTTTGCCGGTCCCGCCACCGGCCGCGGCACGTCCGCCAAGATGACGGGGTGATCACCACCGTCGTCGACCATCCGCTCGCCGCCCAGGCCCTCACCGCGCTCCGCGACGAGACCACGACGCGGGCGACGTTTCGCCAGGCCATGGACGACCTCGCCGGCATCCTCGTGTACGAGGCCACCCGCTCGCTGCGCACCGAGTCCTTCGAGGTCCGCACCCCGCTGACCACCACGACCGGCGTGCGCGTGGCCGAGTCCCCGATGGCGGTGCCCGTGCTGCGCGCCGGCTTGGGCATGCTGCGCGGCGTGCTGCGCCTGCTGCCCGACGCGCCCACCGGGTTCATCGGCGTCGCCCGCAACGAGGAGACCCTGCAGCCCGAGCCGTACATGAACTCGGTCCCGCTCGACCTCGGGGGCCGGGACGTCCTCGTCCTCGACCCGATGTTGGCCACCGGCGGTTCCCTCGCCCACGCGTGCGCGCTGCTCCACGATCGCAACCCCGGCCGGCTCACGTGCGTCTGCGTGCTGGCCGCGCCCGAGGGCGTCAAGCGCCTCGAGGTCAGCGGGCTGGTCCACGAGCTGGTCGTGGCCGCGATCGACGACCACCTCAACGAGATGGCGTACATCGTCCCGGGCCTCGGCGACGCCGGCGACCGCTTGTACGGGACCGCCTGACCTCTCGGCGTCGGTTCGCGCCGCGCCCGTGCACCAGGGCGCCAGGAGGGCCCGAACGTCATGGTCGACCTCCTGCTGCCGATCAGATCAAGGTGACCTCGACTTCAGCACGCACCAACGGCCGCCTCGCGGGCGTGCTGCTGGTCGTGTGCGGGCTCTACGTGATGGTCGTGACGCCGTTCCTGCCAGCCGCGCCGGACGCGCATCCACGCGTCCTGCTGAGCCTCGCCGCGGTCGCCGCGGCGATCGGGCTGGCCTTCTGGCTCGTGCCGTGGGACCGCTGGCCGCGCTGGGCGACGCTCCTGCCGGTCCCCGTCTCGCTCACGCTCATCGCCGCGCACGGCTGGCTCATCGGCGCCGACGGCTACCGGTTCGGCCCGCTGTTCATGGTCGTGTTCGCCTGGATCGGCAACACGCAGCCACGCGGCAGCTCGGTGGCGATGAGCCCCCTGCTCGTGGTGGCCTACGGCGTCCCGGCGCTGTTCGGGCCGCAGCACGCCGCGCTGGCGATCGGCGGCGCGATCTACACGATCCCGATCTGCCTCCTCCTCGGCGAGACGGTGGCGTGGGTCTCGTACCAGAACCGGCGGGCCGTGCGGGCCGAGCACCAGACGGCCGAGTTCCTCCGCGCCGCGTTCGACAACGCGTCGATCGGCTCGGTGGCCATCGACTTGGACGGGCGCATCATCCAGGCCAACCGCGTGCTCGAGCAGGTGCTCGGCTACGGCCAAGGCGAGCTGCTCGGCCTCGAGATCCTCGACCTCGTCCATGCCGACGATCAGCAGTCGTGCCGCGTGCACGGGCGTCGGCTCCTGAGCGGGGCGGCGACGACCATGCGAGCCGAGCGGCGGTTCCATCGACGCGATGGCAGCTTGATCTGGGTGGACCTCAGCGCGTCGATGACCGTCGACCAGGCCGGCCAGCCCACCTCGATGGTGGCGCAGATCCAGGACGTGACGGAACGGCGTGCCTACGAATCGAACCTCACCTACCAGGCGCTCCACGACGACCTCACCGGGCTCCCGAACCGCGTGCTGCTCCTCGATCGGGTGCGGGGAGCCCTGGCGCGGGCGGGCGACCAGCCGGTCTCCGTGGCGCTGCTCTACCTGGACCTCGACAACTTCAAGTACGTGAACGACAGCCACGGGCACGCCGCGGGCGACGCGCTGCTGGTGGACATCGCCCAGCGCCTCTCCTCGGTCATCCGGGAGGGCGACACCCTCGTGCGCTTGGGCGGCGACGAGTTCGTGATCTTCTGCGACGAGGTGCACGACGGGCAGGTCGACGCCCTCTCGGGTCGGATCCACGGGGCCCTGACGTCCGGCTTCGAGCTGGCCGGCAGCCGGTTCGTCGCCACCGTGAGCATCGGCATCGTCGTGATCCCGGCCACCGACGCATCGGCCGACGTCCTGCTGCGGGACGCCGACACCGCCCTCTACGAGGCGAAGCGGCGGGGCCGGGCCCGCTCGCAGCTGTTCACTCCCGAGCTGAAGGCGCGCACGACCAGCCGCGTGCAGACCGAGACCGACCTGCGCGGCGCGCTGATCCGCCACGAGCTCCAGCTCTGGTACCAGCCCGAGGTCGAGCTCGCCACGGGCGACACCGTGGGCGCCGAGGCGCTGCTGCGCTGGGACCGGGGCGCGCAGGGCATCGCGCTCCCCGGCGACTTCATCGACATCGCCGAGGAGACCGGGCTGATCGTCACGATCGGCGAATGGGCCGTGCGCGAGGCCTGCCATGCCGCGGCTCGCTGGTTGGCGGCCGGCTCCCGGCTCAGGATCTCGGTCAACCTCTCGAGCCGCCAGCTGAGCAGCCCCGGGCTGGTCAGCAGCGTGCGAGACGCCCTGGCCGCCAGCCGCCTCCCCTCCAGCCTCCTGTGCCTCGAGGTCACCGAGAGCGTGCTCATCGACGATGCGGAGGCCGCGCTCGGCGTGCTGCGCGAGCTGAAGGCGTGCGGCGTCAAGCTCGCCCTGGACGACTTCGGCACGGGCTACTCGTCCATGTCGTACCTGCGGCAGTACCCGTTCGACGCGCTGAAGATCGACCGCTCGTTCATCTCCGACCTGGATGCCACGACGGAGGACACGGCGCTGGTGACCGCCATCGTCGACATGGCCGAAGCCCTCGGCCTGGAGACGGTGGCCGAGGGGGTCGAGCGCGCCGACCAGCTCGAGGTCGTCACCGCCCTCGGCTGCACCCTGGCGCAGGGCTTCCTGCTCGACCGGCCCATGCCGGAGGACCAGTTCGCCCGCCGCTACGCGCCGGTCCGGACCGCCGGCCCGAGCACCGTCGACGTGCCGACCCGCGCCGTCCTCGCGTAGGCGTCGGTCACCAGCCGTCGGCGCTCAGGGTTGCGGGCCGGCCAGACCGGTGGCGGCGGCCGCGGCGGAGGTAAGAGCGGCGAGCGCCTGCGCGGCCCGGTCGCGGGCCGCGGGGAGGTCGTCGCCGGCGACCGGCTCGACGACCTCGACGTAGCACTTGAGCTTCGGTTCGGTGCCGCTCGGGCGGACCACGACCCGGCCGCCCTCGAGCCCGAGCACGAGCACGTCGCTCGGCGCGAGGCCGCGTGCGGCATCGCCAGCGTCGAGGTCGGCGATGTGCACGACCCGGCGCCCGGCGAGGGTGCGGGGCGGCGCCGCTCGCAGCGCGGCCATGGCGGCGGCGATGGCGTCGGCCCGCTGGACGCGCACCGACCACTGCATGGTCGCGTGCACGCCGTGGCGGCGGGCCAGGTCGTCGAGCACGTCGAGCACGCTGCGTCCCTCCGCCGCGAGCGTGGCCACCACCTCGGCGAGCAGCACTGCGGCCGTGATGCCGTCCTTGTCGCCGACCAGCTCGCCGACGCAGAAGCCCAGCGCCTCCTCGTATCCGAACGCCAGGCGCCGCCCGGGACCGGCGGCGCGGCTGATCCACTTGAAGCCGGTCAGGGTCTCGGCGTAGGCCACCCCGGCGGCGGCGGCCATCTTCGACAGCAGCGTCCCGGACACGATCGTCGTCGCCAGCAGGTCGCCGGGCCCGACCCCGCCGTGGCGCAGGAGGTGGTCGGCCAGCAGCACGCCGATCTCGTCCCCCCGCAGCACCCGCCACGCCGCCAGGGAGCGGCGCGGTCCGGCACCGGGAACCGGCACGGCCGCGCCCAACCGGTCGGCGTCGGGATCGTTGGCCAGCAGCAGATCGGCCCCGGACTCGGCCGCGAGCGCCAGCCCGAGGTCGAGCGCGCCCGGCTCCTCGGGGTTGGGGAAGGCCACGGTCGGGAAGTCCGGGTCGGGCTCGGCCTGGGCCGCGACCTCCGCGGGAGCGGCGAACCCGGCCACCGCGAGCACCCGGCGCAAGGTGGCCGCGCCGACGCCGTGCAGCGCCGTCGAGGCGAGGCGAACGTCACGGGCGCCGGGCACCAGGCCGACCGTCGCCGCGGCCGCGACATAGGCGGTGGCCACCTCCGGGCCGACGCGGACGATGCCAGGATCGTCGGGCTCGGCCCGCGGCACGATCACCGCGGGCCCGACGTCGGCCATGAGCCCAGCGATGTCGGCGTCGACGGGAGCCACGATCTGGCGGCCGGTCGCGTCGTACACCTTGTAGCCGTTGTCGCCGGCCGGGTTGTGGCTGGCCGTCACCATCACGCCGCCGGCCGCGCGCAGGTGCCTGACGGCGAACGCCAGCACCGGCGTCGGCAGCGGTTCGGGCAGCAGGTGGGCCGTGATGCCGGCGGCCGCCAGCACCGCCGCGGTCGCCTCGGCGAAGTCGCGCGACCGGTGCCGCG
>JAODBM010000070.1 GCA_025463985.1 Acidimicrobiales bacterium
AGGAGGGCGCGCCGTCGCGCGCTGCGGGCGGTCCACTCGGCGATCGCGGCGAACAGCCCGAGGGCGACGCCGCTCCCGGCCAGCAGCGCACCGGGCACGGCCCGCGCCGCGACCCGCTTGCGGCAGCGATCCCGGTTGGCGGCCAACGCCTGGGCGGCGGTGAAGCCCTTGGGCGGCTTGTTGGGGTCGACATAGGTGTCGACCCTTCCGTGTAACAGGAACGAGGCCGGGGCGCCGCAGCTCTGCACCCGGGGGTTGCTCACGGGGAGGGCGAACAGCACCGCTCCGGCGACGATGAGCACGAGCGCCAGGCCGGCGAGGATCGACGTCACCGAGATGACCCGCTCGGCCCAGCGCCCCGGCGCGTGGACAGCGGTCACGGGAGCCGCTCGCCGAGCCAGCTCACGATCAGCTCGGCGGCGGCACGGCGGTGGCCCTGGAGGTAGTGGGGCGCACCGGTGAGCTCGTGGTAGGTCACGTCGGCGGCGCCGGCCGCGTCGCGGGCGGCCTCGGCCTGATGGCGGCGGATCTCGGTGTCGGCGGTGGGGTGCAGGAGCAGCGTCGGGATCGTCACCTGGGGCATCGTGTCGGCCAGCCTCGCATGCGATGACGATCCGGACCACGTCGAGAGCCAGCCCCGCGGGGTCATCGTGCGGGCCAGGCCGCCGTACCCGTAGTTGGCGTCGAGCGGGTCGCCGAGGGCGAAGATCGTGCCGAGCGCGCGGTCGTCGGGATCGATCGACGGGTCGAGGTAGGCGGGGTCGGCGAGCGTGCGGTACACGGTGAGGTAGCGGACGTGCACGGCGCGGCGGCGGGCCTGGTTCCACTCTGCGCTGCCGGCCCGGTGCTCGTCGAGCTGGGCGCGGGAGGTTCCACGAGCGGTCAGCGCGGCCTGGGCGGCGGCGTCGACCCGGGCGACGCGCTCCAACTGGGCAGCGCGGTACCGCTCCACCCACGCCGGGGCGTACGAGGACGGCTCGGGCCACGGGCGCCAGCCGTTGACGGGGTCGTACATGTCGAGCGATGGGTCGACCGACAGACCGTCGCCCTCGTCGGTCACCGACGGGTCGATGACCTGCAGCATGAACACGCCCTCGCCCGGGTGGGCGGCCAGGGCGATGAACGCGTCGCCCAGGTGCTCGCCGCGCGCGGCTGCGGTGGCCTCGGCCAGCGCCATCAGGGAGCCACCGCCGCTGTTCCCGAGGAGCACGACGGCTTCGGCGCCCCGCTGCCGCAGCCACGTCACCGCCGCCTCGACGTCGGTCACGCAGCGCTCGTGCACGCAGTCGGTGTCGTTGTTGACATAGCGGGTGGCGAAGCCGAGCACCGCGTAGCCCGCGGCGGCGAGCAGCGGGCAGGCGTAGTGGATGCTGAAGTCGGCGCGGGGGTGGGTGAGGGCGATCGCGGTGTGCCAGCGCCGTCCCGCCGGCGGCGTCCAGAAGATCCCCCGGACCACGGCGCCGTCAGCGGTGACGACCGCCATCGGCTCGCGCCCGGCCTGCTCGGTCGGTGCGTCCGACGGGTCGGGCCAGTAGCCGAGCGCCGGCCGTGGCGAAGAAGCGGCGGTCATGACCACCGCTTCTAGTCCACATCGACCGGGTGTTGGAGGACGCAGGGAGGGAACGGGGGTCACCACAAGGCGCCGGCACCCTGGACACGTGCCGACTGCGATGTTGGATGGAGGGAGAAGATGTGACCCCCGTTCCGATCCCTGCCGCCAGCAGAGGGCGATGTCCACTGGCTAGGAGAATGATCGGACGGGCCCCCGGACTACTTGAGGGAAAAGGCCACGCATCGTGCCGAAGTCGATCACGGTAAGTGATGACAGTTGTGCTGACAGTTGGCCGGTTCGGGGCGGCGCCGACGTGCGCACGGCCGGGCGTGGCCCCGGACCGGGTGGGCGCCGTAGCCTCGCCGGGTCGCGTCGTCTGGAGGACCCCGGTGCTGTTGGCAGATGGATCGCTGTTCCTGGGCAACGACCTGCTGCCGTGGCTGGTGCTCGCGCTCGGCGGCGCCATGTTCGCCGGCAACGTCGCCGCGGTGGTGCGTCCGCCCGAGCGACCGCAGCGCAAGCCGGGTGAGCTCGAACGGGCGCCGGTGACGCGCAGCTTCGTGATGGCGGGCCTCGGCCTCATCGCCGCCCTCTGGGCGCTGGCCTCGCTGCTCATGGCCTGACCTCGGCGCCGGAGACCGGACGCCGCCGGCCCTCAGCCCTCCGCGGGGTCCAGGCGCTGCGGCGGCGCCCAGTCGGGCGGGGCGAGCTCGAAGCCGTCGAACTCGAACGCCGGAGCGACCGTGCAGCCCACGAGCACCCACCCGTCCCGGGGCCACGCCGCCTGCCATGCGCCGGCCGGCACCACCACGACGGGCTGCTCACTGCCGACGAGGTCATCGCCGAGCCGGTGCTGGACGACGCTGTTGCCGTCCACCGAGACGGCCAGCGTCAGCGGGCTCCCGGCGCTGTGGTGCCAGATCTCGGTCGCGTCCACCCGATGCCAGTGCGAGCGCTCGTCGGCCCCCAGCAGGAACAAGATGGCGCTGCCGACCCCGCGCCCGCCGTCCGGCGGCTCGTCGCGCCACAGCTCGCGGTACCACCCGCCTTCGGGGTGCGAGATGAGGTCGAACCGCTCGATCAGGTCCTCGGCCGACGGGCCACGCGCTGGGGGACCGACGCGGCGCGTGCGACGCGCGGAGGGCCGCGGCCCGCGAGTCACGCCGGCGCCTCCACGAGCAGCGGATCGGCCCGGCCCGCCGGCAGCGAGGCGCGCAGGTCGGCGACCAGCTCGTCGCGGATCGACCGGTGCGCGGGATCGTCCCAGAGGTTGCGGAACGCGTGAGGATCCTCGTCGACGCGGTAGAGCTCGCCCTCGGTGCCGTCGTACTGGATGGAGGTCGGCGTGAGCACCGAATCGCCGAGCACCTGCTCGAGGCCGTTGGGCTTCCCTCCGGTGCTCGGCTCGTAGGCGGTGCACAACCAGCCGTCCCGGTAGATCGAGCGCATGTGCATGCCGCAGCCCGGGAACTGGCTGTCCCACTCGCACAGGACCCGCTCACGTCCCGAACCCGGCGCGGTGGGCAGCGGCGCGCCCTCGATCCACTCGGGCACGGGCAGCCCGGCGATGGCGCAGAAGGTGGGGGCGAGGTCGAGCTGGCCGACAGGCTCGGCGATCACCGCGGGGTCCACCCCGGCCGAAGGCGCCGGGCGCCACACGAGCGGCAGCCGCATCAGCGCATCGGTGTGGTACGGGCCCTTGAACAGCAGCCCGTGGTCGCCCTGGAGCTCGCCGTGGTCGGTGGTGAAGAACACGTCGGTGTCGTCGTCCCAGCCGCGTGCCGCCACCGTCCTGAGCACGCGGCCGATGGCTTCATCGATCAGCTCGTTCATCACGTGGGTCTTGGCGTTGACCTCGCGCAGCTGGTCATGGGTCATCTGGGCGGGGATGAACCCTGCGGGACCGCCCTCCATGTTCGACCAGGAACCCTCGTAGTACGCCAGCCAGTGCGCGGGCTTCTGCGCGAGGTGGGCGCGGATGGCCTCGTCCGATCCGGGATGACCGGGCGGGAGGTCGAGGTCGGCCCAGGGCACGCGTTGCAGCTCCGACGCTGGCGGATCCCAGGGGTGATGCGGGTCGGGGAAGCTGACCCAGCAGAACCAGTCGTCGTCGGGCGCGAGGCTCTCCAGCCACGAGACGGCCAGGTCGGCGACCCAATCGGTGTGGTACAGCTCGCGGGGGATGGCATTGTTCGCGGTCTCGGGGGCGCCGGTGTCGCCGCCGGGCGAGCCGCCGAGCAGGGGCGCGAACGTGTGCAGCCAGTCGGGACCGTGCTCGGCCAGCCAGCGGCCGTAGTGGGCGATCAGGTGGGTGCCGACGGCCGGCACGTGCATGCTCTGGATCGACGTCTCGAAGCCGCGCCACGAGCCGGTGTCGCCCTCGCGAGGGCGTCGGTTCTCGGCCCAGCGGCCCTTGAGGTCGAAGCCCGGCTCGAAGTGGGCCTTGCCGAGGAGCGCGGTGCGGTACCCGCCCTTCTCCGCGAGGTGGGCGGCGATCGACGGCGCATCGGTCGGGAGTGGGATGCCGTTCGCGACCACGCCGTGGGTGCGGGCGTACTGGCCGGTGAGCATGGTCGACCGGGCCGGCATGCACACGGTGTTCTGGTTGTACGCTCGCTCGAACCGCAACCCGTCCGCGGCGAGCCGGTCCACCACGGGGGTGCGGGCGATGGTGCCGCCGTTGCAGCCCAGCGCGTCGTAGCGCTGCTGGTCCGTCGTCACGAACAGGATCTTGCGGCCCATCGGCCCGCCTCCGGTGTCGGCAGCTGCGAGGGCGACCGTCGCACATGTCAGTCGAACTGTCAATAACTCTTGACACCGGTGATGTCGGATGGTTGGGTGCCATCCATGACTGAAGCGGCGCGCGTGGATGGGCGGCGCCAACGTCCGGCGCGCAACCGCCTCGCTGTGGTCGACGCCATCCTCGACCTGCTCGACGAGGGGGTCAGCGAGCCGACGGTCGAGCAGATCGCCGAGCGGGCCGGCGTCTCGGTGCGCTCGGTGTTCCGCTACTTCGACGACCTCGACGCGCTGGCGATGGCCGCGGTCGAGCGGCAGATCGAGCGCACGTATCACCTCTGGCTCCCGCCGTCAGCCGACGGGCCGCTCGAGCAGCGGGTCGACGCGCTCGTCGCCCAACGGCACCGGCTGTTCGAAGCCATCGCGCCGGTGCGCCGTCACGCGTTGCGCCGGTTGCCGGCGCGAGCGCCGATCCGCGCCGGCCTCGCGCAGGCGGGGCGGACCCTGCGGGCGCAGGTCGCCGACCAGTTCCGGCCCGAGATCGAACGGGTCGCGCCGGCCGACCGCGACGTGCTGCTCGACGCGCTCGACGCCGCGGCCGGCTGGCCCACCTGGGAGCACCTCCGCACCACCCTCGATCGCAGCGCAGCGCGCGCCGCCGAGGTCACGAGGCACCTGCTCCTCGCCCTCCTCGGCGCACCGTCGTCGTCGTGACGGCCTCGTCGCCGAGCTCGACCCCACCCACCCTGAGGAGACCCATGGACGTGCTTCGCACCCCCGACGAACGGTTCGCCGACCTGCCCGGCTACCCCTACGAGCCGCACTACGTCGACGTGCCCGACGGTGACGGCGGCACCCTGCGCGTCCACTACCTGGACGAGGGGCCGAGCGGCGGCGAGGTCGTGCTCTGCCTGCACGGCGAGCCGTCGTGGTCGTACCTCTACCGCCACATGGTGCCGGTGCTGGTGGAAGCCGGCCTGCGAGTGGTGGCGCCCGACCTCGTGGGCTTCGGGCGCAGCGACAAGCCCGCGGTCCGCACCGACTACACCTACGCCCACCACGTCGAGTGGATGCGGTCAGCGCTCTTCGACGCGCTCGACCTCCAGGACGTCACGCTCGTGTGCCAGGACTGGGGTGGGCTCGTCGGCCTGCGACTCCTCGGCGAGCACCCCGACCGGTTCGCCCGCGTGGTGGCCGCCAACACGTTCCTGCCCACCGGCGACCGGAACCCGGGCGACGCGTTCCTCGCGTGGCAGAAGTTCTCGCAGGAGACCGAGACCTTTCCGGTGGGCCCCATCATCAACGGCGGGTGCACGAGCGACCTCAGTCCCGAGGTGATCGCGGCGTACGACGCGCCGTTCCCGGACGAGACCTACAAGGAGGGGGCGCGCCAGTTCCCGACGCTCGTACCGACCACGCCCGACGACCCGGCGTCGGAGGCCAACCGGGCGGCCTGGACCGTGCTCGCAGCGTTCGACCGGCCGTTCCTGTGCGCGTTCAGCGACAAGGATCCGATCACCGCCGGTGCCGACCGCGCGCTGCGGTCCGACATCGCCGGGGCCCGCGATCAGCCGCACACGACCATCGAGGGCGGCGGGCACTTCCTCCAAGAGGACCGCGGGCCCGAGCTGGCGGCCGTGGTGGTCGACTTCGTGCGCAAGAACCCGCCGGTCGACTGATCGCCGCCGCGGTGCCCGTGGACCGTCGCCGCGGTCAGCTGGACGGCGGCGGTCGGGCAGCGCCGGGGCTGGCGGCCGCTGGGTGCTGGTCGCCCGTCGGCGGATCCGTGGCCGCGTCCAGCCAGGCTTGTCGCCCCGCGCGTGCCTTGCGCGCTCCCCGCCAGGCCAGGGCGGCCAGCAGGGCGATGCCGCCGACGATGAGGCCGAGGGTCAGCAGCTGCTCCCACCCACCCCGGTCGCCGGGACCGCTCGGCGCGTGCCCCGAGTTGGGCAGCGGGATGATGTGCGGCTTCGCTCCGCCCTGCTCGGTCAGCTGACCTTGCGTGTCGCGGCGTGGACCGTCGTTGCCGCCCGCCAGCACGGAGATCACCCCGGCTCCGAGGAGTGCGGCCGCCAGCACGAGGGCAGCGATCCAGTGCTGGCGGCGCAAGGCCTGTCCCGAATCGCGCGGCGACCGTGTCACGGACCCATCGTCGCTGGCCGCGGGCCTCGACGCCAACGTGCGGCCGGCGAGCAGCGCGCGGCGGCCAGGGCCACGCGGGGTCCGGCGAGGCGCGATGATCTCTGCGACCACAAGCAGGGGAGTCCCGTTCGATGACCGATCCAGCCGTCCTCGTGAAGGAGCGCGTCGAGCAACTGCTCGTCGAGGCCGACCCGAAGTCCACCGACGCGGTCGAGCACCGCGGTCGGCAGTACGACCTCGGGCTCGCGTGGGTCCATTTCCCCGAGGGCCGCGGCGGCCTGGGGCTGCCGCCGAACTACCAGCGCGACGTCGACGCCAGCTTGCGGGCGGCCGGTGCGCCGCAGCCGGGGGCACGCGAGTTCTTCGGCCTCACGATGGCGGGCCCGACCCTGGTGACCCATGGCGACGACGCGCTCAAGGATCGGATGCTGCGCCAGATGTTCACCGGCGAGGACGCCTGGTGCCAGCTGTTCAGCGAGCCGGGAGCGGGCTCGGACCTCGCCGGGCTGGCGTGCCGGGCCGTGCGCGACGGCGACGAGTGGGTGATCAACGGCCAGAAGGTCTGGAACACGCTCGCCCACATCGCCGACCGCGGCATGCTGCCGACCCGTACCGATCCGGACGCGCCCAAGCACAAGGGGCTGACCTACTTCGCCCTGGACATGCACGCGCCTGGCGTGGAGGTCCGGCCGCTGCGCCAGATCACCGGCGAGGCCGAGTTCAACGAGGTGTACCTGACCGACGTGCGGGTGCCCGACATCGACCGGGTCGGCGACGTCGGCGATGGCTGGCGCGTCGCGATGACCACGCTGTCCAACGAGCGGACGACGATCGGTGGCGGTGGCGGCGGACCGACGCGTGGCTCGGGTGCGATCGCCGAGGCCGTGCGCATCTGGCACGAGGAGGTGGCCGACCACGACCCGGTACGGCGGGATCGGCTGACCCAGGCCTGGATCGAGGCCGAGGTGCTGCGGCTCACGAACATCCGGGCCAGCCAGAACCGCAAGGCGGGCAACCCCGGCCCTGAGGGCTCGATCGCCAAGCTCGTGTTCGCCGAGGTCAACAAGCGCATCTACGAACTGTGCATCGACCTGCTCGGCGCCGACGCCCTCGTCAACTACGACTACACGATGCGCCGCGCCGAGTCGCTCGGCCTCACCGGGCCAGCCGGGTCCTCGCGCAAGATGTTCCTGCGCTCGCGGGCCAACTCCATCGAGGGCGGCACCTCCGAGATCCAGCGCAACATCATCGGCGAGCGCGTGCTCGGTCTCCCCGGCGAGCCCCGCACCGACAAGGCCATGCCCTGGAAGGACGTTCCCCGCAGCTGAGCGGGCCCGTGGGTAAGCGGGGCCGGGGCCACGTCGTCCTCACCGCAACGGTGGCCGACGTGGCCGACGCCATCCCCCCGGAGCTTGGACGCCGAGGCTGGCGCGCCTGGGTGTGGCACCGGTGGTTGGCGCTCCCACCCCGTGCCGATCACCGGTGTCCACAACATCACCGTTCCGGCCCTCTCGGGGCGCGCGGCCCTCGGTCAGGGCGAGCGGCGGAGGCGGGCGAAGGCGGTGCCGGCGACCAGCACGCCGATCAGGCCGAGCACCCCGCCCACCACCGCGATCATGCGAACGGTGCGCACGTCGCCTTTGGTGGCCACGCCTTCGGGCAACGCGGCGCTGCGCTCTTCGGGCGTCGGTGTCGATCCACCACCGACGGACCGCGCCAACTGATCGGCGTTGACGAGCTTCAGCAGCGGCGCCGGGTGGCTGGGCTCGGGACCGTTGGGCGGCGTGGGATCGACCCAGGCCACCTCCTCACCGTTGCTGTAGGTCTGGACGGCGGGGAACGCGAGCTGGTCGACGTCCGACGGGAGCTGCGCGGCCGCCAACGAGAACTCGTCGAACTGCCCGGGGCCGATCTTGCCCCCCGACCAGGTGACCTCTGACGTCGTGTCGGACACCGGGCCATCTGGGGTGGCGATCGGCTGGGGAAGGTGCGTCTTGCGGACCTGGACGGTCCAGCCCGGCTTCGGCTCGACCGTCACCGCGGCCAGCGGATGGTCGGTGGGCAGCTTGATGTCGACCTTGGTCGTGCTGGCCGAGTCCCGCTCGTTCGGGACATGGAAGGTGAGCTTGGCGAAGCCGCCCTTGGGTGCTTGCAGCGGATCGATGTGCACGCGTGCGGACACGAGGGCGGGGGCGACGAGGAGGGCGAACGCGGTGGCGACGGCGAGGAGGAGCTTGCGCAACATCCCAGGACTCCTTGGGGACGGGAACCCCTCCGCGCCGCGGAGAGTACCCAGGCCGCGCGCGTCGGAGCCCGCACACTCCCGCTGACGAGCGCCGCGCGCGCCCCTGCGGGCCGGCCCGGGTACCTTCGCATCCGTGCCAAAGATCGTCGCCCCGCTCGTCGCGCTCTGCCTGATCGGCGTCGGCGCCTGCGGCAGCTCGACGCCGAGCACCTCGTCCACGTCGACCTCGCCGTCCGGGTCGTCAGCCGCGGCACCGGCGAGCGGGCCGTCCAAGCAGGCGCTCATGGTCTGTTTGCCCGAGGTCCAGAAAGAGCTGGCCGCCGCGCTGTCGGTGCCAGCCACGGCCCCGGTGGTCGGCCACTGGGTCGCGCCCGACTATTCGTGCACGTACCGGTTCCCCAACGGGTCGATCCGCCTGGTGGTGCGCGATGTCGCCAGCAAGCCGGCGGCCGCTGCCTACCTCGCCGAGCTGGTGCGCCAACACGGTCGGGCGTCGAGCGTGAACGTGGGCGCCGACGATGCGGTGCTCTTGAAGGACGGCTCGTTGGCCGCCCGCAAGGACCGGCACGTCCTGTTCGTCGACGTGAGCGGCCTGCCGCCCCGCTTCGGCTCACCACCGATGCCGCGCGACCAGGTCGCGTACTCCGTCGGCGGCGTGATCATGAGTTGCTGGAAGGGCGACGGGTCCTGACCGCTGGCGTCGCGGCCCCGACCGTGAAGGTCAGGCTGCGACCGCCCGTCCGGCCCGGTCACGCAAGAGGGAGGCGAGCTGCTCGGCGTCGTCGACGGTGACCGTGATGCCGGGGTGGCGCAACCGTCCGGTGGGCTCGATGCCCGCGACCGGCTCGTGCAACCGGATGCAGACGCCCTCCTGGGTGGTCGTGGCGAACGTGATGCCCCGATCGCGCAGCGAGAGGTGGGGCGGCCCTGCCACCTTGAGCCAGGAATAGGGCCCGGTCACCTCGGCGTCGGCGACGTTGTCCAGCGAGGTGGTCAGATGCCAGAGACCGAAGCGGATCTCGAGGTCCGCGTCGGTCACCGTGACCGAGGCCGTCCACGGGGTGACGCCCACGAACGCCGCGGCGGGCACCACGGCCGGCTCGAAGGCGAACGCGAACCGCCGCTCACCGGCCGGCCATGCCCGGGGTCGCGGGGGCGGACCGGTCGGCTTGTCCTGCTCGACGGGCGGGTGGTGGCCCGGCTGGTTGGCCTCGGGGATGGGTCCCACGGCGGCGTTGGCCGGGTCGATCTCGCTGAGCGCCTGCTTGGCGGAACGGGGCTGACGGGGCACGGGTTCGATCCTCCAGGTGCGGCTTCCGCCGACGCCGGTGCGCGCCGGGGCCCACCCGCCCTACCCACCGTGCCGCCCACCGATCGCGTGGGAGTCCCCGCCGCTCACGATGCCAGCGGGCGAGCTACTCCGGTGCGAGCGCTTCGAGCACCTCGCGGGCCCGGCGCACCGACGCGTCGGGGTCGGCGTCGGGCGAGCCGATCTTGGGGTCGAAGTTGAGGTCGATAAACGTCTCGGTGACGCCCTTCGAGGCCAGCGCATCCAGATCGGTGCGGACCTCCGCGAGCGAGCCGGTCAGCGGCCCTCGCTCACCGTCGCGCACCTTCACGACGCCCCGGCACACGAAGCGCAGGGCCTCGGGATCGCGCCCGGCCTCCTCGGCGGCCCCCTTGACGATCCGGATCGACTCGTCGATCCGGCCGAGATCGGCCTGGCTGCTGCTGATCCACCCCGATGCCAGCCGGCCGGCCCGCCGCAGCGCCGGCTCGGCAGTGCCGCCGAACAGGACCGGCGGGTGGGGTTGCTGGATCGGCTTGGGATCGACGCG
The DNA here is from genome assembly GCA_025463985.1 of Acidimicrobiales bacterium. Classification (GTDB taxonomy): domain Bacteria; phylum Actinomycetota; class Acidimicrobiia; order Acidimicrobiales; family Iamiaceae; genus JAODBM01. The sequence goes on from JAODBM010000070.1 coordinate 10,517, forward strand.
GGACCGAGGCACGCGGGCGTAGGGGCCGTCGTACTCGACGATGTCGTCGGTCCAGATCGCCTGGAGGCAGCGCAGCTCGTCCTCGGCCCGGGCGCCGCGCCGCTCCATCGGCACCCCGACCGCCGAGAACTCGTCCGGCGACCAGCCGATCCCGAACCCGACGTCGAGCCGGCCGCCCGAGAGGTGGTCGATGGTGGTGAGGAGCTTGGCCAGCACGATGGGCGCGTAGAAGGGCAGGTTCACGACGGCCACGCCGAGCCTCGCCGTGTCGGTCTGACCGGCCAAGTACGCCAGGGTGGCGAGCGGATCGTGCACGCTGCGGTACTGCGGTGCGAGCACGGGCTGGCCGTCGCCGTCGACCGGGCACAGCAGGCGCTGGAACGTCCACAGCGAGGTGTAGCCGAGGTCCTCGGCGTCCCGTGCGAGCAGCGCCGCGTTCTTCGGCGTCGCCCATGATCCGGACAAGGGAACTGCGAAGCCGAGCTGCATGGTTCGACCGTATCGCCCGCTCCTCCGGCGGCGCGGGCCGCGCCGATCACGCCGCGCCACAGCCCGAACGGGTGAACGTGCTCCACGCGACCGCGTGGTGCCGGGCGGTGCGCCGAGCGGCCACGGTGGGGCGATGGCCGTCAAGCTGAACCGCAGGGGCGAGCAGCACGCCCGGTCCCTCATCCGCGAGCGCCAGTTCGTGGCCGACGAGCGCGATGCGTGGAGTGAGCATCGCCCGTCGGCCAAGGACGAGAACCGCTACATCGAGGAGAATGGCTTCGGCGCCTACGGTCGCTGGTTTCTCGGGGTCGATGACGCGGAGCCCGAAGACACCAAGGCGCACTACGCGTTTCCCTACAGCGACTTCGAGCGCGTGCACCGCTGCGGTCTGCTCGCTGCCGAGTCCCGCGCCGGCCAGTACGACCACCACGACATCGAGCTCGCGGTGGCCCACCTGCACGGCATGATCGACGCCCTGGCCTAGCGACCGCCGGCGGAGCGCCCGCCCGCCAAGACCGACCTCGCCCTCGACGGCGAGGCGTCGTCCGCTACTTCGGGATCGTCGTGGTGCCGCCCGTCGCCCCCCCACCGGCCGCCGGGACGACCCGCCAGGTGCCACCGAAGGCGTTGACGCCGTTCCCGGTCGCCTGACCGGCCGACCGATCGGCGGCGAACGTGCGCAGCGGTGCGCCGGCGATCGCCAGGATGTGCGTCCCGTCAGGCAGCACGATGACCGAGATCTTGGGAGCGCCGGGCACGACCGGTGGCGCCGTGCCCGCCGGCACCGTCACCGGCGGCCAGGCCGTGGCGCACGGTCCGGTGCAGGTCACGGGCTTGCCCTTCTTCGTCAGGGTGTACAGCGTGTGCCCGTTGTGGTCGACGAGGATCGGACCGGCATTGCCCACCGGCCTGACTTGGACGAACACGATGGCGACGATGGTCGTCGACGTGCGCCCACCGCCCGTCGTCGTCGTCGCCACCGACGCGGCGCCGGTCGTCGTCGGGCTCGCGTTCTTCTTGTTCTTCGCACACGTGCCCGACAGGAGGGCGGCGGCGACCAGGATCGCGGCCAGCCGGACCGGGCGTCGGGTGGGTGATGGCATGGGCGTGCTCCCTTGCTCGGTCCCCCGACGGTGACCTGGCTCGTCTGGCCACGGCAGCGCGCTCCACAGCCACGGCTCCCGGTCGACCGTACGCAGGGGGCCCGCCGGGCCAACCCACGCGAACGCGCTGTTCGGCGCCGGGCCGGTGGGCCAGGTGGTGACCTGACCGTTACGGCTTCGTAACGGTACCGTCAAGATCCAGCGGGTCGTGCCGATAGGTGGGGGACCTGTTCTTTCGTCGACACGACAGCTTCCGTGGGGAACCCATCCAGATGATCTCTTGCAACCGCAACCGCCTGCTGCTCCCGCTGGTCGGCTTGCTTGCCGTCTTCACCTTCAGCGCCTGCGACCCGGTCGTCCCCCCGACGGTGAACAACGGCGCCGTGCTCGGCGCGAAGGCCGCCGCCGCGGCGGTGACCCAGGTCGGGGTGCCGTACGTCTACGGGGGCGCCACGCCGGCGACGGGCTTCGACTGCTCGGGCCTCACGTCGTGGGCCTGGAAGCAGGTCGGCGTGACGATCCCGCGCACGTCCTCGACCCAGTACGCCGGCTCCACGCGCATCACGAAGGCCCAGCTACGGGCCGGCGACCTCGTGTTCTACGGCACCGGCGGGGTCGTCTCGCACGTGGCCATGTACATCGGCAACGGCAACCTCATGCAGGCCCACAAGCCGGGCGTGAAGGCCAGCATCGATCCGCTGGCCACCTACTGGACCAACGCCCTCATCGGCTACGGCCGGGTCGTCCTGCCCCCGGCCCCGGCGCCGGCCCCGGCCTGACTCGGTCGGTCGTCCACCGCCTCACGCGACGGGCGCCCCGCCCGACCGGCCCGCGGCGTCGGTCAGCAGGCCCGTCCGGACGATGACCCCGGCCACGGCGACCGCGACGCCGAGCGCCAGCG
>JAODBM010000089.1 GCA_025463985.1 Acidimicrobiales bacterium
TGCCGGCGATGCACTTGAGCATCGTGGACTTCCCCGAGCCGTTGTGGCCCAGCAGCGCGAACGTCTCGCCGTGCTCGACCTCGAACGACACGTCGTCGAGGGCCTTGAAGTTCTGGTGCGGGTTGCGACCGGCGCGGATCACGCGCTCCTTGGTGGACTGCGCCTTCTCCCGGTACAGCTTGAACGACTTGGTGACGTGGTCGACCTCGATCGCGATGTCGGCCACGTCAGATCTCCTCGGCGAAGTTGTCCTCGAGCCGCGTGAACAGCACCAGCGAGAGGTACAGCAGGACGAGCGAGCCCAGGCCGACCACGGCCAGGTGGCTCACGAACCAGCTGAGCGGGTGGTCGGGGATCACCCGGTGGGCGTTCTCGTAGTTGTTGGTGGCCACCGGGTTGCCCTTGAACACGTGCGACTGCTCGGCCTTGGTCGGGTTGTAGAGCACGCGCTGGAAGGTCACCGCTATCGGCAGGAACGGGTTGAGGCTGGCCAACCATTCGCGCGACGCGCCGAGCTTGGCCACGATCGTCCAGTACGGGTAGACGATGGCCGAGACCCAGAACCAGGCCAGCAGCACCAGCTCGAGCAGGTGCTGGGTGTCACGCAGGTAGACGTTGATCGCGCCCAGGGCGATGGCGAGGGCCGACGCCAGGATGAGCAGGTCGAGCATCGCCAGCGGCAGCGCCGGCAGGAAGTGCAGCGACGGCGCCCGGCCCACCACCAGCATCGCGGCGCCGAGCACGAGGCTCTGCAGGAAGAAGTGCACGAGCGCGGCACCGACCGACGCCAGCACGAGCGTCTCGCGAGGGAACCAGACCTTCGTGACGAGCGACGCGTTGCCCACAATGGCGGCGGTGCCTCCGCCCAGCGACGCGCTGAAGAAGTTCCAGGCCAGCAGGCCCGAGAGCATGAAGATCGCGTAGTCGTGGATCTGGCTGCCGAGGATCACCCCGAACACGATTCCGAAGACCACGAGGTAGAGCAGCGGGTTCAGCAGCGACCAGATGAAGCCGAGGACGCTGTTCTTGTACTTGACCTTCAGCTCCTTGCGGGTGAGGTTGACCAGGAGCTCGCGGTACTGCCACAGGTGCCGGATCCGCTGGAGCGGGTTGGGCCGCTGCGAGACCTCGAGGACGGGCGACAGCGACACCCGCTCGGGCACCAGGTGTCGATTCCCGGTTCCGGCCCGACCGCCCTCGGGCGACGAGGGTTCGTCGGCGAGGCGCGCGTCGTTCGCGTCGGACACGGTTGGGATGACCTCCAGGTCGCCGTCGTCTCCCCCACGGGAGGTGAACGGAGCAACGTTACCGCCGGGTCCTTCGCGTCGAGGCATCAGCGCGGCGCGTCAGGACGCCGCCGCGGGGGCGTGCACGACCCGTTCCACGACGTCGGCCAGCCGGTCGCCGAGCGCCTGCCAGTCGTAGCGCGCCACTGCCAGCGCCCGGCCGGCGAGCGCCCGCTGGTGCGCGGCGGCGGGATCGTCGAGGCAGGCGCGGATCGCGGCGGAGAAGCCGTCAGCATCGGCCAGCAGCAGGTGCTCGCCGCCGACCACCTCGACACCGCGGGCCCCGAAGGCCGTCGACACCACCGGCACGCCGGCCGACAGGTACTCGATGAGCTTGAGGTTGGTGCCCGACCCGGTGCGCATGGGGTTCAGGGCCACGTCCGCGCAGGCGAGCAGCGCCGACTTGCTGCGGTTGCCGATCACCCCCGGGAACACCACGTTGCGCGGCAGGCGGCGGCTGCGGAACGCGTCGCCGTGGCTGCCGGCGCACACGAACAGCGTGTCGGGCAGGTCGGGCGCGAGGTCCACGATCAGGCGGGCGGCGTCGAGGTTCGGCGGATGCCAGGACGCGAAGAAGACCGCGAGGTGCGCGGGCTGCCGGCCCGACGTGCCGACCTGCACGAACCGGTCGCGCCAACGGCGGGCCGCGGCGCGGCGGCGTTCGGGGTCGAGCACCGCGGTGGCGGTGTCGGTGCCGTTCGGGATCACCGTGACGTCGGCCGCGCTGATCGCGTAGTGCTTGGCCAAGGCGGCGGCGTCGGGCGCGGAGCAGGCGGTCACGGCCGCCGCGCCCCTGACCGCGGCGCGCTCGACCGCGATCACGCGAGCGAGGAGGTCGCGACCGATGGGCGTGGCCGGCAGGACGGAGGCCTTCAGGTCGGCCTCGACGTTGAACGCGTCGTACACGAACGGAAGCGACACGCCGGCCGCCGCCAGCGCGGGGTGGAGGTACGGCTCGGCCAGGAGCACGAGGTCGGCCCCGCGGGCGGCGGCGCGCAGCGTGTCGAGGTAGGCGGGCGTCGTCCAGATGTGGGTGCCGGCGACGATGTCGGTGACCGGCATCCGCGCTCGGCCGCTGAGCTCGACGCCCACGTCGACCTGCGCGGGGGAGCGGGGCACCATCGTCTGCACGAGCCCGGGGCGGATCTCCCACGACGCCGCGCCGTCGAAGGGTTCGACGAGCGACACGACCTCGACGTCGGCATGGCGGGCCAGCGCGCCGTAGAGGTGGTAGCAGCGGAGGCGGCCGCCGCCGACCGGATCGTCGACCCGGAACGTGGCGAGCACCACCACCCGCGGGCGGCGCGAACCGGGTGCGCCGCCGTGGGAGATGGCCCGCACGGGCGCCGCGGCGCTGGAGCTGCGTGCGGCGCGTGGCGTGCGGCGGTGGTCGTCGAGGATCGTGCGCACCGCGTCGAGCCACGTGACCTTTGCGCCGCGCCGGTTGCCGGCCCGGCCGAGCTGCCGGGCGAGCGCGGGGTCGCGGACGAGCCGGGTGAGCGCCTTCCCGAGCGACTCGGGTGTGGGCTCGGCCAGCAGGCCGGTGACGCCGTCGACCACCAGCTCGGTGGGCCCGCCGCTGTCACGGCAGGTGACGACCGGGGTCGCGCAGCCGAACGCCTCGAGCGTGACGAGCCCGAGGTCTTCGTCTAGCGGCACGAACGGCACCGCGAGCGCGTCGGCGTACAGGTCCAGGAGCGCCCCGTCGGGCACGAACCCGAGCAGCTGGACCCGCTCGTCCCCGGCCGCCAGCGTGCGCAGGCGCGGCTCCTCGGGGCCGGTGCCGGCGATGAGCAGCGGCAGGTGGCCAGGCACGCGGCGGTAGGCCTCGATCAGGAGGTCGAGTCGCTTCGGCCCGTCGAGCCGGCTCGCGGTGAACAGGTGGCGGGCCTCTCCCTCGCGCCCCGGTGGCAGGTCGGAGGGGAGGTAGGTCACCATCGGCGAGACGCCCGGCGGGAAGTAGCCGGGTCGCGAGGCGACCGTTCGCGAAAGCGCAAGGTGGCGGCGCACCTGCGCGGGCGCGAGCGCGATCGCGTCGAGCCAGTGCACGATCTCGCGCGCCAGCGGCCCCGGGAACGTGAAGTCGGGATGGTGCGGCCCCAGCTCGGCGAGCGCGTCGGCGAAGAGGCCAAAGAGCTCGGGCAGCACGGCTCGGTCGGAGCGTCGCTGCATGACGTGGCGCAGCGCCTGCAGCTCAGCGGCCACGTGGTCGGCCCGCGTCGGCAGACCGAACAGGTGGTAGGTGTCGTAGAGGCCGCGCAGGGGGTGGAACATCAGCACGGTGTGGTCGTCGTGCCCCACGATCCAGGCCGGGTACTTCACGCTGACGATCCGGTCGAAGTGCGAGACGTCGAGCCGGCTGAACGCCTCGTAGCCGGCGACGATCCCCGGGAGCGTGGACTCGTCGACCGGCAGCTTCACGACCTCGCAGTCGTGCGGCGTCTGCTCGTTGATCGCGCGCTGCAGCCCGGCCACCGCGCGCTCGGCTCCGCCGCGGGTGAACGGCACGGGCGAGGGAGCGACGATCGCGACCTTCACGACGTGGTCGCGGTCATGCCAGCACCCGGGCCACCGCGTCGCGGATCACCTCGTTGGCGCGCGGCCAGCTGATCTCGGCCGCCCGCTCGCGGGCCGCGGCGCCGAGCGTCGCCGCGAGGTCGCGGTCGGTCACCAGCCGCTCGACGGCCTCGGCGATCGCTTGCGGCGTCGGCTCGACCACCAGGCCGGTCACGCCGTCCTCGACCAGGTCGACCAGGCCGCCGCCGTCCCGGCAGACCACGAGCGGGCGCCCGTGGTGCATGGCCTCGACCGCGGTGAGCCCGTAGTCCTCGTCGTATGCCGGCGCCACCACGCACGGCGCCTCACGGTAGAGGCGCTCGAGGACCTCGTCGGTCGCGGCCGTGTGGAACGTGACGTTCGAGCGCTGGTGGTCAGGCACCGGGGGCGCGCCGAGGCCCGTGTTGCACCAGAGGTCTGCGTCGGTCAGCGCGGCGACATCGGCGCCCGGTTGGCTCAGCCGGTGGTCGACCGCCTTCGCCCACGCGTTCCGGCCGCCGTAGCCGACCACGGCCAGCTCGCGCTCGGGCAGCAGGTGGGCGGCGGCCACGGCGAGCTCGGTGCGCTTGGTGAACTCCTGGCGCCCGACGCTGAGCACCGCCCCCGTGCCCGGCGGGGTCGGGTCGCGGTCGACGGCCTCCTCGTCGCCCACCGCCATGCCGGCGAGGTAGACGCTCGTGTTGGTCCGGCCGTTGAACCGTCGCAGCCGGTCGGCCACGACGTCCGACGCCGCGAGGAACCAGGACACGGCCTCGTAGCGCGGCTGGTCGAGCTCGCGCACGAGCTCAGCGGCCCGCTGGTGCAGCGCCGGGTCGGGGCTGAAGCCGGCCCGCAGGTACACCTCTTCGAGGTCGTAGAACACCCGCATGTGGTGCGAGAACACCGACAGGTGGCGCGGGTGGCGGTGGGCGACCGATGGCGGCTGGGTCGAGATCACCAGGTCGTACGGACGGGTGTCGAGCCGGTCGAACGCCTCCACGCCGGCGACGTAGCGGAAGTACTCCGGCATCGCCGCGAACACGGGCGGTGGCACCGCGAGGCCGCGCACCGACCCCCCCAGCCCGGTCATGTCGACCGTCAGGCGCGTGACGTCGTGGCCGTCGCCGGCGAGCAGCGCCTCGACCCGGTCGATCACCCGCTCGTAGCCGCCGGTGACGCCGTAGTCGGGCTTGACCACGGCCACACGGGCCCCGCCCGGCACGGGCCCCATCAGGCGGGCGAAGCGGGCTCGTCGGCAGGCGCGGCCTTCCGGGCCAGCACGGCGACGTCGAGGGGACCGAAGAGCGCCCAGTTGATGTGATCGGCCACGCCCTGCGCCCGCTCCGAGCCGCCGAGGTCATCGGCCTGCAGCCGTGGCTTGCCCTCCTCGGCGTGCAGGAACCGGACCTCGGCCTGCGCGAACCCGCGTGCCAGGAGCAGGAACTCGAGGAACTGCGGGTGCAGCGGCTTGAGGTGGGTGGGGTCGAGGTAGAAGGAGGCGGCGCCGACCCCGAGGTTGGTGGGGTTCGGCGTCTCGAACACGAGCAGGCCGCCCGGCTGCAGGGCCACGAGCGCGGCGTCGATCAGGCCCACGAGCGTGTCGAGCGAGAGGTGCTCGACCACGTGGATGCTGGTGACGGCCCGCACCGATCCCTCGGGCACCTCACGCAGGTGCGTCAGCGCGTCGGCGTTGCGCACGTCGAGCCCGCGCTCCGTGCAGCGGTCGACCACGACCTGGTTCACGTCCACGCCGTACGCGGGCACGTCCGCGTCACGCAGCACCTCGAGCCACTCGCCGCGCCCGCAGCCGATGTCGACCACCGGGCCGCGGCCCGGCACCTTGGCGAGGTCGTCGAGGTAGTCGGCCACGAGCGCCTTGACGTGGTCGCGGCTGCCGCGGAACGTGTCCTCGAGGTCTTCGTACAGCTGCTCGTAGCCGGTCGAGAGCTCGCGGGTGAGCTGGCTGAGCGTGGCCACGTCGTAGCCGCCGGGCAGCGCTTCGCGGGCGGCGCGGAAGATGAGGTCCTGCCGGGCGCGGACCGTCTCGAGGTCCGAGCGCAGGCGATCGATGGTCTGGCTGATGCGGACCTGCTGCGCGTCCATCGCGGCGCGCAGCTCGGCGACCGTGCCCGCCATCCGCTCGACCTCGTCGCCGAAGCGGCGGACGGTGTCGTTGATGTCGTCCACGGTGAGGTCGGTCGTGGCCACCGCGGCCTGGAGGCGGATCGACGCCTGCTCCTGGCGGGCCATGTCGACCGCCAGCCGCTCGGCCTCGGCGACGACGCCGTCGATGGCGCCGAGCGCGCTGCGGTTGAAGTCGGCCTGGTGCGAGGTGACCGGGCGCATGGCCGTGACGATCGCCTTCTTGATCGGACGCAGCCGCGCCTCCTTGGGCACCTCGCCGCCGGCGTGCACGTGCTGCAACGCGTCGTGCAGGCGATCGCGGGCCCACAGGACTCCTTCGGAGCGCGTCGCCAGGTAGGCGTCGTCGGGCGCATCGTCGGCATCGTCCTCGCCTCGGGTGCGGGCCGCGGCCCGCTCCATGAAGTGCAGGACCTCGGAGCTGTCGATCATCGTCACCGTGCCGGTGTTGCGGAGGGTCGGCGAAACCCGTTCGGGCGCCTAACGGTAGGCCGTGACCTGCCGACGGGGCACCAATGACCTCTGGGACCTGCCCGGCATGACCCTTCTGCAGTCGAACGTGCGCAGGCTCGCCGCCGGCGCAGTGCTGGCGATCAGCGTGCTGTCGCTCACGGCCTGCGGGCCGGTGACCTCGGTGACGTTCGCCGGACATGGCTGGGGCCACGGACGGGGCATGGGCCAGTGGGGTGCCTACGGCTACGCCGTGGACCAAGGCAAGGACTGGCAGTGGATCCTCGACCACTTCTACGGCGGCACGATCCTGCGCACCCGCACGCAGCCGCCGAACCCCGACCAGCGCGTCTGGCTGAGGGCGAACCGCGGCCGCGACCTGCTGGTCGAACAGCCCCGCGGCCACCTCACGGTCGCCGGCCTGGCCGCGCCGTCCACCGCGGTGCGCGTCGAGCGCGTCGACGCCACCCGCTGGCGCGTGTCCGACGCCACCACCTGCGCGGGACCGTGGACCCCTCGTCCGACCCTGGTCAGCGCGGCCGAGCTGGTCGTCGCGCCCACGAAGGCCGCGACCGAGGACCGGGAGGAGATGCTGCGCCTCTGCGAGGCCGGCGGGAAGCGCCTGCTGCGGGGGGCCCTGGTCGCCGTGCACGTCGGGTCCAGCATCGACACGGTGAACCGGGTCGCCACCGAGGACCTGATCCGCTCGGTCATCGCCCGAGAGGTGTCGCCGTCGTGGGCCGGCGCCGGGGGCAACAAGGGGTTCCAGGCGTTGATGGCGCAGGCCGTGGCCGCGCGGTCGTACGCGAGCGCCGGCGACACCCGCTGGGGTGCGTGGGCCACGACCTGCGACGGCGGCTCCTGCCAGACCTACTCGGGCGTCGCCTACGCACCGTCCGGCAGCTCCTGGCAGACCTATGAGGACCCCCGCACCGACCTCGCCGTGGGCGCGACCGCGTCGATGGTCCGCGTGTTCCCGAGCACGGGGCGCATCGCCGCCACCGAGTTCTCCGCCTCGACCGGCGGCTACACCAAGGGCCCGACGTTCACACCTGTGGTCGACGACGGCGACGCCACCGCGCCGAACCCGAACCACAACTGGTCGGTCACGATCCCGGTGGGCACCATCCAGTCCCAGTTCAACGCTCGGGAAGGGCGCGACCTCGGGTCGTTCGTGGCCATCGACGTGTTGCAGCGCGACGGCCGGGGCATCGACGGCGGACGTCCCACCTCAGTCCGCGTCCAGTTCGCGAACGCGACCGTGACGCTGACCGGCGACCAGGTGCGCCAGACGCTCGCCCTGAAGTCGGACTGGTTCACCCCGACCGCGAACTCCTAGACCCCCAGCCCGAACGCGAATGTGGAGTGGAAGCGGTCGTCGGAACGACCGCTTCCACTCCACATTGGGGGATCTAGGCGGCGCGGTTGACGAGCTGGCGCACCTGGCCGCGAGCGTCCTTGGCGGCCTCGCGGGCCTGCTTGACGATCTCGCGCGCCTGCTCGGGGAGCCGGCCCTCGATCTCGTCGAGGAGGCTGTCGAGGCGGGCCTCGACGCTCTCGAGCCGCTCTTCGACGAGCTTGACGCGGTCCTCGAACAGGCTCGACATCGTGCCGAACTGGCCCTTGGCGTCCTCGAGCTGGGTCGTGACCTGCTTGGTCAGCTCGACGCGCTGCACCTGCAGCTTCTGGAAGGCGATGACGCCGGCGCCGACGCCGACGTAGAGGGCGTCACGCAGCGACTTGGTGAGGTGGTCGAGGGTCAGATCAGCCATGATGAGGGTTCCTTGCCGGGGGGTGGATCGGGGCTTCGAAGCCGGCCAGGCGGCCGCTCCGTGCTCGCAATACTACGTACCTTGTTAAACAGTTGCAAGCACTTGTGCCCCTTGTCTCATTCGCTGCCGGCCGTCCGAGGTGTCCGCAAAGCGCTCGTTGGGCTCCAGTAGGGTCGCAGCATCGTGGAGACCCAAACCCCCGGCAGCGGCGCGCCCGAACCCGCGTCCACCGACGCTCCCATGACCGTCCCGCCCGTGGTGGTGGTGGTGGTCACCCACGACCCGGGGGACTGGTTCCGCGAGACCCTGGAGAGCCTCGCCGACCAGACCTATCCCGACCTGTCGGTGCTGGTCATCGACGCCAAGAGCGCCGAGGACCCGACCCCGCTGGTCGCCGAGGTGCTGCCGGGCGCCTACGTGCGCCGGTCGGGCGTCGACGCCGGGTTCGGGGCCGCGGCCAACCAAGCGCTCGGCATGGTCGAGGGCGCCGCGTTCTACGTGCTCTGCCACGACGACATCGCGCTCGAGCCGGACACGATCCGGTTGCTCGTGGAGGAGGCTTTCCGCTCCAACGCCGGCATCGTCGGCCCCAAGCTCGTGCAGTGGGACGATCCCCGGCGGCTCCTGCAGGTCGGCATGAACGCCGACAAGACCGGCAACATGTCGCCCATCGCGGAGCGCGGCGAGCTCGACCAGGAGCAGCACGACGCGGTGCGGGACGTCTTCGTCGTGCCGGGCGCCTGCACCCTCGTGCGCGCCGACCTCTTCAGCGCGCTCGGCGGCTACGACCCCGCCATCGACTATCTCGGCGACGACCTCGACCTCTGCTGGCGCGGACATGTCGCCGGCGCACGCGTGCTGATCGCGCCGCAGGCTCGCGTGCGCCACCTCGAGGCGCTCGGGCAGCGGCGCGGCGTCGACGATCGCCGGCGGCAGCTGGCCCGCCACCGCCTGCGCACGATGCTCGCCTGCTACGGCCCTTGGCACCGCGCCCGGGTCCTGCCGCAGGCGGCGCTGATCGCCGTCGTCGAGGCGCTGTTCTCGCTGATCGTCGGACGCGCCGGCCAGGCCCGTGACGTGCTCGGCGCCTGGGTGTGGAACCTCCGCCGCTACATGCAGGTCCGATCGCGCCGCAAGCTCGTGCGGCGGATCCGGCGGGTCAGCGATCACGAGGTGCGCGGGTTCCAGGTCACCGGCAGCGCGCGCGTCAGCGCGTACCTGCGGGGTCAGATCGGTGGTGGCGACGATCGGCTCTCGGCCTTCTCGCGCTCGGGCCGCCAGCTGGCCGGCTCGCTGCGCCAAGGCCCGCGGCGCACCGCCACCATCGTCACGGTCGTCGTGCTGGTGCTCCTCACCCTGAGCTCGCGCAACCTGCTGTTCGGGCGCATCCCGGCGGTCGGCGAGTTCGCCCAGTTCCCGTCGGGCCCGCTCCCGCTCCTGCGCGAGTGGGTGAGCGGCTGGCGCACGGCCGGGCTCGGATCCACCGCGCCGCAGCCGACGGGCTACGGCATCCTCGGCGTGCTCGGCATGGTCTTTCTCGGCGCGATGGGCCTGCTCCGCAAGGTGCTGATCCTCGGCATGCTCCCGATCGGCGCGGCCGGCGCCTGGCGACTGGCCCGTCCCATCGGCTCGCGGCGAGCGACCATGGTCGCCTTCGTCGTCTACGTCGCCATCCCGGTGCCCTACAACGCCTTGGCTCGGGGCTCGTGGAGCGGCCTGCTGCTCTACGCCGCGTCGCCGTGGATGCTGCTCGCCCTGGCCCGCGCCAGCCGCATGGCCCCCTACGGCGCGCGGGGCGTGAAGGCGGGCACCGGCGAGGTCGCCGGCGTCGACCGCCGGCTGGTCGGCCAGGTCCTCGGGCTGGGCATCCTGCTCGCGCTCGTCGCCACGGTGGTGCCCTTCGTGCTCGGCGTCGTGGGCCTCATGGCCGTCGGCCTCACGATCGGTTCGCTCGTCTGCTTCCGCTTCGGCGGGGTCGTGCGCATCCTGTTCGCCGCGATCGGTGCCAGCCTGATCGCCGTCCTGCTGCACCTCCCGTGGAGCACCGACCTCATCCGGCCGTCGAGCCAATGGGAGGCGTTCGCCGGCATCCGCACCTCGGAGGGCGGCGTGCTGTCGCTCGGGCGCCTCATGCGCTTCCAGAGCGGTCCTTTCGGGGCGCCGCCGCTCGGCTGGGCGTTCCTGCTCGCGGCCGCGCTCCCGGTGATCATCGGGCGCTCGTGGCGGCTCGAGTGGGCCGTCAGGGCCTGGTTCCTGGCGTTGACCGGCTGGGGCGTGGTGTGGGCCGGCCAGGAGGGATGGCTGCCCGTCGGCCTGCCGTCGGCCGAGATCCTGCTGGCGCCGGTCGCCGCCGCGCTGGCCCTGTCGGCCGCGCTCGGCATGGCGGCGTTCGAGACCGACCTGCGCGCCTACCGGTTCGGTTGGCGCCAAGCGCTGTCGGTCGGTGCCGCGCTCGGTGTGGTCCTCGGGTCGCTCCCGCTCGCCAGCGGGCTCGTCGCCGGCAATTGGAAGATGCCCGACCGCGACTTCGACCAGCCGCTGGCCCGCCTGTTCGCCGAACGCCAGCAGCTGCCGTTCCGGGTGCTCTGGCTGGGCCGCCCCGACGTGCTGCCGCTCGCCGGCTTCCGGCTCGACCGCGACGTCGCGTACGCCACGACCGACCGCGGCGCGCCGACCGTCCGCGACCTCTGGGCCGGATCCGCGCACGGCCCGACCCACCTGATCGCCGACGCAGTGGCGCGTGCCGAGCGGCACGACACCACGCGCCTGGGTCGCCTGCTGGCCCCGATGGGCGTGCGCTACCTCGTGCTGCCGTTCCAGCTCGCTCCCGTGCCGTTCGATCGCGATCCGGCGCCCCCGCCGCGCCACCTGCTCGACACGCTGGGCCAGCAGCTCGACCTCGCCGAGGTGCCGGTCAACGGGGGCGTGCTCGTGTACCGCAACATGGCCTGGGCGCCGTCGCGCTCGGTGCTGCCGAACGCCACCGTCGATCGCTCGACGGCGCAGGCCGCGGTGGCCGAAGACCTCTCCGGCGCCGTCCCGGCCCTGACCCACGACAGCAGCTCGACCACCGCCACCGGCCAGGTGCCGCGCCCCGGCGACCTGCTCGTGGCCACGGCCGCGGATCGCAACTGGAAGCTCCGGGTCGACGGCGTGCCCGTGGCCCGCAGCACGACCTTCGGTTGGGCCAACCAGTTCACGGTCGCCCGCGCCGGAAGCGGCCGCCTCACCTACTCCACGCCCCTGTTGCGCTACGTCGAGCTCGCCGGCCAGGTGCTCCTCTGGGTGTTGGCGCTCGGCTTGTGGCGCCGCTACCGGCGCATCGACCGCACGGGGCCACGCTGATGGCCCGCCGACGGAGCCGCCACCTCGTCCCCCGCAGCCGGCGGGCCACGCCCCGTCGCTGGCCGGCCCTGCTCGCCATCCCGGCCCTGCTGGCGGTGGCAGGCGTGCTCGATCGAGGTCACCAGCAGCGCCAGCCGATCGTGCGGACCGACGCCAGCAGCGCGGCGGTCGATCCGGCGCTCCTGCTGCCGATCGCGTCGCGCTCGTCAGCACTGTCGTCGACGTGGTTCTGCGCGGGCGGCAGCGCGCGGGGCGCGGACGGCCAGGCCGAGATGTCGGTGCTGGTCGCCAACGTGATGTCGCACAGCGTTCCGGCCGAGCTCACCGCCTACGACCAGCACGGCCAGACGAGCACCAAGCGCATCACCGTGCCGGCCACCGGGCGCGTGCGGGTCAACGTCGCGGACTTCCACCAGGCCAACTGGGTGGCCGTGATGGTCGAGGTGTTCGGCGGCCAGGCGGCGGTCGAGCGGCTCGTGAAGGGCCCGAACGGGTTCTCGGCCGGCCCGTGCGCGTCGGCGTCGTCGAACCACTGGTACTTCGCCGAGGGGTCGACGCTGCGGGGCGCCGAGGAGTACCTCGCCCTGTTCAACCCCTATCCCGACGGCGCCAGCGTCGACATCCGCTTCTCCACCGAAGCCGGCGTCCGCAGCCCGCGCGCGTACCAGGGCTACCAGGTGCCGGGCCGCTCGGTCCGGGTGGTGCGCATCACGAACGAGGTCACGCGGCGCGAGCGCGTGGCGGCGTCGGTGGTCACGCGGAGCGGCAACCTCATCGTCGACCGGGTCCAGACCTTCGACGGCACCGGCGACAAGGTGGGCGCCGCCGGCGCGCCCCAGACGGCCGCACCGCGCGGCCTGGTGGTGGGCCCGGGCGCGCCCGACACGTCCACGACCTGGTACTTCCCCGACGGCCGCAAGATCGACGGAGCCCGGAGCCAGATCTGGGTGTACAACCCGACCGACCGGGCGACCACGGTGGACATCGCCGTCGCCCTCGACGACCCGCAGCGCAACGGGGTGCTCGATCCGTCGCCCCTCGCCGTGCCCGCCGGCGAGGTGCGCTCCCTCGACCTCACCGCCCAGGGCACGATCCCCGTGGGCGTCGGCCACAGCATCACGGTCCGCTCGCGCGACGGCGTCGGCGTGGTGGCCGACCAGCTGTTGAGCGCGGGCCCGCCGTGGGCGCGTCGCGGCGTCACGGTCACGACCGGTGCGCCCGTGCTCGCCGGCGCCTGGCTGTTCCCGGGCGGCAGCACCACGCCCGACCAGACCGAGCAGCTGGTCGTGGCCAACCCCGGGTCCACGAGCGTCCGGGTCACCGTCGAGGTGCTGGCCAGCGGGCGCATCCTCACGCTGCCCGCCCTCTCGCAGGTCGAGGTGCCCAGCCACGGACGGGTCCTCCTCGATCCATCGCTGTTCAAGCTGGCCGACGTGCCGCTCGTGGTCCGGGCCAGCGGGCCGGTCGCCGTCGAGCGGTTGCTGCTGCTCAAGGCTCGTCCGGGCATCGCGCTCTCGTTCGGCCTGCCGCTCCCCGAGACGATCGCCTCGCCGGCCAGCGGGTAGCGCCGGGCATGTCCTGGGCCGGCTCGACCCCCGGCCATACTCAGGCGGTGCGCCGGGGGATGGCGGTCGTCGTAGCGCTGCTGGCGGTGGCCGCCTGCTCGAACGGTGGGGCCGCGCCGGCGACGTCGGTCGCTGCGCCGGCCGCGGTCTCCCGTGCCGGCACGATCGTCTTCGAGGGCGGGACCGCGTCGGCTGAGCGGCTCTACGCGGTGAGCCCGGCGTCCGGGCGGGAGCGGCGCCTCGCGGTCGACGCCGCGAGCTTCGAGCCGCAGCTCTCGCCCGACGGCCGCTCGGTCGCGTTCAGCCGGCCCCGGCCCGCGCAGCCCAGCGTCTCCGACGTCTACGTCGAGGCCATCGCCGGCGGCGCCGGCCGCCTCGTGACCACCGGCCGCTGCCCGACCTGGTCGCGGGACGGCCGAACGCTGCTCGTCTCGACGGCCATCGGGCTGCGGCGCGTGTCGGTGAGCGGAACGGCGTCGTCGGTCGTCCCCGGCGCGGGGACGCGCTGCGCGCTCGAGGTCGCGCCCGACCGCCTCGTGCTCTGGGACCAGCAGGAGCGCCTCGACCTGCTCGTGGCGGGCAAGGCCACCCCGCTGGTGACCATGGCCGGCTGCACGCTCGGGCCCGTCGCCCTCGACCCGGCCGCGACGCGGGTCGCGTTCACCGCCGCCTGCCCACGCGAGACGGGCGGCCTGTACGTCGCGAACCTGGCGGCGGCGCGGCCCATGCAGGTCCTTGCCGGCGTCGCCTACGGCGCGGCGTGGTCGCCGGACGGCACGACCCTCGCGAGCGCCTTCCGGCCGAACCCGAACGCCGAACACCAGCTCTGGCTGATCACCGCCGACGGCTCGGCCCGCCGGCGCATCGCCGGCGACATCGTCAACGCGCCGACGTGGGGGCCGTCGCCGCGCTGACCGCCCGCGGCGGACTACGCCAGCGAGCTCGCCGC
>JAODBM010000131.1 GCA_025463985.1 Acidimicrobiales bacterium
GCGGCCGACCGCCCGGGCGCCGGAGCCTCGACCAACGGCCAGCACGAGCCCGGTCCCGCGTTCGCTGCCGCGCCGCCGGCCGACCTGGGCGCCGCCGCCGTCGAGCCCGGCCCCGACGACGAGGTGATCGAGTTCACCAAGGCCCGGCGCAACACCGCGGTGAACATGCTGCGGTCGCTCGCCACCTCGGCTCACACGCTCGTCGTGGTGGAGGTCGACTACCGGGTCGTCGACGAGGCGCGCCGGGCGGCCGGCCTCAGCTTCCTGCCGTTCGTCGCCACGGCGGTGCTCGGCGCCATCCGCGCCTTCCCGCACGTCAACGCGAGCGTCGGTCACGACCAGCTGATCGTGCATCGACGCGTCCACCTCGGCATCGCCGTGGACGTCGATCACCAGGCGCTGGTCGTGCCGGTGGTCCACGACGCCGACGGCCTGCGCCTGCGCGCGCTCAGCGCTGCCATCGCCGAGGTGGCCGACCGCACGCGCCGCAAGCGGGTCGACGGGCACGACCTCAGCGGCGGCACCTTCACGATCACCAACGTCGGCTCCTACGGCACGCTCGTCACCGCGCCAGTGATCAACCAGCCCCAGGTGGCCATCCTGTCGACCGACGGCGTCAAGATGCGGCCCGTCGCGGTGCCGCTGCCCGACGGAGGTTGGGGCACCGCTGTCCACCCCGTCGGCAACCTGTGCCTCAGCTTCGACCATCGGGCGTTCGACGGCGCCTACGCCGCCGCCTTCCTCGGTCGCGTCCGCGACCTGCTCGAGACCAGCGACTGGGCCGCGGAGGTCGGGGCGTGACGGCCACCGAGCGTGCCGCGGCGGCCGACCAGCGGCCGGCCGGCACGTTCAAGGGCTTCCCGGTCGCCGAGCTGATCGACGACTTCCGCTTGGCCTGCGTCTCGCGAGCGCTCGACGACCGCGAGATCTCGATGCAGAAGCAGAGCCGGGTGTTCTTCCAGATCTCCGGTGCCGGCCACGAGGCGCTCGGCCTCGCGCTGGCCCGGCACCTGCGGCCGGGCTACGACTGGTTCTTCCCCTACTACCGCGACCAGGCGCTGGTGCTGGGGCTCGGCGTCACCCCCACCGAGGTGCTGCTCCAGGCGGTGGGCTCGCTCGACGACCCGTCCTCGGGCGGCCGCCAGATGCCGGCGCACTGGGGCCACGCGGCCCACAACATCGTCACGCAGTCGAGCCCCACGGGCAGCCAGTGCATCCCCGCCGTCGGCTGCGCGGAGGCGGCCCGCTACATCGTGCGGCGGCCGGACCTGCCGGGTTGCACGGCCTACGGCGACGAGCTCACCTACGTGAGCCTGGGCGAAGGCGCCTGCAGCGAGGGCGAGTTCTGGGAGAGCCTCAACACCGCCTGCAACCTGCACCTGCCGGTCCTGTACGTGGTGCCCGACAACGGCTTCGCCATCTCCGTGCCGGCCACCGACCAGCACCCGGCGCCCGTCCACGAGCTGGTGCGCGGGTTCCGCGGCCTCGACGTGCACCACATCGACGGCACCGACTACTTCAAGGTGCGCAAGAAGGCGAAGTCGATCATCGAGCACGTGCGGGCCGGCGTCGGCCCCGCGCTCATCCACGCCGACGTCATCCGGCCCTACTCGCACTCCGCGGCCGACACGCAGAGCAAGTACCGCTCGGTCGACGAGCTGGCCGAGGAGGCGCGGCACGATCCGATCGACCGCTTCGAGCGCGACCTCGTGACCGGTGGGGTCCTGAGCCCGGACGAGGCCGCGGCCATCCGCCTGGAGGCCCGCGAGATCGTCACCGACGCGGCGGCGGCGGCACTCGCCGGCCGCCGCCCCGATCCGGCATCGGTCACCATGCACGTGGTGGCCCTGCCCGATCTGCCGCGGCCCGCGCCCGACGACGGCACGGGCGAGCCGGTCCCGCTCGGCGAGGCCATCAAGCGCACGCTGCACGAAGAGATGGCGCGCGACGAGCGCATCCGCGTCTTCGGCGAGGACGTTGCCGACGCCCGCGAGCAGGTGCTGGCCGGCGTCGAGGGCAAGGGGGGCGTCTTCGGCACCACGCACGGGCTGCAGCGCGCGTTCGGCCAAGCCCGCTGCTTCAACACCCCGCTGTCCGAGGCCAACATCATCGGGCGGGCGGTGGGCCAGGCGATCCGCGGCCTGCGGCCCGCACCGGAGATCCAGTTCTTCGACTACATCTGGCCGGCGATGACCCAGATCAAGAGCGAAGCGGCCACCATCCGCTGGCGCTCGAACGGGGCGTTCACCTGCCCGACGGTCATCCGCGTCCCTATCGGCGGCTACCTCACGGGCGGGTCGATCTGGCACAGCCAGTGCGGCGAGTCGATCTTCACCCACATCCCTGGGCTGCTCGTCGCCATGCCCAGCCGGGCCCGCGATGCCGCGGGGCTGTTGCGCGCCGCCTTCCGCGGCGGCGACCCCGTGCTGTTCCTCGAGCACAAGCACCTGCTGCGCCAGCCGTACACGGTCGACCCGTTCCCCGGGCCCGAGCACATCATCCCGTTCGGCGTGGGCGAGGTCCGCCGGCCCGGCGACGACGTCACGGTCGTCAGCTGGGGGGCGACGGTCGAGAAGAGCCTCGAGGCGGCGCGGCGGCTGGCCGAGTCCGAAGGCATCGAGGTCGAGGTGGTCGACCTGCGGACGCTTGCACCGTGGGACCACGACCTCGTGGCCGAGAGCGTGGCCCACACCCACCGGCTGCTGGTCGTGCACGAAGACGTGCTGACCGGCGGCTTCGGCGGCGAGGTGGCGGCGTGGGCGGGCGAGCACTGCTTTGCCGACCTCGACGCGCCCGTGCGTCGCGTGGGCGCGGCCGACACCCACGTGGCCTACGAGCCGTCCCTCGAGCACGCCATCCTCCCGCAGGTCGACGACATCGCCGCCGCCCTCTGGGACCTCGCCACCTGGTGACCGGGTACCCGCCGATCGGGTGACGATCGCGTTTCCCGGGTGTCCCCGGCCCCATCGTTCCCTAACCTGCCCGTGATCCGGGGTGGGCTGGACCTGACGGAAGGCGAGCAGCGATGCGGACGATGGGGGAGGCGGGACCCGGCGCTGAGGACGACGACGCCCCCGCGGACGTCACCGCCGTGCCGGCGCGCCACGACCCACCCAGCGCGGGCGCGCCTGGCGTCGACCGTCCACGCCGACGACGCCGGCGGCTGCGGATCGCGACGCTGGCGACGATCGGCGTGGCCGTCCTGGCTGTGCTCGTGTCTCAGGGCCTGTTCATCCGGGGGCTCCAGCACGACCTGTTCAGGTCGCGGACCAGCGACCTCGACGCCCGCACGCAGCTGCTCGCGTCGCGGGCCCGGCTGCAGCGCGACGTCGGTGTCCTCATCGGCCAGCTCGACGGCATGACCACTGCGTACCGCAACCAGACCGCGGCCCGGAACAACCTGCGGACCCAGCTGACCGCCACGATCCAGACCCTCAGGGACACGACGGCCAAGCTCGGAAAGACGGCCGGCAAGCTCAACACGACGCAGAAGGACCTCGACGCGCAGGTCGCGCAGCTGCGCCTCACCAAGGAGTGCCTGCAGGGCGTGCAGCAGGCGCTCGAGCGGGTCTCGGTGGCCGACTACGCCGGCGCCGCGCTGGTCGTGCAGGGGGTCAAGGGCCAGTGCCAGGCGGCGCTCGACCAGTCGCTGCAGGCGGTCGGGTACCCGGCCTACGACGGCTCGGCGGCCGACCCGTTCGTGCTGCGGGCCGGCTCGACGTACTTCGGCTACGCCACGAACTCGATCGGGGGCAGCGTGCAGCTGCTCAGCGGGTCGAGGCCGACCGAGCTCGTGCTGCGGGGTCCGGCACTGGCCAACCTGGCCTCGTGGGCGACGGTCGGTGGCACCTGGGGCCCGAGCGTGCTGCAGCGCGGGAACCGCTGGGTGCTCTACTACACGGCTCGCATCCGCGGGTCCGACAAGAGCTGCATCTCGCGAGCCGTCGGCGTGAGCCCCGCCGGCCCGTTCCTCGACGACACCGTGCTGCCGATCGTCTGTCAGCTCGACCGCGGCGGGTCGATCGATCCGAGCGCGACGGTCGGCAGCGACGGCTCGGCCTGGCTCGTCTGGAAGAGCGAGGGCGTGCGTGGCCTCGACCCCTCCCGCATCTGGAGCCAGAAGCTGAGCGCCGACGGGCTCGGGGTGGAGGGACCGGCGGTCGGCCTGCTCGCCGCCCACCTGCCCTGGCAGCAGGGGGTGATCGAAGGCCCGGCCCTCGTGCAGCACGGCGGACGCTGGCTGCTCTTCTACTCGGCCAACGACTGGAACACGACGGCCTACGCGATCGGCTTCGCCGCGTGCCAGGCCCCGCAGGGGCCGTGCACCGAGCTGCAAGACGGGCCCATCTTCCAGCCGCAGTCCCCGCTCGTCGGAGCCGGCGGCCAAGAGCTGTTCACCGGCCCGGACGGCCGCGCCTGGATGGCGTTCCACGCCTGGGTCGAAGGTCAGGTCGGCTACCCGAACCTGCGTCGCCTGTACGTCGCCACCGTCGACCTCGACGCCCGCATCCCGCGCATCGTGCAGCAGCGCGTCGCCTGACCCCTCGACCCGCGCTGACCGTCGGCCGGCTTGGGACGGCCCGCGGGGCCGGCCGTAGGCTGGTCCGAATGCGGACCCGGGGACTGCAGCGGGCGTGGCGACGTCTTGCCAACGAGGCGATCAACCGCGGCTGGGAGCAGGTGCGCCTGCGCGGTGCGATCGCGCCGGGAACGGTGCGGGCGGAGCGGTTCGGGACGCTGGGCGCGGGCAGCGTGATCGCCTTCCCGACCTCGACGCTCTATGGCGAGCGCAGCATCCACATCGGCGCCGGCACGATGATCAGCACGTGGGCCACGCTGGCCGCCGGCTACTCCCCCGAGCAGACCACGGTGCCGCCGCGTGCCCTCGTGATCGGCGACCGGGTCGTGATCGGCCTGCGCTGCGGGATCATCGCCCACGAGTCGATCGTGATCGGCGACGACGTCTGGTTCGGTCAAGAGGTGTTCGTGACCGATGCCAACCACGGCTATCACGATCCCGACGTGCCCATCGGCAAGCAGCTCGGCCCGCACCAGTCGGTGGAGATCGGTGAGGGCAGCTGGATCGGCCACGGCGCCGTGATCCTCCCGGGCGCGCGGATCGGCCGGCAGGTCGTGGTCGCGGCCGGCTCGGTGGTGCGGGGCGAGGTGCCCGACTTCTCGGTCGTCGCCGGCGTGCCTGCGCGCGTCGTGCGGCAGTACCGCCCGGGCCAGGGCTGGCCGCGGGTCCACGGGACGCTCGACGAGGCGGGCCTGCCGCCGGGCCTCGAGGGCCTCGACGTCGCCGACGAGACGATGATCCCGCCGGCCGAGCGGATCGGCGGACGCCCCGACGGCGAGCCGGGTGCCGACGACCCCGAGCTCGTGGCCCTGGCCGCCGAGCTGGCCCGCCACCGCCGCCCATCCGCCTAGTCACGCCTGCCGACCAGGGTCACAAGATCTTCGGTGCCCCGACGGCCCCCGCCCCGACTCGCCGCCCCGCGGTCAGGACGTCGTGGCTGATCGAGACGGAGCGACCGCCTTCGCGCGGCCGGAGCCGTTGCGGCCGCGGGCCAGGGGGTCGAGCCGGCGGAGGCCCCAGCCCATGGCCAGGAGCCAGGCGGCGGCGATGCCGCCCAGGAGGGCGTAGGCGCCGCGCTGCAGGCCGTTGCTGCCGCCGGTCGCCTCGCGCTGCAGGATCGCCTTCTCGTCGGTGAACGTGCGGGTCGCGCTGGTCGCGGCGACCTCAGCTGCCGGGATGGCTCGGTCGGGCGGCAGGTACACGGGCAACGCCTGCAACGAGCTTCCCTTGTGGAGCCGGAGCAGCGTCTTCCAGGTCCCGTGGATCGGCACCGCCCGCGTGGACTGCCATGTGCCGGGTGCGATCTGGCGCAGCCCGACGATCTCCAGGCCGCCGTCGCCCTTCCGGGCCCCCTGCCACGAGAGCAGGTGGAACCAGCGGGCGCCGTTGGCGGCGCTCGGTGGGTTCATCCGGGCCGTCACCATCACCCGATCGCCGCGGCCCGCGACCGGTTGCACCGTGAGCGCGGCGGACCAGCTGCTGTGCACGGTGGGCCGCAGGGGCACCGCGAGGCAGACGGCGACGGCAAGCCATGCCGCCGCGGCCAGGCCACGTGGGGTCGGCTGGCGGGGTGCGTCGACAGGCTCGAGCGCGCGGCCGATGAGGCCACCGATGACGCCCGCGGCGACCGCGGCGAGCGGCGCGAGGACAAGGGCGGCCGGCAGCATCCCCCGGTTCCACGGCAGCGGCATCCACGCGCGGCTCCACGCCCACTCGCTGGCGAGCCCGAACGTCCCGATGCCGAGGCCGGCGACCAGGCCGAGCGTGATCTGGCGATCACGGCGCACGAACCGCGCCGCGGCCTCGACGCACAGCGCCTCGACGAGGAAGAGCGGGAAGTGCTGCGTGCTGCGTCCGAGGACCGGGCCGATGAGCGCGGTGAGCGTGCCGCGCACGGCCAGGAAGAACAGCGCGGCGCCGAGCGCGGCGCCGCGGCCGGCCCGCAGCCGCAAGGCCACCAGCCCGATGCCCGCCGCCAACATGATCAGGATCGGGTGGAACACCTGCTGGAACTGGGGCACGCCGAAGTCGAACTCGACCTGCAGGGTCGAGAGGCCGATGAGGAAGGACCCGCCGGCGACGATGTCGAGCACCCGCGCCGTCCGATCCGGCGGATCGGCGTCGGTCCCGGTCGCCCGCGCGCCCTCGATCTGCAGCGTCCACACCGCGAGCGTGGCCAGCGAGGCCCCGCCGATCATCTGGATGTGGGTCGGCCCCCAAGCCGTGACGTCCTGGCCGAAGAGGCGGTGCCAGATGTCGTCGAGCGGGAAGCCCGCGAGCGCGACGACGCCGCAGAGCGCGAGCAGCACGCCGCCGACCGGCGTGTACCAGTCGCCGCGGATGCGCACGGCGTACGGGCTGCGGCGGTCGCCGAGGAGCAGCGCGAGGAGGCCGGCGAAGGCGATGCCGTCGAGCCCGATGATGATGAACCAGTGGGCTGGGTTGGCGAACGCGCCCGGATCCCGGCCCCGGTCGATGTGCCAGGAGACGTCCCAGTAGTAGCCGAACACGGCGATGAGGAGGCTGGTCCCGGTTACCGCGGCCGGCAGGACCGCCCAGGCCGGCCGGCCCGTACGCTCCTCGACGAGCTGGGCGAGGGGAGCGAGGATGCCCCGTCGCCGGTGCATCACGCCGAGCACGACCACTGCCGCCAGCGCCAACGCCGCCACGGCTGAGGCGGCAGCGATCTCGCCGATGGGCGTGCCTCGGCTGGGCGCGGTGCCGGCGTCAGCGGCCCCGGCTGGACTCGCGGCCAGGAGCAGCGCGCCGCCGGCGACGGCGGTGGCGATCACGAGGCGGCGACCGGAAGCGGGCAGGTGGCGACGCATAGTTACTAACGGTAACAATTTAGGCCTTTGGTGGCAACGGGTGAAGGCGGACGCCTGCAGTGGGGGTGCCGAGGCGCTCGGGGGCGGGGCGGCCGACCCGTCGGACGCCGCCGGTGGAGGGTTCGACGGGCGGGGCCGCGTAGCCTCCCTGCGTGCCCGCCCGCTGCCTCGGTCGTCCCGCGCCCGTCGCCGCCTCGTTCGGGGGGCACCGGGCGCGCGGCAGGGCGGGCCG
>JAODBM010000158.1 GCA_025463985.1 Acidimicrobiales bacterium
CGACCGAGGCGAACCACGACCAGATGGCCTGGTCTTCCTCGCCGGGCAGCAACCAGGCCTCGGCCCGGTCGACCGACCGACCGGCCCGCCCGACCTGCTGGTAGTAGGCGATGGGCGACGGCGGCGCGCCGAGGTGGAACACGAAGCGAACGTCGGGCTTGTCGACCCCCATGCCGAGCGCAGAGGTAGCCGCGAGCACCTTGATGTCGTTGGCCTTGAACGCGGCTTCGAGCCGGTCGCGCTCGTCTGGCGGCGTGTCGGACGAGTAGGCCGCGGCGTCGATGCCCTGCGCGCGCAGGAAGTCGGCGACCTGGGCGGACTGGGCCACGGTGAGGCAGTAGACGATGCCGGTGCCCTCGACGGTGGGGATGCGCTGCGCCAACCAGGCGAGCCGCTCGGCCAGGCGGCCAGGACGGGCGACGCCGAGGTGCAGCGACTCGCGGTCGAGCGTGCCCCGCAGGATCGTGACGTCGTGGCCGAGCTGCTCGGCGACGTCGGCGCAGACCCGCTCGTTGGCCGTGGCCGTGGTGGCCAGCACCGGCGTGCCTGGCGCGAGGTTGGCGATGGCGTCGCGGATGCGGCGATAGTCGGGCCGGAAGTCGTGGCCCCAGTCGCTGATGCAGTGCGCCTCGTCGATCACGAGCAGGCCGAGCCCGGCAGCCAGGCCCGGGAGCACGCGCTGGACGAACCCGGCGCTGTTGAGCCGCTCGGGGCTGATGCAGATGAGGTCGACCTCGCCGGCGGCGATCTGGGCCTCGATGGCCTGCCAGTCATCGACGTTCGTGGAGTTGATGGTGGCGGATCGCACCCCCATGCGCTCGGCGGCGGCCACCTGGTCGCGCATGAGCGCGAGCAGCGGCGAGACCACGAGCGTGGGGCCGGCGCCCGCCTCACGCCGGAGACGGGTGGCGATGAAGTAGATGGCCGACTTGCCGAACCCGGTGCGCTGCACGACGAGCGCCCGGCCCTGCTGGCCGGCGACGATCTCGATGGCCGTGAGCTGCTCGGGCCGCAGCCGGGCGTTGGGGCCGGCGAGCGCCTCCAACAGCTCCTGCGACCGCTCGGCGAGGGATGGTGCAGCGGCGGTGGTCATGGTCACCCATCATGGTGCCCGGGTGTGACGACGAAGCCGGGGGATCGACGATGGCGAGCGGGCACGAGCCGACAGGCGGCGGGCCCGCCTGGTTCGACGACGCGAAGCTCGGCATCTTCGTGCACTGGGGCCTGTTCGCCGTGCCCGCGTGGGCACCGGTGCCGCCGCCGGGCGTGACCATGCCCGACATCGTCAAGCGGACCCCCGGCGAGCTCGGCGCCCGCCTGCCCTACGCCGAGTGGTACGCCAACGCCCTGCGCATCCCCGGTTCGCCCACGGCGCGGCATCACGCCGAGGTCTACGGCGAGGCGCCCTACGCGTCGTTCCGCGAGCCGTTCGAGCGCACCGTCGAGCGCTGGGACCCCGAACCGTGGGCGGACCTGTTCGCCGCGGCGGGTGCCCGCTACGTCGTGCTCGTCACCAAGCACCACGACGGGTACCTGCTGTGGCCGAGCCGCACGCCCAACCCGCACGCCCCCGGCTGGCACTCCGAGCGCGACGTGGTCGGCGCGCTGGCGGCGGCCGTGCGGGCCCGCGGCATGCGCTTCGGCACCTACTACTCCGGTGGCCTCGACTGGACCTGGCAGCCGCTGCCGATCCGCGAGCTGCTCGACGGCCTGGCCGGCGTGCCGCGCGATCCCGCGTACGCCCGCTACGTCGACGCGCACTACCGCGAGCTGATCGAGCGCTACGAGCCGAGCGTGCTCTGGAACGACATCGGCGCACCGCCCGGCTTCGACCTCGCGGCCTTGGTGGACGACTACCTGCAGGCGGTGCCCGACGGCACCCTCAACGACCGCTGGGTCGTGCCCCCGGCCTGGGCCGCTCGGCCCACGGTGCGGCGAGCCCTCAACGCGATCGTGCGCGCGGTGCTGCCGCGGCTGCCGAAGACCGGCGAGGTCCGGGGCCATCCGCTCGGCCGCTACCGCAGCACCGAGTACATGTGGCCGGCCGACACCACCGGGCACAAGTGGGAGGCGACGCGCGGCATCGGCACCGCGTTCGGCTACAACCAGGCCGAGCCCGATGACCGCCTGATCGACCCGGCCACCCTCGTCCACGACTTCATCGACATCGTCGCCAAGAACGGCAACCTGCTGCTCAACGTCGGACCCGACGGACAGGGCCGGATCGTCGAGCGGGAGGCGGCTCGGTTGCGCGTCCTCGGGGACTGGCTGGCCGTCAACGGCGAGGCCATCTACGGCACCCGCCCGTGGACGAAGGCGGCGACCACATCGATCGAAGGCACGCCGGTGCGGTTCACCCAGCGCGGCGATGACCTGTACGCGCTGCTGCTCGCGACGCCCGCAGGCGGCGTGGTCACGATCCCCGAGCTGCGCACGCACGCGGGAGCATCCGTCCGCCTGCTCGGCCACGGCCCGGTCGAGGCCGTCGCCACGGATCGCGGCCTGGAGGTGCGCTGGCCCGCCGGTGTCCCCGACGCGCCCGCGCACGTCCTCCGCCTCCAGCAACCGAATGTGGAGTAGAAGCGGTCGCCAGAGCAGCCGCTTGTACTCCACATCCACGAGGAGCCCGCAATGATCCTGGACCGCTTCCGCCTCGATGACCGCGTCGCGATCGTCACGGGTGCCGGCCGCGGGATCGGCGCGGCCACCGCCGTCGCCCTCGCCGAGGCCGGTGCCGACGTGGTGATCGCCGCCCGCAGCGCCGATCAGCTCGCGGCCGTCGCCGACCGCATCGCCGCCACCGGCCGCCGGGCCGAGGTCGTGACCGCCGACCTGAGCGATCTCGACGCGGTCGCGGGGCTCGCCGCGACCGCGCACGAAGCGTTTGGCCGCCTCGACATCGTGGTCAACAACGTCGGCGGGACCATGCCCGGCGCGTTCCTCGACACGTCGCCGCGGACCCTGCTCGACGCGTTCTCCTTCAACGTCGCCACGGCGCATGCGCTCACCCGCGCCGCGGTGCCGCTGATGCTGCAGGGCGACGACGGCACTGCCGGCGGCTCGGTGGTCTCGATGTCCTCGATGATGGGGCGCACGGCAGGACGCGGCTTCGTGGCCTACGGCACGGCCAAGGCCGGGTTGGCGCACTGGACACGGCTGGCGGCCGCGGACCTCGCGCCCCGCATCCGGGTCAACGCGATCGCGGTGGGCTCGGTGGCGACGTCGGCGCTCGACATCGTGCTCCAGGACGACGGGTTGCGCACGACCATGGAGGGCGCCACGCCGCTGGGGCGGATCGGCGACCCCGACGAGATCGCCGCCACCGTCGTGTTCCTCGCCTCGGCTGCCGGCGGCTTCGTCACCGGAAAGGTCATCGAGGTCGACGGCGGCACCCAGGCGCCCAACCTCGACCTTGGCCTGCCCGACCTCTGAGCCGGCTGTGGCCCGCGGCGGGTTCGTCGTGGCGCTAGACCGGGGCGTCGTCGTCGGCCGTACGCGAGCTGGCCCGAACCGCAGGGGGACCAAGAGATGTCCGAGCTGCTCGACCATTCGTCCGCGCTGGTCGACGCCTGGTCCGCGCCCGGCGGACCGGCGGCCGATGCGCCGGACGGCCCGACCAACCGGGTGACCAACGAGCTGAGCGAGGTGGCCGACGGCGTGTCGGTCGTCGAGTCGTTCTCGCACATCGTGAGCTTCCGGACCGATGACGGCCTGGTGCTGTTCGACTCGTCGTCGGCGTTCACCGGCGAGGGGGCGGTCGGCGCGCTGCGGCGCTGGGCCGATGATCCCGTGCACACGCTCGTCTACACGCACGGCCACGTCGACCATGTCGGCGGCAGCGGCCACGTCTTCGCCGACGGCCAGGAGCGCGGCCATGCCGCCCCGCAGGTCGTGGGACACGAGAACGTCCCGGCCCGGTTCGACCGCTACCGCCGCACGAACGGCTGGAACCTGGCCATCAACGCCCGCCAGTTCGGCCCGGGCTTCGGCCGCGTGCCGGGCCGCTCAGGCCCGCCGCGGTCGTTCCTCCCCGACGACACGCTCGCCTGCACAGCCGTCTACCGCGACCGGCTCGACCTCGCCGTCGGTGGCCTCGACATCGAGCTGCACCACGGCCGCGGCGAGACCGACGATCACACGTGGGCCTGGGTGCCCAAGCACGAGGCCATCTGCGCCGGTGACTTCGTCGCCTGGGTGTTCCCGAACGCCGGCAACCCCCAGAAGGTGCAGCGCTACCCGGACGAGTGGGCGCAGGCCCTGCGCGAGATGGCCGCGCTGCAGCCGCGGCTCCTGCTCCCCGCTCATGGCCTGCCGGTCGTCGGCCGCGAGCGCGTCGCCGTCGTGCTCGGCGACCTCGCCACCGCGCTGGAGGACCTGGTGGCCGACGTCCTTCGCCTCATGAACGAAGGCGCCACCCTCGACGATGTCGTGCACGCGGTGCGGGTGGACGAGGACCTGCTGCGCCGCCCCTGGCTGCGGCCGATCTACGACGAGCCCGAGTTCGTGGTGCGCAACGTCTGGCGCCTCTACGGCGGCTGGTGGGACGGCAACCCCGCACGGCTCAAGCCGGCGCCGGACGTCGCCCTGGCCGCCGAGCTCGCCGCGCTGGCCGGAGGAGTGGGCGCGTTGGTGGAGCGGGCCGAGCTGCTGGCCGCGTCCGGCGAGCGCCGGCTGGCGGCCCACCTGGTCGAGCTGGCTGCGGAGGCCGCGCCGACCGACGTGGGAGTGCACCGCTTGCGGGCGCGGATCTACGCGGACCGCGCCGCGGTCGAGAGCTCGCTGATGTCCAAGGGCATCTTCAACGAAGCCGCCCGCCGTTCGTCCGCGATCGCCGACGCATCGAACCCGGCGCCGTAGCCCGACGGTTCGGCGGCGAGCCCGGCCAGCCGCGTGGGGTGGCAGTGCCGATAGGTTGCCGCGGGTGCCGGGCCACGGGGTTCGGCGGAGAGGATGCCGAAGCGTGGCAACGAACATGGAATACCGGCGAGTGGGTCGGTCAGGGCTGCAGGTCAGCGCGCTGTCGTTCGGGTCGTGGGTCACGTTCGGCACCCAGATCGACACCACGCTCGCCAAGGAGTGCCTGACCGCCGCCCGCGACGCGGGGGTCAACTTCTTCGACAACGCCGAGGCCTACGCGGGCGGCGAGTCCGAGCGGATCATGGGGCAGGCCATCGCGGAGCTCGGCTGGGAGCGCCACAGCTACGTGATCTCCACGAAGATCTTCTGGGGCATCCACGGCGACATGGTCAACATGAGCAACACGCTGAACCGCAAGTACCTCTTGCAGGCCATCGACGGTTCGCTCGAGCGCATGGGCCTCGACTTCGTCGACCTCCTCTACTGCCACCGGTCGGACCCGAACACGCCGATCGAGGAGACGACCCGGGCGATGTCCGACATCGTCGCCTCCGGCAAGGCCCTCTACTGGGGCACGTCCGAGTGGTCCGCCGACGAGATCCGCGCCGCCTGGGAGATCGCCGAGCGCCACCACCTGCACAAGCCGATCGTCGAGCAGCCGCAGTACAACATGTTCGAGAGCCGCCGGGTCGAGCGCGAGTACGCCCGCCTCTACGAGGACATCGGGCTGGGCCTCACGATCTGGAGCCCGCTGGCATCGGGGCTGCTCACCGGCAAGTACGCGGACGGCATCCCCGAGGGCAGCCGCGCCAGCCTCCCGGGCTACGAGTGGCTGCGCGCCATGCTCACCGACCCGGGCAAGAACGAGAAGGTCCGCCAGCTCGGCGAGGTGGCCGAGCGGCTCGGCTGCACGCTCTCGCAGCTCGCGATCGCGTGGTGCGCGTCCAACCCTCACGTGTCGAGCGTGATCACCGGCGCGAGCCGGGTCGAGCAGGTCCACGAGAACCTCGGGGCCATGGACGTCCTCGCCAAGCTCACGCCCGAGGTGCTGGGCGAGATCCGCGCCATCATCCGCGGCTGAGCCACTGCCGGGGTGTCAGCCGTCGATCGGGGTGTAGTCGAGCTTGTTGTCCTTGTAGCCCACCTGGATCTTGCGGGTCACGCCCTGGCCGCCCGTGGCCGTGCAGACGACGGGATGGGTCGGCGTGATCACGAGCAGCGGTGTCCGGCCGCAGTCGACCGACGTCGCCGTGATGTCGCTCTTGACCTTGGCCTCCAGCTCCTTGGCGGTCGGCACCGTGCCGTCGTAGGTCAGGTCGAAGTTGTTGTTCCTCGTGAAGTCGACGTGGGCGTCGAGCTTCTGGCCATCGATCGTGACCGTGCAGGTGAACGTCTCGCCCTTCAGGCCGTGCGCGCCGCTCGGGCAGACCGTGGTGGGCTTGTCCGGCAGGTGCAGGCTCGACTGCAGGGCCTGCTGGATCTTGGTGGTGACCTGCTTGCTCGGGCTGCTGCAGGCGGCACCGGCGATCGCCAGGCCGGCCAGGACGACCGCGGCCAGGGATCGGGGAACGTGGCGCATCGGGGGGTGCCTCCTCGGGGGGTCTCGATGGGGGCGTGCGACTCGTGAGACGCCCCAGTTTGGCCCAAATGCGCAGCCCGCGATTCCATGAGCGCGCAGGATGCGCACCACGGGCCCGCTGCACCGCGCCGGTTGCCCTTGTCGTCAGCTCACCGGTGTCGGCCCGGCGCGAAGTGGCCACCACCAGTGACCCGGGCTGTGCGATCTGTGGCCTATCGTCGGGATCGATGGAACAGGTCGCCATGCCGCAGCTGGGGGAGACGGTCACCGAAGGCACGATCACCGCGTGGCTCAAGCAGGTCGGCGACCCGATCGCGATCGACGATGCCCTGTTCGAGGTCTCCACCGAGAAGGTCGACACCGAGGTGCCCTCGGCGTTCGGGGGGTTCCTGCGGGCCGTGCTGGTGGACGAGGGCGACACGGTCCCGGTCGGCACGTTGGTCGCGGTCATCACGGCCACCGCCGACGAGCCGTTCGACGTCGGTCCGGCGGCCGCCCCCGCAGCCGCCGGCGGGTCGACGCTCGCCCGCCACCGCGACAGCGACTCCGACACCCCCGCTCCCGTGGCCGCAGCGGCCTCGTGGCGGCGAGGGCACGACCCGGTCGTCGCTCGGCCGACGCGTCCGGTCGCAGCCGGGTCCGCGACCGCCGTGCTGTCCCCGGTCGTGCGGGCGCTGCTCGACGAGCATGGGCTCACCCCCGAGCAGGTCAGCGGTTCCGGGCGCCAGGGCCGC
>JAODBM010000175.1 GCA_025463985.1 Acidimicrobiales bacterium
CGGACCGGTGCCGCCGGGCGCCGATCAGTGATCGTCGGCCTGCAGCACCAGCCGCACCAGCTCGACCCGCGAGCGGATGGCCAGCTTGCGGAAGATCTGGCGCAGGTGGAAGTCGACCGTGTGCCGGGAGAGGTAAAGCCGCTGCGCCGCCCCCGCGTTGGTCAACCCCTCGGCGACCACGCCGGCGACGCGGCGCTCCGTCTCGGTGAGGCTGCCCCACCCCGACACCGGCCGGCAGGTGCGGCCGACCCGCCGCGCGGCGGCGTCGGCCCGCCGGCTGATCCGCGCCTCGTCCCGCGATGCGCCCGCCTCGTGGTACGCGCCGCCGGCGAGCGTGAACCGCTCACGGGCGTCGCTGCGGTCGCCACGCGCCACGAGCAGGTGACCCGCGTCCTCCCATGCGGACCCACGCGCCCAGGCCCGGCGATGCCCGGCCGCGGCGCGGTCGACCCGGTCGACGTCGCGCTCGAGCAGGCCACGGGCGTGGTCGGACGCGGCCGCGACGGAGAGCCAGCGGGGGTTCGTGACCGCCAGCGCCTCGACCCGCCGCACCAGCCGCTCGGCCACCGTGTGCTCGCCAAGACGCAGGGCGGTCCGGGTGAGCCACGCAGGGGCCGCGGGCTCCTCGACGAACAGGCGACAGTGCACCGGGAGGCTGGCCTGCAGCATGTCGAGGTCGCGCCGCGTGCGCTCGACGTCGCCGTTGGCTTCGGCCAGGCGCATGTCGAGCCACGTGACGACATCGCCGCCCGACGAGGCCCTGGTGGGGATGACCGAGCGGAGCCGCGCCAGGTGGCGGCCGGCGCCGAGCAGGTCGCCGCGGAGCAGCGCGGCCGACGTCAGCACGAGCTCGCCGTCGGGCGTGAAGTAGCGGGTGCCGAGCTCTTCGGCGACGGCCAGCCCGCCGGTGGCGGCGGCCACGGCGTCGTCGAGCGCGCCGCAGGCGAGGTAGAGCGCGGCCCGGCCGATGGGTGGTCCGGCGGCCCACAGGAGATCGCCGGTGCGGCCGACCTCCTGCGCCGCCCGATCCAGCACCCGGTTGGCTTCGCCGTCCTCGCCGAGCGACGTGAGCGCGGCGGCCAAGCGCAACTGGGGGAACACGCGCAGGCCGTCGAGCGTGGCCACCTCGGCCCGGCGGACCGCGGCTCGGAGGAACCCCAGGGCATCGCTGACGCCACCGCCGTCCCAGGCGGCGAACGCCAGCGCGGTGAGCGCCGCCGCCAGCGCGGCGTCGTCGGCCGGTCGATGGTGGCCGGCGAGGATGTCTTCGGCCACGTCGCGCACGCGCGGCACGTCGTCGAGCGCGATCACCCCGAGCAGGCGCACCAGGTCAGCGCCGGCGAAGAGCCCCGCGGGCAGCGCGGCCTCGAGGAGGGTGGCATCGGCCAGCTCGATGGCCTCGATCGGATGTCCGGTCAGCACGAGCATCGACGCGAGCGTCAACCGCAAGCGGGAGGCGGCGATGGAGCCGACCCGGGCGCCGGCGAGCGCGTCGGAGGCGGACTCGAACGCGGCGGCCATCTGGCCGGCGGCGAGCAGCTCCTGGACCCCCTCGATCGTCGCGTCGACCGGATCGTTTCCCATCTGCCCCTTTACGTCGACCAGCTCGACATCGACCATGGGGTCCCCCTCGAGATGTGGACGGCACAGCGGTCTCGATGCCAGGAGTCCATTGTCTGCGGGGCCTGCGGGGTGGACTTCGACCTGCGGAGGCGAAGGTGGTTCACAGGTCCGCTCGGTCGGGTCGGAGGAACGTGGCATCGTGAGCAGCACGAGGAGGGGCCCGCATGGCCCACACCATGACGACCGTCGCTACCGGACCCGTGGGCACGGAGGCGGTGCTGCGCGACCAACTCGCCTCGTTCCGGGCGCTCCACGTGCTGGCCATGGTCATGACCGGAACGCGCGACGAGGACGAGGTCGCGCGCCTCGCCCTGGCCGCGGTCGGGTCCCTCAGCCGCATGGCGGCGGTCGGCGCCCACGTGGACGGCTCGTGGTCGATCGTGGAGGGCTGGGGCCGCCCGCGCGACGCAGCCTCGATCGAGCGGCAGCTCCCCGCGCTGGGCCTCGCGGGCGGTGAGGTCGTCGTCGCCGGCCAAGGTTGGGGCTGGGCGTATCCCCTCGTCGGCCTCGCGGGCGCCGGCGACCACCTCGTGGTGTCCGGGCCGAGCGAGCCGCGCGAGCACGAGCGCTTCGTGCTGACCGTGCTCGCGCAGCAGACCGGCGCGTCCGTCGCCAACGCGCGCCGGCACCGGCAGGAGCAGAAGGGCGCGGAGGCGCTGCGCGCCGCCAACGCGAGCCTCGAGCAGTCGATGGCTTCGCTGCAGCGCAACGTCGACATCCACGAGCGGCTCACGCAGGTGGCCGTGTCCGGCGAGGGTCGCGACGGCATCGCCCGAGCCGTCCACGAGCTGACCGGCTACTCGATCGCCATCGAGGACACCTACGGCAACCTCGGCGCGTGGGCGGGTGGTGGGCGTCCGGACCCGTACCCGAAGGAACCGACCGAGAGCCGCAGCGATCTGCTGCAGCGGGCGCTGCACGACAGCCGCTGCGTCCGCGATCGCGGCCGGGTGCTCGCGCTGGCTCGGAGCGGGGACGAGGTGCTGGGGGTCATCGCCCTAGTCGACCCCGGCGGCCAGGCCGGCGAGCCGGAGATGGTCGCGCTCGAGCTCGGCGCGACGGTGCTGGCGGGCGAGCTGGCCCACCTGCGGAACCTGGCCGAGTCCGAGCTGCGCCTGCGGCGCGACCTCGTCGAGGACCTGCTCAGCGGCACCGAGGCCGAGAGCGCGCTCAACCGGGCGCGCGCTCTTGGCTACGACCTCGAGCGCCCCCATTGCGTCGTGGTGGTCAAAGGCGTGGGCCGCCGTGACGGTCCCGACGAGCTCTTCCACGCCGTCCGACGGGCGGCGCGGGACACGCGGGCGGGGTCGCTCCTGGTCGCGCGGGGACCGACCGTCGTCCTGCTCGGCAACCTCGGCACCGATTGGGAGCTGCTGCGCGCCGGGGTCCTCGCCGAGCTGGGAGGCGGCCACTGCCGGTTGGGCGTCGGTGGGACGTGCGACCAGCCGGCGGACTTCCCCCACTCCTACCGCCAGGCGCTGCTCGCGTTGCAGCTCCAAGAGTCGGCCGGCGCGCGCGACCAGGCCACCGACTTCGAGGAGCTGGGCATCTACCGCGTGCTGTCGGAGGTGCCGGAGGGTGGGATGGTCGACGACTTCGTCGAGCGCTGGCTCGGCCCGCTGCTCGCCTACGACGCCCACCGACGTGCCCGCCTGGTCGAGACGCTCGGCGCATACCTCGACTGCGGCGGCAGCTACGACGCGACCGCCGAGGTGCTGTCGTTGCACCGCAGCACGTTTCGCTACCGCCTGCAGCGGATCCGGGAGGTGTCGGGCCTCGACCTGGGCGATCCCGACGTGCGCTTCAACCTGCACGTGGCCACCCGGGCCTGGCGCACGCTCGAAGCCATCCGTCGCATCGCGCCGTGACCCGCAAGTCGAGGATTCGCCTGCGCGCGGACCGTTCCGGGCGCGGGGCTAGGGCTGGCGGACGGCCTCGACGTCCATGTGCAGCTCGATCTTGCGGCCGATGAGGACCCCGCCGCTCTCGAGGGGCTGGTTCCAGGTGAGGCCGAAGTCGTGTCGGTCGAAGGAGGACTCGACGTGGAAGCCGGCGCGGACGGCGTGGGAGAGGTCGAACACGGCGCCAAGCACCTCGACCTCCAGCGACACGGGCCGAGTGATGCCTCGGATGGTCAGCAGGCCGCTCACGTCCCAGTACTTCTCGCTGGGGTCGTAGCGGACCGACTGGCTCCGGTAGCTCATCGTGGGGAAGTGCTCGACGTCCAGGAAGTCCGCCGACTTGAGGTGGGCGTCGCGCTGGGGTTCGCCGGTCTCGAGGCTCCTCGTGTCGATGTCGACCGAGACCGACGAAGCCGTCGGCTCCTCGTCGATCACGATCATGCCGTCGAACGAGGTGAAGCGTCCCCGAACCTTCGAGACCATGAGGTGGCGGACCGAGAACTCGACGTTGCTGTGGACCCGATCGATCACGTAGACGCCGGTGATCGGCAGATCCAGGCCGTGCACCTTGCGCGTGGGCGAGGAGATCTCGACGGCCATGGCGGTCCTCTCGGGCGAGCGTGCTGGAGGTGGTGCCCAGTGTGCGACGGCCACGAGGAGACGGCTTGGGCCTGCGGGCGCGACCTGCGGGCCAGGCCTCGCTCCCGCCGCGCGGCCGGCCACGCCGAAGACCTGGAGCGGGCGGGCGGCGAGCGAGGCGCCGAGCATCAGGCGGTCGGCGCGAAGGCCACGACGTTGACCGGCGGGAGGTGGGAGCTGACCTGGGTCCAGTGGTCGCCCTGGTCCTCGGAGACCCACAGGTTGCCGGTGGTCGATCCCATCGCCAGACGCTCGCCGGCGGCGTCGATGGCCAAGGCATGGCGGTAGACGAGGTCGTAGGCGGGCACGCTCGGCAGGCCCTCGGTCAGCACGTCGAACGTGGCGCCGCCGTCGCGGGTGCGGGTCACGACGAAGCGGCCGTCGATCGGGATGCGCTTCTCGTCCGACTCGGCCGGCACGAACCACGCGGTGTCCGGGTCGGTCGGGTGGACCGCCACCGCGAACCCGAACGTCGAGGGGCCGGCCTCGGTGATCTCGGACCAGGTCCGGCCGTCGTCGGCCGAGCGGAAGATGCCCGAGTGGTGCTGCGTCCACAGCACATCGGGCGCGGCGGGGCAGCGCACGATCCGGTGCGGGTCCTGGATCGTGGGGTCATCGATGCGGTCGGGCGGCATGTAGCGGGCGGCCATGCCCCGGCCCGGCTCCCAGGTCTGGCCGCCGTCGGTGGTCCGCCAGGCGCCGCCGCACGAGAGGCCCACGAGGAGGCGCTCGGGCCCGCGGGGGTCGGTCACGACCGAGTGCATGGCCGGGTGGTCGTAGCCGCCGCCGAACCAGTCCGCGCGGCTCGGCTCCTCCCAGAGCGCCTCGTTGAGCTGCCAGCTGCGGCCGCCGTCGCTCGACCCGAACAGCCCGCCGGGCATCGTCCCGCACCACAGCTGACCGGCCTCGGCGCCCGCCGCGAGCGACCACAGCAGCTCGGTCGACCAGGGCACCTCCTCCCGCCGCACCGGGTCGAGGTCGCCGCCCGGCGCCGGGGGATACGAGGGCGTCGCGAGGTCCTCGAACGTCCGGCCCCCGTCGTCGCTGCGATAGAGCTTCGGGCCGAAGTGGCCGTGCTGCACCCCGACGATCAGTGCGCCGTCAGCAGGGTCGACGAGCAGCGCGGTGACCGGGACGCTCGCCAGCGTCAGCTCGGTCACCGCCCAGCGGCCGTCGGTGCGCTCGACGCGGGCCAGCCCCTTGCGGGTGCCGACGAGCAGGTGGTCGTCCATGGGTCCTCCGGTGCATCGGGGTGGCTGCTCAACCACCCGACAGGGCTTGCATGATGTGGATCTGGGCGCCGGGGGCGGTGGCCTCGCCCAGCCCGGCGCGGTCGAGGAGCTGGCGGCCGTCGAGGAACACGACGACGTGCCTGCGGATGGCGCCGTGCTCGTCTACGACGTAGGGACGCACGGAGGGGAACCGCGCGAAGTAGGCGTCGAGCACCTCGCCGACGGTCTGGCCGGGCACGTCGGCGGTGGCGCCGTCGGTGAAGCGCTGGAGGTGTCGGGTCAGCTCGACCGTGGCCATGGTCCCCCTCGGGCGTCGTGGCTGAGGATAAGGACGGACCGGAGCCCGGGCAATCATCGCTGGCAGCGACGCTCGGAGTGAACTAGAACGTGTTTCAGTTTCTGCGACCGCCCGGGCCGCTGCGAGCCCACGAGAGGAACCCCGTGCACCTCGCCTTCACCCCCGAACAGGAGGCGCTGCGCAAAGAGCTGCGCGCGTACTTCGCCGAGCTCGTGACGCCCGAGGTCGCGGCGGCGCAAGCGGCGGGCGAGACCGGCAGCCCGGCCTGCCTCGAGGCGGTCCGGCAGATGGGCCGCGACCGCTGGCTGGGCGCGGGCTGGCCGGAGGCGTACGGCGGCCGGGGCTTCGGGCCGGTCGAGCAGTTCATCTTCATGAACGAGTCGTGGCGGGCCGGAGCGCCGACGCCGTTCCTGTCGATCAACACCGTCGGCCAGACGATCATGCAGTTCGGCCGCCAAGAGCAGAAGGACTTCTTCCTCCCACGGATCCTGGCCGGCGAGCTGCACTTCTCGATCGGCTACACCGAGCCCGCGGCCGGCACCGACCTCGCCTCGCTGACCACGAAGGCCGTGAAGGACGGCGACGAGTGGGTCATCAACGGCCAGAAGATGTACACGTCGCTGGCCAGCTATGCCGACTACATCTGGCTCGCGGCGCGCACCGATCCCGATGCCCCGAAGCACCGCGGCATCACGATCTTCGCCGTGCCCACGACCGACCCCGGGTTCTCGTACACGAAGATCCACACGATGGTGAACGCCAGCACGTTCAACACGTTCTACGACGACGTCCGGGTGCCGGACTCGGCCATCATCGGCGAGCTCAACCGCGGCTGGGACCTCCTCGTCAACCAGCTCAACTACGAGCGGGTCGGGCTCGCCCCGCCGGGGATGATCGAGAAGAGCTTCGAGGACGTCGTGGCCTGGGCCCGCGAGACCGATCAGCCGGATGGCCGCGGGCGGGTCATCGACCAGCCGTGGGTGCGCGAGAACCTCGCCAAGGTCAAGGTCGGGCTCGAGTACCTCACGCTGCTCAACTGGAAGGTCGCATCGCTCGAGGCGGCCGGCCAGCACGTCAACCCGGCCGACGCCAGCTCGATCAAGGTCTTCGGCACCGAGCTCTTCACGCGGGCCTATGGCTTGCTGATGGAGGTGCTCGGCCAGGCCGGTGCGCTACGCGAAGGCTCGCCGGCCGCGCTGTTCGCGGCCCGGCTCGAGCGGGGCTATCAGGGCTCGTTGATCCTCACCTTCGGGGGCGGGGTCAACGAGATCCAGCGCGACCTGATCGCCATGTTCGGCCTGGGCATGCCCCGGACCCCACGGATGTAAAGGACGCCAAGGACCGATGGACTTCACGCTGGACGAGTCGCAGCAGGCGATCCGCGACCTCGCGGGCCGGATCCTCACCGAGCGCTTGCCGCCCGAGCGCCAACGCGAGCTGGACGACGACCCGGACTGGTTCGCGCGTGACGTGTGGGCCGAGCTGGCCAAGGCCGACCTGCTCGGGCTCTGCCTGCCCGAAGCGGTCGGGGGCGGCGGCTACGGGCTGGTCGAGGCCGCGCTGATCTGCGAACAGGTCGGGCGGGCGGTGGCGCCGGTGCCGTACTACGCAACCGTCGTCCTGGGCGCGCTGCCGATCGCCGAGTACGGCTCGCTCGACCAGCAGCGTGCGCTGCTCCCGGCGGTGGTCGCCGGCGACCTCGTGCTCACGGCCGCGCTGGCCGAGGGCCTCGGCGGTCTGCCGCCCGCGGTGCCGGCCACGGCGGCCACCGCAGCGAAGGGCGCCGGCGAGGCTTGGCGGCTCGACGGCGAGAAGCGGTTCGTCCCCGCCGGGCACCTGGCCGGTCGCGTCCTCGTGCCGGCCACGACCGATCGGGCCGCGCCGGCGGCCGCGGCCAGCAGCGTGTTCCTGGTGGACCCGAGCGCTCCGGGCGTGACCATCGAGCGGAACACCTCGACGAACCTCGAACCGCTCGCCACGCTGCGCTTCGACGGCGTCGAGCTCGGCCCCGACGCGCTGCTGGGCAACGTGGGCGACGGCGCCCGGATCGTCGCCTGGCTGGTCGACCGGGCGGTCGCCGCGCTGTGCGCGATGCAGGCCGGCGTGTGCGACGCCGCCACCCGGCTCACCGCGACCTACACGTCGAGCCGCATGCAGTTCGACAGCCCGATCGCCACGTTCCAAGCCGTCGCCCACCGCGCCGCCGACGCCTACATCGACACCGAGGCCATCCGCCTCACCGCGCAGCAGGCCGCCTGGCGCCTGGCCGAGGGGGTCGACGCCGCCGAGGCGCTCGCGATCGCCAAGGTCTGGGCGGCCGAGGGGGCCCAACGGGTGGTCCACGCCGCGCAGCACCTGCACGGCGGCATCGGCGTCGACATCGACTACCCGGTGCACCGGTACTTCCGCTGGGCGAAGCAGATCGAGCTCTCGCTCGGGGGCGGGTCGGCGCACCTGCGACGGCTCGGTGACCTCCTGGCGACCG
This sequence comes from Acidimicrobiales bacterium, assembly GCA_025463985.1. Classification (GTDB taxonomy): domain Bacteria; phylum Actinomycetota; class Acidimicrobiia; order Acidimicrobiales; family Iamiaceae; genus JAODBM01. The sequence goes on from JAODBM010000175.1 coordinate 8,179, forward strand.
TGTAGCTGAGGGCGCAAGGGGCAGAGTCAAGGGCGTCCACCCTCCACGCGAAAGGAGATGGGACGGCGTCCAGCGAAGACCTGACAGGTAATCAGATGTGCGAAGCGGCTCGCGCTACAGTCGCCCACCGCCGAGCCAAGGGGGCTAGCGAGTGAAGATCCGATCCATCGCGGTCTGCGTCGCGCTGACGCTCGTGGCCGCAGCCTGCGGCAGCCGGCTGAGCCAAGCCAAGCTCGCCGCTGGCGCAGGGTCGGGCGGCGGTGCCGGAGCCGGCGTCGTCGTCGCGACTGGTGGCAACACGAAGGGCGTGAGCAAGGGCCCGACCGGCCCCCACATCGGCACGTTGCCGCTGCCGTGCGGCGCGGCCCCGGCCGGCGCGCCGGCCGCCGCGACCTCGTCCACCGCCCCCGGCGTCACCGCCGACAAGATCAGGATCGCCGTGATCTCCGACAAGTCGGGGGCCATCAAGGTGCCGACCGGCAGCATCGAGGAGTCGGCGCAGGCCTTCGTCGACTTCTGCAACAGCTACGGCGGCATCAACGGCCGCAAGCTCGACCTGCTCAAGATCGACGCGAAGCTGTTCAGCCACCTCGAGGCCACCACCGCGGCGTGCAACGCCGGCGTGTTCGCCCTCGTGAGCTCGGGCTCGGTCAACGACAACCAGGGCGCGCAGAAGATGATCGACTGCGGGCTGATCGAGGTTCCCGCCTACACCGCCACCGCGGCCAAGGCGCTGAGCGACAATCTCGTGCAGCCGGTCCCCAACCCGTCCAACAAGTTCAACGCGGGCGCGGCGCGCTTCGTGGCCAAGCTCCATCCGCAGGCGATCAAGAAGGCGGCCATCCTCTGGGGCGACCTCGAGGTGGCAAAGGTGCAGGCCGACCGCGTCGTCGCGGCGTACGAGGCGCAGGGCTTCCACTTCATCTACAAGAAGGCCACGAGCGTGGTGCCCACCGACTACACCAGCGAGGCCAAGGCGATGAAGGACGCCGGCGTCCAGTACGTCACCCAGGTCGACTCGGTGACCAACACCGTGAAGCTGCTCCGGGACATGCAGCTGCAGCAGTTCACGCCCGAGGTCATCGACCTCGGCGCGCAGTACTACGACCCCGAGATCCCGAAGTCCTCGGGCTCCGAGGGCGCCCTCGTGCAGCTCAACACGGTGCCGTTCGAGGACCAGGCCAAGAGCCCGGCGCTGCAGGCCTACCTCGACGCCTACGGCAAGATCGACTCCCACGGCATCAAGCCCACGACGCTCGGCGTGCAGGCGTTCTCCGCCGGCCTCCTCTTCGCCACTGCGGTGAAGGCGGCCGGCAACGACGTGACCCGCGACCGGGTGCTGGCCGAACTGCACAAGATCAAGGCGTGGGACGGCGGCGGACTCCAGTTCCTCGCCGATCCCGGCGACAATCGTGTCAACGACTGCTTCCTCTACATGCAGGTCAAGAACGGAGCCTTCGTGCGCTTCGAGCCCAAGACGTCGGGGTTCAACTGCGACCCGTCGTACCGCGTCGACCTGCCGGGCAACTTCGGCAGCGGGGCCAAGCGCAAGGGCTCGTGATGCGACGGCCTCGACATGCCATCCACCGCATGAGTGATCGGTGAGGGATCTCCTCACGGTCCTCGTGCTGGCGCTGTCCAGCGGGGCCATCTACGCGCTGGCGGCCAGCGGTCTCGTCGTCACGTACACGACGTCGGGCATCTTCAACTTCGCGCACGGCGCGATCGCGATGTTCGCCGCGTTCATGTACTGGCAGCTGCGTTCCGGCGACGCCTGGCACCTGCCGGCGCCGGTGGCCCTGCTGCTGGTCCTCGGCGTGTTCGCCCCGGCCCTCGGCTACGCGATCGACCGGCTGATCATGCGCCGGCTGCACGACGCCTCGCCCATCACTCGCATCGTCGTGCCCATCGGCCTGCTCGTCGCGCTGATCCAGCTGGCCTCGGTCATCTGGCCGCCCGACCGGGTCAACGCCACGCTGCACTTGTTCTTCGAGAAGCCGAAGGGCAGCGCCTCGAACGCGTCGGCCACGACGTTGTCGATCGGGGGCGTGCACCTCACCTATCACCAGGTCATCGTGTTCGTGGTCGCCCTCGTGGTCGCGCTGGCGCTGCGGCTGTTCCTCTACCGCACGCGCACCGGCATCGCGATGCGGGCGGTGGTCGACAACCGTGACCTCGCGGCGCTCAACGGGGCCGACGCCGACCGCGTCTCGTCGATGTCGTGGGCGCTGGGGTCGATGCTGGCCGCGCTGGCCGGCATCCTCATCGCCCCGATCCTCGCCCTCGACCAGGTACAGCTCACGCTGCTGGTGATCAACGCGTACGCGGTCGCGATGGTCGGCAAGCTACGGAGCCTGCCGCTCACGGTCGTCGGCGCGCTCATCCTCGGTCTCGCCATCGAGAGCACCAAGAAGTACGGCAACCACCTGCCGCACGCGTTCAACTGGATCACCGTCGACACCGTGCCGGTGCTCATGCTGTTCATCGTGCTGCTGGTCGTGCCCCAGGACCGCGAGTCGCTGATCGGCGCGGCTCGCGACCGCACCCGCGTCCCCATGCCGACCGTCGCCCACGCGGTGTTGGCCGGCGCCGGCCTCGTGGCCGCGGCCGTGATCGTGCCGTCGTTCGTGCACGGCAACGCGCTCGGCAGCGTCGGCTACGGCTTGGCGCTCGCGATCGTGGCGCTCTCGCTGGTGCCCCTGATCGGGTTCGCCGGCCAGATCTCGCTGGCCCAGCTCGGCTTCGCCGGGGTGGGCGCGGTGGTGATGTTCAAGGTGGGCGCCGACGGCAACCCGCTCGCGCTGCTGGCCGTGATCGTCGTCTGCGCTGCGGTCGGCGCCCTGGTGGCCCTGCCCGTGCTGCGGCTGCGGGGCCTGTACCTGGCGTTGGCCACGATGGCGTTCGCCCTGTTCCTCGAGAAGGCCGTCTTCACCCGCTTCGACAAGTTCAAGGACGGCGACGGCGCCATCGGCCGCATCCGCCTCCCGGGCCTCTCGCTGCGCAGCGACCGAGCCAACCTGGTGGTGATGGCGTTCGTGTTCGCGGTGATCGGCGTCGGCGTGGCCGAGCTGCGCCGCGGGCCGTTCGGGCGCCGCCTGCAGGCCATGAAGGACAGCCCCGCGGCCTGCACCACCCTCGGCCTCGACCTCACCCGCACCAAGCTGCAGATCTTCGCCCTCTCCTCGGCCATCGCCGGGCTCGGCGGCGCGCTGCTGGGCGGCTGGCGGGGCAAGGCCGGCCCCGAGCAGTTCTCGCTGCTCCAAGGCGCGCTCCCCGGGCTGCCGCTCGTGCTGCTCGCCGTCGTGGGCGGCATCACCGCGGTGGCGGGCGCGCTGCTGGGAGGCCTCCTCCTGGCGCTCATGCCGCTCGTCGGCGACGCCGTGCCCACGATCCGCAACCTCATGACCGTGGCGCCGGGGCTGGCGGGCATCAGCCTCGCCCGCAACCCCTCGGGCGCGGTGGCGCAGATGTCCGACAACGTGCGGGCGCTGCTGTTCCGCCGCCGCCGGGACGACGACAGCGGTGCCGACGGCGAGGAGCCTCCCGACGACCTGCGGGCCCGATTGGTGCCCGAGCTGGTCGGCGTGGGCGGACCGGCCTCCGCCGCCGAGCTGCGCGCGCTCGACGACGAGCTGGGGCTGAGCTGGGGGAGGTGTGATGGCGATCCTGCAGATCAATGAGATCAGCGTGCGCTTCGGCGGCAACATGGCCGTCAGCCGCGTGAGCCTGCACGTCGACCCCGGCACGATCACCGGGCTCATCGGCCCCAACGGCGCCGGGAAGACCACCACGTTCAACGTCATCACCGGCCTCCAGGTCCCCACGTCGGGGCGGGTCGAGTTCGAGGGGCGCGACATCACCCGGCTGCGGGCGCACAAGCGGGCGCAGCTCGGCATCGCCCGGACGTTCCAGCGCCTCGAGGTGTTCAGCTCGCTGACCGTGCGCGACAACATCCTCACCGCGGCCGAGATCCATCGTTCGTGGTCGTCGGATCGCCGCTTCGACGTGGCCGGCGACACCGAGCGGATCATCGACCTCGTCGGCCTGCGCGCGGTCGCGAACCAGCGGGCCGACTCGTTGTCCACGGGCCTCGCCCGTCTCGTCGAGCTGGGCCGAGCGCTCGCCTGCCGGCCGCGGGTGCTGTTGCTCGACGAGCCGGCGTCGGGGCTCGACGAGGGTGAGACCGCGCAGTTCGGCGATCTCCTCCAAGAGCTGGCCGGCACCGGCATGGGCATCCTGCTGGTCGAGCACGACGTGCCGCTCGTGATGCGGCTGTGCTCATGCGTCCACGTCCTCAACTTCGGCGAGATCCTCGCCAGCGGCACGCCCGACGAGATCCAGGGCGACCAGGCCGTGCTGGACGCGTACCTCGGGCATGCGGCACCGAGCCGCGGCTCGGTGCCTGCGGCGCAGGTTGACCTGGAGGCCGAGGTCGCCGCGAGCGGCGTGGACGGCGCGGTGGCCCGATGACGCCGATCGAGGCCGCCCCCGTGTTGGAGCTGCGGGACGTGCGGGCGGCCTACGGGCGCATCGAGGTGCTGCACGGCATCAGCCTGCAGGTGCCCGCCGGCAAGGTCGTCGCTTTGCTCGGTCCCAACGGCGCCGGCAAGACCACCGCGCTCAAGGTCGCCACCGGCCAGCACCCGGCGACGGCCGGGCACGTGCACGTCGGCGGCCGCCACGTGAACGGTTGCCGGCCGGACGCCCTGGCCCGGCTCGGCGTGTGCACGATCCCCGAGGGCCGCGGCATCTTCCGCAACCTGACCGTGCGCGAGAACCTCCGCATGGCCACCTATGGCGGCACCAGCGAGAGCGTCGTGCTCGACCGCGCCTTCCACCGGTTCCCCCGCCTCGGCGACCGCCGCAACCAGCTGGCCGGCACGTTGTCGGGCGGCGAGCAGCAGATGCTCGCGGTCGCCCGCGGGCTGGCCGTCGACCCCGCGCTGCTGCTGATCGACGAGCTGTCGATGGGGCTGGCACCGCTGATCGTGGCCGAGCTCTACGAGCTGGTCGCCGCCATCGCCGCCGAGGGCGTGTCGGTCCTGGTGGTCGAGCAGTTCGCCCGCACCGTGCTCGGCGTGGCCGACCTGGCCGTGGTCATGCAGCACGGCAACGTCGTGGCCTCCGGGGTGCCGTCCGACCTGCAGGCTGAGCTGTCCGCGGCCTACTTCGGGGCGTCCGCATGACGTTCGCCGCCCGCCTCACCCCCATCACCGCCCGCGGCACCGCCGCCGGCCGATTACCACGTCATCGGAGGGCTTCACCGTGAGCGCAAGCGACCCGACCCCGACCAGCGCCGCCGGCCGCCTCCAGGAAGGCGTCGCCGGGCTGCGCGTGCCCGAGCCTTCGGCGGACGCCGAGCGGCTCCTGTTCCAGGTGAGCATGGCGCTGCCCGTCGTGGGCGTCGCGCTGATCGTGCTGGCCTGGTACAACGCGTCGGGCACCGCCTACGTGGCCGACCAGATCCCGATGCTCATCTCCGGCGGCCTGCTCGGCCTGGGCCTCGTGCTGGTGGGCCTCGGCCTGTTCCTGCGCTTCTCGGTCACCCGCCTGCTGCGCTTCTGGCTGGCGCGCCTCGTCGCCGAGCACCAGGCCCAGACCGACCGCATGGTCGAGGCTCTCGACCGCATCGAGGCCGCGGTCCGTGACGCCACCACCGAGGCTCCGGTGGCGGTCAAGGTCAGCGAAGCCGATCGCAACTGAGCTGCGGCCGTCGGCGCTGCCACCTCAGGGCGCAGGGACCGACACCGGCTGGTAGCTGACCGGCATGTGCTTGATGCCGTTGATGAAGTTGGACCGCAGCCGCTCGACCGGCCCGCTGAGCTCCATGTCGGGCAGCACGGCGAGCACCTCCGTGAACATGATCCGCATCTCGGCGCGGGCCAGGTTGGCGCCCAGGCAGAAGTGCGGCCCGCCCCCGCCGAACGCGATCTGCTGCAGGTGCAGGTTGGGATCGCGCCCGATGTCGAAGCGGTACGGGTCGGCGAACACGGCCTCGTCGCGGTTGCCCGCCATGTGCCACATCACCACGCGGTCGCCCTCGCGGATCTGCTGGCCGCCGAGCTCCACGTCGCAGGTCGCGGTCCGGCGGAAGCTCATCACCGGCGTGGCCCAGCGCAGGAACTCCTCGATGGCCGACGTCAGCTTGGCGGGGTCGGCCAGCAGCTTCGAGCGCTCGTCGGGGTGCTCGATCAGCGCCAGCATCGAGTGGGCGATGGCGTTGCGGGTCGTCTCGTTGCCGGCCACGGCCAGCAGCATGAAGAAGAGGTTGAAATCGAGGTCGGTGAGCCGGTGGCCCTCGACCTCGGCCTCCAGCAGGGTGGTCACGATGTCGTTGCCCGGGTGCTTGCGCTTGTCGTCCGCCAGCGATTGGGCGTACTCGTAGAGCTCGACCGCGGCCAGGCCGGACTCCTCGGGGCTCACCTCGAACTCGGGGTCCTCGGCGCCGATCATCTTGTTCGACCAGTCGAACACCAGGTGACGGTCCTCCTGGGGGACGCCCAGCAGCTCGGCGATCGCCTGCAGGGGCAGCTCGGCGGCCACGTCGGTCACGAAGTCGCAGGAGCCGCGGTCCGCGACCTCGGCCACGATGGCGCGGGCCCGGACCCGCAGGCGGTCGACCAGCTCCTCGATGCGCCGCGGCGTGAACGCCTTGTTGACGATCAGCCGCAGCTTCGTGTGCTCGGGCGGGTCGAGGTTCAGCATCATCATCCGCTGCTGCTCGAGGTTCTCGGGGGCCATCTCGGGGAGCAGGGCGGTGCCGACCCACGACGAGAAGGTCTTGGCGTCGCGGTTCACCCGCACGATGTGCTCGTGAGAGGTGACCGTCCACGAGCCGACGCCGTCGTGCTCGATCCAGCGCACCGGCGCCTCCCGGCGCAACGTGGCGAACATCTCGTGCGGCACACCTTCCACATAGGTGTCCGGGTTGTAGATGTCGACCTCGGCCAGATCCATGGATCCCCCCTGCGCGCGTCGGGAAACGAGAACGTGTTCTCGCGGCATGGTACCGGGTTCGGCCCCTGCCCTCGGCGCCAGAACTGAAACGTGTTCTAGCCTGGGCGCCATGTCCGACCAGGCCCACCTCCTCGTCGAGCGCGATGGTCCCGTGCTCACGGTCACCCTCAACCGGCCCGAGGCCAAGAACGCGTTCAGCGCCCGGATGCTCGTCGCCGCCGCCGACGCGTGGCGGTCGCTCGACGAGGATCCCGACCTCCGCGTCGGCATCCTCACCGGTGCGGGCGGCGACTTCTGCGCGGGCATGGACCTCAAGGCGCTCTCGGCCGGCGTGTCCGACGAGGACGCGGCGCGCATGGGGGACGATCCCGACCTGCACTGGAAGGCGCTCTTGCGCCACTTCCGGCCGAGCAAGCCGCTCATCGCCGCGGTCGAGGGCTACTGCGTGGCCGGCGGCACCGAGATCCTGCAGGCGACCGAGATCCGGGTGGCGGGTGCGAGCGCGCAGTTCGGCGTGGCCGAGGTCCGCCGGGGGCTGTTCCCGCTCGGTGGGTCCACCGTGCGCCTGCAGCGCCAGATCGCGTTCACCAACGCCGCGGACCTGCTGCTCACGGGCCGCCTGATCGACGCCGCCGAGGCCAAGGCCATGGGCCTCATCGGCCATGTGGTCCCCGACGGCCAGGCGCTGGCGAGAGCCCACGAGCTGGCCGACGTCATCGCCGCGAACGCCCCGCTCGCGGTGCGGGCCGTGCTGCGATCGATGCGCGAGACGGCGGCCATGAGCGAAGCCGACGGCCTGGCCCGCGAGCTCGAGCTCGGCTGGCCCGTCTTCGCCACCAAGGACGCCCAAGAGGGGCCGCGGGCCTTTGCCGAGAAGCGCCCCGCCCACTTCATCGGCGAGTAGCGCCGAGCGCACGTCGGGCCGCAGGGGCAGTCCTGGGCCCGCCGCGGTGCGACATCCCATGGGTAGGTGACGCCGACGATGCCCGCCGCTCGGATCCTGCTGCTGGCGGCGGCCATCGCGGGGGCGGTCGGCCGGCCGTGGAAGCTGCCGGCGTGGACGGTGCCGTCGGCCTGCCTGGCGGCCGCGGTGGTCAGTGGCACCGCGGCGCCGAGCGACGCCGCACGGGCCCTCCGTCCGCTCGCCGCGCCGATCGGGTTCCTGCTCTGCGCGGTGCCGCTTGCCATCCTGCTCGACCGGCTCGGGTTCTTCGCCAGCGTGGCCGAGCGCGTCGGCGGCCGGCGGGGCGGGTCGGGCGGCCTGTGGGTGCTGGCCGCCGTCGTGACCACGGTGCTGAACCTGGACGCCGCCGTCGTCCTCCTCACGCCCTTGTACGTCCAGATCGCGCGCCGGACCGGCCGCGATCCCTTGACGCTCGCGTTCCAGCCCGTGCTCCTCGCCTGCCTTGCCTCCGCGGCGCTCCCGGTGTCGAACCTGACCAACCTGATCGCCGCCTCGTGGACAGGGGCCGGCACCGCGGCGTTCGTCCTCCACCTCGGCCTGCCGTCGCTGGCCGCCACCTCGGTCGGGTGGCTGCGCTACCGCTCGGTGCTCGACCCTGACCGCGCGGCGAGCGCCCCGAGCACCATCGCGCCCGACGCGTCAGCCGCCGATCCCGGGCGCGTCGCCGCGCGGCCGGAGGCGCGGCCGGAAGGGGACCCCCAGCTGGCAGCACCCGCGCCAGCCGCG
>JAODBM010000189.1 GCA_025463985.1 Acidimicrobiales bacterium
CGGAGGACTTCGATGCGGCGGGCCTGGATCCGTGGGTCGATCGGCGGTGCCGTGCGGATGAACGCCGGTGGCCACGGTTCGGACATGGCCGCGAGCCTCGTGAGGGTCCGCGTCGTCGACCTCGCGGGCGGCGAGGATGGAGCCGTGGCTGCCCCCGCGCTCGACCTCGGCTATCGACGGTCGTCGCTGGCCTCCACCCAGGTCGTCGTCCACGCCGACCTCCAGCTCGCCCCCGGCGATCGGGCGACGGCCGAGGCCGAGGTCGCCGAGATCGTGCGCTGGCGGCGCGCCAACCAGCCGGGCGGACAGAACGCCGGCTCGGTCTTCACGAACCCGCCTGGCGACTCGGCCGGCCGCCTCGTCGACGCGGCCGGCTGCAAGGGCCTGCGCCACGGCAGCGCCCAGGTGTCGACCAAGCACGCCAACTTCATCCAGGCCGACGAGGGCGGATCGGCCGACGACGTCTGGGCGGTGATGCGCGAGGTGCGGCGCCGGGTGGCCGACGCCACCGGCGTGCAGCTGCGCGTCGAGACCCGCATGGTGGGCTTCGCCGATCCGACCGACGATCCCGCACCCGAGCCCGAACCCGCCGGCCAGCCCGACGGCGTCGCCGGTCCGGGTGGCCCGGGCGGTCCCGGCGGCTCCGGGGTCGGCGCATGACCTCCACGATCACCCGTCCACCGGGCCGCGCGACGGGCCGCCCGCCGATCGACCCACGGATCCAGGCCCGCCGCATCGAAGTCCTCCGCGACCGCGGTCGCAAGCGCCGGAAACGCCTGATCGCGCTCATCGTGGTGCTCCTGCTCCTGGCAGCCGCGGCGGCGGCCACGCAGTCCTCGTTGCTCGACGTCGACCACATCCGCACCGCGGGCGGCGTCCACACGTCCCCGGCCGCGCTGGCGAAGGCGGGCAGCCTGCGCACCGGCGAGGCCATGCTCGAGGTCGACCCGGGCGCGGTGCGATCCCGGGTCGAGCGGCTCCCGTGGGTCGACCACGCCAGCGTGCGCCGGCAGTGGCCCGGCACGGTCACGATCCGCATCACCGAGCGGCGCCCGGTCGCGGTGGTCGACGGGCCCAGCGGCCTCACCCTCGTGGACCCCACCGGGCGGCTGCTCGGCCCCGCGACCGGCGCCGACAACAACCTCGTCCACCTGGACGGCCGCTCCGACCTGCGGCCCGGCGCCACCCTCGGTGCCGCCTGGCAGACCGGCCTCGAGGTGGCGGTCGCCCTGCCCCCGGCCCTACGCCTCCAGGTCGCCGCCATCGGTCCGCTCGGCGCCGGCGACCGGCTCACGCTGCGCGACGGCATCGAGGTCCGCTTGTGCGGCACCGCCCAGCTGGCCGACAAGGCCGTCGCCCTGGACGCGCTGCTGCGGGCGGGGGACCGGACCGCCATCGCGAGCATCAACCTGTGCGTCCCGGGTGCTCCCGCCTTGACCCCGCGACCGAAGGGTGCATAATGTCACCCATTACCAGAGGTTTACATAACTCTCGACCTGCAGTTGAGGGTGAGGGCGGGCCCCGATCGGGTTCCGACCAACGTCTCGTCCACCCAGCGGTCCGTTCGACCGCCGTCCACCCCGGCACCCGCAGGTCTGCGCGGTCGGCCCGGGTCCCGTTCACCTGGAGGTAGCAGCACCCATGACCGGAAACCCGCAGAACTACCTTGCGGTCATCAAGGTCGTCGGCGTCGGCGGCGGCGGCGTCAACGCCGTCAACCGCATGATCGACGCCGGGCTGAAGGGCGTCGAGTTCATCGCCGTCAACACCGACGCCCAAGCGCTGCTGATGAGCGATGCCGACATCAAGCTCGACATCGGCCGCGAGCTCACCCGTGGCCTCGGCGCCGGCAGCGACCCCGAGGTCGGTCGAGCGGCCGCCGAGGCGCACCGTGAGGAGATCGAAGAGGTCCTCCAAGGCGCCGACATGGTGTTCATCACCGCCGGCAAGGGCGGCGGCACCGGCACCGGGGCCGCCCCGGTCATCGCCGAGATGGCCAAGAACATCGGCGCGCTCACGATCGGCGTGGTCACCCGCCCGTTCTCGTTCGAGGGCCGCCGCCGCTCGGTGCAGGCCGAGTCGGGCATCCAGAAGTTGAAGGAGAAGGTCGACACGCAGATCGTGATCCCCAACGATCGCCTGCTCACCGTGTCCAACGAGAAGACGTCGATGATGAACGCCTTCAAGATGGCCGACGAGGTGCTGCTGCAAGGCGTGCAGGGCATCACCGATCTCATCACCACGCCTGGCGTGATCAACACCGACTTCGCCGACGTGAAGATGATCATGTCGAATGCCGGCTCGGCGCTGATGGGCATCGGTCACGCCACCGGCGAGGGCCGGGCCCTCAACGCCGCCCGCGCCGCGATCTCCAGCCCGCTGCTCGAGGCGTCCATCGAGGGCGCCCGCGGCGTCCTGCTGTCGATCGCCGGCGGCAGCGATCTCGGGCTGTTCGAGGTCAACGAGGCCGCCGAGGTCATCCACGGCGTGGCCCACCCCGACGCCAACATCATCTTCGGCACCGTGATCGACGACGAGATGGGCGACGAGGTGCGGGTCACCGTGATCGCCGCCGGCTTCGACCGCTGGGACGAGAGCAAGGGTCGCGACGGCCGGCGCCCGAACACGGTCGCCAACAGCCGCGAGGACGAGATCGGCGAGCGCATGCCCACCGACCTGTTCGCGGACGACGACGACGATCTCGGCCACGACGACGACGAGTTCGACGTCCCGTCGTTCCTCAAGTAGCCGTCACCGCCCGCATGGCCGGCACGGCCCACGCCGTGTTCACCTCCACCGACCACGGCGACCTCGCGGTCGGCCTCCCCGCCGAGGCGTTGGCCGCGCGCCGGTCACAGGTCGTCGACCTGCCCTGGACATGGCTCCGGCAGGTCCACGGCGCGCGCGTCGTCACGGTCCACGCGCCCGGCGACTACGCCGGCGCCCAGGCCGACGCGGCGGTCACCGCCACCCCCGGCGCCGCGCTCGCGGTCCACACGGCTGACTGCGGGCCGATCGTGCTGCGCGCGGACGGTGTGGTCGGCGTCGTCCACGCCGGCTGGCGGGGCGTGGCGGCCGGCGTGATCGGCGCGGCCGCCGAGGCGATGCGCTCGCTCGGGGCCACCGACATCGCTGCCGAGGTCGGGCCCTGCATCCGAGCCCGGTGCTACGAGTTCGGCGGCGACGACCTCGACGCGGTGGCCGCGGCCTGCGGCGACCACGTGCGCGCCACCACGGCGTGGGGCACGCCGGCGCTCGATCTCGGCGGCGCGATCCACACCGCCCTCGCCGCGGCCGGCATCGCCCCCGTGCTCGACGC
>JAODBM010000192.1 GCA_025463985.1 Acidimicrobiales bacterium
GGTCCACCGCCGGCCGTCTCGGCGCCGCGGCCACGCGGCGCGACGGGCGTCGACCCCGACGGGGCCCTGCTGTGGCGCGAGCGGCGTGAGCTGCTGAGCCCGCTGGGCGCGCGCTGCGAGAGCTGCGGTCACGTCAACGTGCCGCCGGCCGGCGCCGTGCTGTGCCGGCGCTGCGGCGAGCAGGAGCTGTCAGTCGTCGACGTCGCGCGGCGCGGCGTGGTGCTCACCTATGCCGTGTCGACGGCCCTCCCGCGGGCGCTGCCTTCGCCGCTCACGATGATCTACGCCGATCTCGAGGACGGCACCCGCTGGAAGGCGCTCGGCACCGGTGCCGACGTCGACCAGGTCGCGACCGGCGACGCGGTGGAGCTGGTGATGCGCCGGCTCGGGCTCGACGACGGCATCCCGATCTACGGACTGGCCTTCAGGAGGTCGTCATGACGTCAACGAAGCCCGGCATGCGCCGGGTCGCCATGGTCGGGGCCGGCATGGTCCCGTTCGGTGAGCACTTCGACAAGGGCTGGGACGAGCTCGTGCAGCGGGCGTTCCTCGCCGCGGTCGGCTCGGTCGACAAAGGGCTCGACCGCCGCGAGATCGAGGCCGGGTTCATCGGCGCGTGCCGCCCGGGCCTGCACGGCCAGCAGACCCAGGGCGGGGTGTCCCTCTCGGGCACGATCGGGCTGCTCGGCATGCCGGCGTCGCGCATCGAGAACGGCTGCCCGACGGGCTCGGAGACCGTGCGCATCGGCGCGATGGCCGTGGCGTCGCGCTGGCACGACCTGGTGCTCGTGGTCGGCTACGAGAAGATGCGCGACGCGACCGTGGAGGGCCTGCTCGGGATCGCCCTCGAAGGCCACCCAATCCACAACCGCGGCGAGACGGCCCTGAACCACTTCGCCCCGCAGGCCCGCGCCCACATGGAGACCTACGGCACCACCGCCGAGCAGATGGCCCTGGTGTCGGTGAAGAACCACGCCAACGGGTCCCACGACCCGTACGCCCATCACAAGAAGCCCGTCACGCTCGACGAGGTGATGGCGAGCCCGCTGATCTGCGATCCGCTGCGCTTGCTCGACTGCTGCCCGCAGACCGACGGTGCCGCCGCCGTGCTCCTCGCCGGCGAAGAGGTCGTCGACCGCTACACCGACAACCCGGTCTGGTTGTGGGGCGCCGGCAACGGCACCGACACCTACTGGATGCACGAGAAGGAGACGCTCACCTCGTTCCCCGCCACCAAGCTGGCGGCCGAGCGGGCGTACGCGATGGCCGGCGTGGGGCCGACCGACATCGAGATGGTCGAGCTGCACGACTGCTTCACGATCATGGAGATCATCAGCAGCGAGGACCTCGGGCTCACCGAGCCCGGCAAGGGCGGTCAGCTCGTGGAGTCGGGCGACACGATGATCGGCGGCCGGCTGCCGATCAACCCGAGCGGCGGCCTGCTCTCGAAGGGCCACCCGCTCGGCGCGAGCGGCGTGGCGCAGATCGTCGAGATCTTCTGGCAGCTGCGGGGCGACGTCGCCGCGCAGGATGCTGCCCGGCAGGTCGAGTTCCGCCGGGGGCTCGCGCTGCAGCACAACGCCGGCGGCAAGGCCATCAGCAACAGCGTCGTGACGATCTGGGGTCAGGACAAGCCGTGACCGGCACCGCCGAGCACGCCAACACGAAGGGGAGCTAAAGGTGGCAGACGCAACCGCACCACGACTGCTCGAAGGCAAGGTCGCGATCGTGACCGGCAGCGGCCGCGGTATCGGCCGAGCCCATGCGCTCGAGCTGGCGCGCCACGGCGCCACCGTGATCGTCAACGATCCCGGTGTCGGCGTGCATGGCGAAGGGTCCGACGAAGACCCGGCCGAAGCCACCGTCGCCGACATCGAGGCCGCCGGCGGGCGCGCCGTCGTCCACCGCGGCTCGGTCGTCTCGTGGGAGGACTGCCGCTCGGTCGTCGAGCTGGCCGGCGAGCTGGGTGGTCTCGACATCCTCGTCAACAACGCCGGCATCGTCCGCGACCGCATGATCACCTCGATGAACGAGGCCGACTTCGACGACGTCATCGCCGTGCACCTCAAGGGCACGTTCAGCATGACCAAGCACGCGTGCGACCACTGGCGGGCGCGGGCCAAGGCGGGCGAGACGACGACCGGCCGGATCATCAACACCACGTCCGGCGTGGGCTTCTTCGGCAACGTCGGGCAGGCCGCCTACGCGGCGGCCAAGGCCGCGATCGCCAGCCTCACGACGGTCACCGCCCTCGAGATGGCCCGCTACGGCGTGACCGTCAACGCCATCTCGCCGGTCGCCCTGACCCGCATGACCTCGACGATCCCCGCGATGGCCGACGCCAAGCTCGCCGACGGCGCGTTCGACCCGATGGACCCGGCCAACTCCTCGCCGGTCGTCGCCTTCCTCGCCTCGGACGCCGCCGCGTGGCTGTCCGGCCAGGTGCTGCGGATCGAGGGCAACGTGCTGCGACGCATGCACGGCTGGCGGATCTCGGACCGGGTCTACCAGGCGAAGGCGGGCGGCCGGCTCGAGGCCGAAGAGGTGCTGGCCGGGACCCAGTCCATCTGGGAGACGATCCCCGGGGGCCTCAACACGTCGGCCGGCGTCAGCCTGAGCGTGTCATGAGCACGGCAGCCCCGAGCGCGGGCCGAACCGAGCTGGTCGAGCAGCTCGACGCGTGGATCACCGGCCACGCCGATCTCCTCGAGGCCCACCGCGAGCACGACCCCCGCTCCGTCGAACAGACCGCGGAGAACGAGCGCGAGCTGCAGCGACTCCTGTTCGAGGACGGTTGGACCCGCTGGGGCTGGCCCGAGGACTGCGGCGGCCTCGGTGGGGACGCCACCAACCGCGCTGTGCTCTACGACCGCATGGGCGCGCACGGCTACGTCCTGCCCGAGCTGCTCGGCGTGGTCGAGACCCTCGGCCCGATGCTGATCGAGTTCGCCCGGCCGATCGCGCAGGCCCACCTGGCCGCGCTCCTGCGCGGCGACGAGATGTGGTGCCAGGGCTTCTCCGAGCCGAACGCCGGGAGCGACCTCGCCTCCTTGCGCTGCAAGGCCACGCAGGACGATGACGGCTTCGTGGTCAACGGCCAGAAGATCTGGGTGTCCCTGGGCCACGTCGCGCAGTGGTGCGTGCTGCTCGCCCGTACCGGCTCGCAGGAGTCGGCCCACCGCGGCATCAGCATGTTCATGGTCGACATGTCGCTCCCGGGCATCGAGGTGCGACCGATCCGCTACGCCAACGGCCGCAACGAGCTGTCCGAGCTGTTCTTCAGCGACGTGCGGCTGCCGCCCGAGGCGTTGATCGGCGAGGCCGGCGCCGGCTGGAACGTCGCGATGTACCTGCTCCAGTGGGAGCGGGGGATGTACGCCTGGCAACGCCAAGCGTGGCTGCACAAGCGCCTCGACGACCTGGTCGTCGGGCTCGGCTCCGACGCGGGGGCGCAGGCGGACCGGCTCGGTGACGTCTACCTGGATCTCGCCTCGCTGCGGGCCACGTGCGCCCGCACGGTCGCCGCGCTCGCTCGCGGCGAGAGTCCCGGTCCCGAGATCTCCGTCGACAAGCTGCTGCTCGGCGCGGGCGAGCAGTCGGTGATCGATGCGGCAATCGAGCTGCTCGACGCCGACATGGCGCTGTCACCGGAGGCCGCGGGCTGGCGCTCCGACTACTTCTACGCCCGTGCCGCCACGATCTACGGCGGCGCCGCCGAGATCCAGCGGGGCATCATCGCCCAGCGCGTGCTCGGCCTCCCTCGGGAGGTGCGCAGTGGACGCTGAGACTCGCGAGATGTACCGCAAGACGCTCGGGGGCCTCATGCGGCGCGTCGGTGCCGAAGGCGCGGGCGAGAGCGATGTCGTGGCCGAGCTGCGCGAGCTCGGCTGGGACGAGCTGACCGTCGAGGAGCCGACGGAGAGCGTCGCCTTGCTGTTCGAAGAGCAGGGTGCCGCGCTCGTGGCTTCGCGGGCGCTCGACATGGTGGTCGCGGCCGCGCTCGGCCTCGACGATCGCTCGGTCGGGATCGCGTATCCCGAGCCCGGGCCCACGAACGTGACGTCGGCCATCAACGACGATGGCCGACTCACGATCGCGGGCTTGCTGCTCGGCGCATCCGAGGCCGCGGAGATCGCGGTGCCGGCGCAGGCGGGCACCGGCGTCGTCGTCGCGATCGTCTCTCGCGGGGCCCTCTCGGTCGTCGAGATGGAGGGGTTCGACGACGCGGCCGGGTTCACCCGCGTCACCGGCGTGGTCGAAGCCCGTCACTACCGGTTGCTCGACGGTGCGGCCTGGGCCGTGGCGGTCGCCGCTGGACGGCGGGCCCTCGCGCACGAGCTGGTCGGCCTGGCCTCGCACATGATCGACCGGGCCGCCGGCTACGTCATCGAGCGCGAGCAGTTTGGTCGTCCGCTCGGCACGTTCCAGGCGGTGCAGCACCGCTTGGCGGACGCCTACACCGGCCTCGTGGCGGCCCGCTCGGTCCTGGCCGCGATTGAGCCGGACGACGTGCTCTTCGGCAGCCTGGTCGCAAAGGCCGTGGCCGGCCGCGCCGCGATCCGCGCCGCGCACTCGTGCACGCAGGTCACCGGCGCGATCGGCTGCACGTGGGAGTACGAGCTGCACCGTTACCTGCGGCGCACGCACGCCTTGGACGCCCTGCTCGGCTCGTGGCGGGCGCTGCGCAAGGCGATCGGCCAGCAGATGGCCGAGGACGGTCACGCCGCACGGTTGGGGTCGGCGCCCGAGGGGCCTGCGGCATGAGCGCCGTCGCCGGGCTCACCATCACGTCACGCGCCGGAGGCCGCCGTGGACTTCGCGTGGCCTGACGAGATCGAGGCGCTGCGCTGCGAGGCGCTCGAGGTCGGCCGGGCGGCCGCCGCCTCCCTGTCCATCCGCGAGGAGTCGTGGGTGCGCGGCTTCGATCGCGACTTCTCGCGCCAGCTCGGCGAGCGGGGCTGGCTGGGGATGACCTGGCCGCGCGAGGTCGGTGGCCACGAGCGGACGGCACTCGAGCGCTTCGTCGTCACCGAGGCGCTGATCTCCACCGGCGCGCCGTTGGCGGCGACGTGGGTGGGCGACCGCCAGATCGGCCCGACGCTCCTGGCCAACGGGTCGCCCGAGCAGATCGCGCGGTACCTCCCGCCGATGGCCGCGGGCGAGGTCACCTGGTCGCTCGGGATGAGCGAGCCCGACGCGGGCTCGGACCTCGCGTCGCTGCGCACCCGCGCCGTCGAGCGTGACGGTGCCTGGGTGATCGAGGGCCAGAAGGTCTGGACGAGCTTCGCTGCGGTGGCCGACCACTGCTACCTGGTGGCTCGCACCGACCCGGACGCGCCGCCCCACGCCGGCATGTCCGAGTTCATCGTCCACATGGACGCCCCGGGCATCACCGTCGCGCCGATCCGCGACATCACCGGCGAGTCGCACTTCTGTGAGGTCGTGTTCGACGGAGTCGTCCTCCCGCGCGACGCGCTGGTCGGCAAGGAGAACGGCAGCTGGCAGCAGCTGATGCGCCAGCTCGAGCACGAGCGCGGCGGCATCGACCGGCTCATGAGCAACCGCGCGCTCTACGAGGACGCCCGAGCGACGGCTGATCGCTCCAACCCGACGGCGGCCCAGGAGATCGCGGCCATCGAGACGATGTATCGCATCGTGCGCCTCGCCGTGATCCGCGAGGTCATCGGCCAGGCACCTCCCGGGTTCTCCGCCGTGACCAAGATCCTCGGCACCGAGCTGGAGCAGCGGATCGCCCAGTTCGTCGCGGCCACGGCGGGCCCGGCGGCGATGCTCGACGGACGGGTGTCGCGCGCCGTCGTCTACGCGCCCGCCTACACGATCCAGGGCGGGACCAGCGCCATCTTGCGCAACGTCATCGGCGAGCGTTTGCTCGGGCTGCCGCGGCGCTGATCCTGCGGTTCCGCTAAATGATTTAATGTATCAACCGGGCAAGGACGACGAGCGCCGCGGAGCTGGACATGGATGACCTGTTGACCTCTGAGCAAGAGCAGTTGCGCGCCGACGTGCGCGACTTCATCGACGGGTCGGTGATCCCGGCCGAGGACGCGCTCTACGGGGGCGGGCTCAACGGCCTCGCCACGATGGAGAAGCTCAAGGCCGAGGCGAAGGAGCGCGGCCTGTGGGCGCTCGGCCACCCGAAGGAGATCGGCGGCGGGGGCCTGCCCTTCATGGCGATGACGCTCATGAACGCGGTGATCGGGCGGTCGTTCTTCGGCCAGTCCGCGATCGGCTCGTGGTCGATGCAGGACTCGATCATGCTCAACCTCTACGGCACCGACGAGCAGAAGGCGCGCTGGCTGGGCCCGCTCGTCGCCGGTGAGATCCGCTCCTCGATCGGCATGACCGAGCCCGAGGTCGCGGGGTCGGACCCGAAGCTGATCCAGTCCACCGCGGTGCTCGACGGCGACGAGTGGGTGATCAACGCCCACAAGTGGTTCACCACGGGCGCGAACATCGCGGCCTTCACGACCGTCTTCGCCGTCACCGAGCCCGACGATGCGCCGCCGCACCGCCGCATCTCGTCCATCCTGGTCCCCACCGACAGCCCCGGCTACGAGGTCGTGCGCGTCATGGAGACGATGGGGGAGACCGTCGGCGCCCACTGCGAGATCCGCCTCACCGACGTGCGGGTTCCCGCCGACCACCTGCTGGGCGGTCGCGGCGAGGGGTTCCTCATCAGCCAGAAGCGGCTCGGCCCCGGGCGCATCTTCCACTGCATGCGCTGGCTCGGGCAGGCGATCCGGGCGTTCGAGCTCATGTGCGAGTACTCCACCCGCCGGTTCGCCCACGGGTCGATGCTCTCGGAGAAGGGCGAGATCCAGCGCTACATCGCGGAGTCGGCGGCGGACATCCAAGCCCATCGCCTGCTGACCCTCGACGCGGCCCAGGCGTTCGACCGCGGCGAAGACACGCGGCTGCAGGTGAGCCTGGCCAAGTTCCGCGGCGCGCAGATCCTCAACGACGTGATCGACCGAGCGATCCAAGTCCACGGCGCGCTCGGCATCACCGCGGACACGCCGCTCGAGCGGATGTACCGCGAGGCGCGGGGCGCGCGGATCTACGACGGGCCCGACGAGGTCCACCGGATGGTGGTGGCCCGCAAGCTCGCGAAGGACCCGGGCGCGGCACCCTGGGCCTCGTAGCCGGCCGCCGCGTGGGCGCCGAGCGGGTCGGGCGACGATGACCGCGGACCCGTTGATCGCGATCGCCGACGGGCCCGACAACCCCGGCATCTCGCCGGCCGAGGTGTGCGAGATGCTCGGGCTGCGCGACCCGCAAACCTTGATCGGCTGGACGGTCGAGGACACGCCGTGGCTCGCGGACCTCGAGCCGGGCCGCACCCGGTCGATCATGGGCGGCTACGGCTTGACCGCGGCGATCGCGGACGGACGCGTGACCTACCTGCCGGTCCGCCTCGCGTCGGTGCCGCGCCTCCTGGCCGGTGCGCTGCGGCCGAACGTCGCGGTGGTCAGCGGGTGCTGGCGGGGTGACCGGCTGGTGTTCCGCGGCAGCGTCGGCTGGGCCGCCGCGGCCGCCGCGAACGCCGACGTCGTGGTCGTCGAGGTCGACGCCGAGGCCCCCGACATCGGTGCGCCCGAGATCCCGGGCCGCATCGGGCCCGTCGTCGACCGCCAACGGCAACCTCGGCCCGTGGTTCGCCGGGCGCCCACCCCTGCCGACGAGCAGATCGGCGCGCACGTCCGCTCGCTGCTCCCCGAGGGCGCCACGCTGCAGCTGGGCATCGGCGGGATCGCCGACGCGGTCCTCGGCCAGCTCGATCGACCGGTGACGATCTGGTCGGGGCTCGTGTCCGATGGCCTGGTCGATCTCGACGAGCGCGGGCTGCTCGAAGGCACGGCCACCACGACCTACGTCTGGGGCGGTTCCCGCCTGCTCGACCTCGCGGCAGCGGGCCGCCTGCGCGTCGTCCCGGTCGAGCAGAGCCACGACCTGGGGGCGCTGCGGTCGCTGCAGCGCTTCGTCACGGTCAACGCCGCGGTCGAGGTGGCGCTCGACGGGTCGGTCAACGTCGAGCGCAGCGGTGGCCGGGTGGTCGGCGGGATCGGCGGGCACGCCGACTTCTGCGCCGCGGCTGCCCTCGGGCGGGACGCGCTGTCGGTGGTGGCGGTCCGGGCCGAGCATGCGGGCCGCTCGACGATCCAGCGCCGGGTCGAGGTGGTCTCGACCGGCCGCTCCGACGTCGACGTGGTGGTCACCGAGCACGGCATCGCCGACCTCCGCGGCCTCGGTGACACCGAGCGGGCCGAGCGCCTCATCGCGGTGGCCGCGCCGCACCATCGCGACGGGCTGCGCTCGACGCTCGACAGGATTGAGTGACAAACGCCTAATTGTTCAACTATATTGCCGGTCGACGAGGAGTGTGGATGGCTGGCGAACCGAGTGCAGATCCCACCGCGAGCGTCGACCTGGGACGGCTGCGAGCCTTCCTCGTCGAGCACGACCTCCTGGACGGCGAGCCGCTCGATGTCTCCTTGCTCAGCGGCGGCCGGTCGAACCTGACCTTCCTCGTCACCGCCGGCGTGCGCCGGCTGGTGCTGCGCCGGCCACCCCTCGGCGACACGGCGCCAGGTGCGCACGACATGAGCCGCGAGTACAAGGTCCTCCACGCGCTGAAAGGCACCGGGCTGCCCATCCCCGTCGTGCACGGCTTCTCCGACGACGTGGCCATCGTGGGCGCACCCTTCTACGTGATGGACCACGTGGCGGGGCTCGTGGCCGAGCGCCGGGGGGACGTGGCCGGGCGGGACGCGGCCTGGGGTCGGGCGTGCTCGCTCGCCGCGGTCGCGGGGCTCGCGAGAGTCCACGCGGTGGACACCGATGCCGTCGGGCTCGGCGACTTCGGCCGGCCCGAGAACTTCCTCGCGCGGCGGCTCACCCGCTGGTCCGAGCAGTGGCACGCCAGCACCCACCGGGATCTCCCGCTGTTCGACGCGGTCGCCCGGCGGCTCGTCGACATCGTGCCGCGCGAGAGCGAGACGACGCTCGTGCATGGCGACTACCGGCTCGGCAACCTCATCATCGGCACGGGGGACAGCGACGGCGACGAGCCCACGCTGGCCGCCATCCTCGACTGGGAGATGTCGACCCGGGGCGATCCGCTGACCGACCTCGCGCACCTGCTCGTGTACTGGGCGCCGACGTGCGGCCGGGTCACCCACGAGTCGCAGGAGATCGCCGAGCAGCCCGGCTTCCTGACCACCGGCGAGCTGGCCGACGCCTACCGCGACCTCAGCGGCCGCGACCTCGCCAACTTGAGCTTCTACCTGGCCTTCGAGCACTGGCGGGCGGCGGTCATCAAGGAGGGGATCCACCACCGGTCGCTCCGCGGCCACACCCATGGGGATGGCTTCGCCGGCATCGGCGCTAGCGTGCCGCTCCACCTCGAAGAGGCGTGGGAGATCGTCGGCGGCCCGGCCCTCGTCGACCCCGTCGCCATATGACGGAGGCCTGATGGCTCTGCTGACCGAGCGGCGTGGGGCAGTGCTCCACCTGACCCTCGACCGACCCGACGCCTACAACGCGATCGACCCCGAGCTCCGCGACGGGCTCATCAGCGCCCTGGATGCGGCCGAGGGCGACGGCGCCCGCTGCATCGTGATCCGCGGCAACGGCCGGGGCTTCAGCGCCGGTGCCGACATGAAGAGCTCGAACGCGGACCTGCGCGGCATCGACATCATGATCCTGATGCGGGGCTCGACGCAGCGGCTCGTGCGGGCCGTCCTCGGGTGCCCGGTCCCGATCGTCACCGCCGTCCACGGCGCCTGCGCGGGCGTGTCGCTCACGCTCGCCCTGGCCAGCGACTACTGCATCGCCACTGAAGACGCCCGCTTCATCGCCGCGTTCGTCCAGCGCGGTCTCGTGCCCGACGGCGCCGCCACCTACCTGCTCCCGCGGCTCGTCGGCATGGGCCGGGCCAAGCGCTTCCTCCTGCTGGGGGAGACTATGACCGCCGCCGAGGCGGAGGCAGCCGGCATCGTGGCCGAGGTCGTCGCGCCCGACCAGCTGGCGACCGCCGCCGACGCGGCGGCGGCGCGGTTCGCGGCGTTGCCCACGCGCACCCTCGGCTACACCAAGCAGATGCTGGCCCGCAGCTTCGAGCTCGACCTCGACTCGACGCTCTTGGAGGAGCGCGCCGGTCAGGCCCTGGTGGGCACGACCGACGACTCGCGGGAAGGCATCGCGGCCTTCCGCGAAAAGCGCCCCCCCGTCTACCGAGGCACCTGACAGCCGCAACTGGGCGGGGATGCGGTCGCCCCGGCAACCGGGATGCCGCCCAGTTGCGGGGGTGCGGCCAACTGGGCGGGGATGCGGTCGCCCCGGCAACCGGGATGCCGCCCAGTTGCGGGGGGCGCGGCCAACTGGGCGGGGATGCGGTCGCCCCGGCAACCGGGATGCCGCCCAGTTGCGGGGGGCGCGGCCAACTGGGCGGAGTCTCGGTCGCCCCGGCAACCGGGATGCCGCCCAGTTGCGGGTTGGTTGCGGGGGCGCGGGTCAGCGGGCGTCGGCGGCCAACGCGCGGCGCAGGAGCTTGCCGCTCGCGTTGCGCGGCAGCGACGCGGCGAACGCCCACTCGGTCGGGACCTTGAAGCCCGACAGCCGGTGGCGCACGAACGCGGTGAGCTCGTCGGTCGAGACCGGTGCGTCGGGGTCGGCGAGCACGACGATGGCCTTGATCGTCTCGCCCAGCCGGGCGTCGGGCACGCCGATCACGCCGGCCTCCACCACCGCCGGGTGGGCCTCGAGGGCGCGCTCGACCTCGAGCGGGTACACGTTCTCGCCGCCGCGGATGATCTTGTCGCCCTTGCGCCCGACGAGGAACAGGTAGCCGTCGTCGAGGCGGCCGAAGTCGCCGGTGCGCAGCTCGTGGTCGGCGTCGGCGCCGAACAGGTGGTCGCCGCGCACGACGACCTCCCCGACGCCCACGAGCGCGTCGTCGTCGTCGAGCGGCTCGATGCGCAGGTCCAGCCCCTCGACCGGACGGCCCGCGGCCGCCAGCAGCGCCGGACGCTCCAGCCCCACGAGGTGGTCCTCGTGCGACAGCTTGGTCAGCGGGCTGCCCTCGGTCTGGCCGTACACCTGCACGAAGCGCACGCCGGGGATCGCGTCCATCACCGCCCGCAGCAGCGTGGGGCTCATCGGCGAGCCGCCGTAGGCGATCACCCGCACGCCCTCGGGCAGCTTGTCGGCCCGCAGCAGCATCTCGATCATCGTCGGGACCATGAGCACGTGGCTCGGGTCGGTCGCGGCGAAGCGCGCCCACACGTCGATCGAGAACCATGGCACGGGCGCGATCGACGCCCCCGAAGCCAGCGCGGACCAACCCATGATCAGCCCGGACATGTGGTGGAACGGCGGGACCGTGCAGAGGCGGTCGCCGGGTGCAAGCTCGTAGGCGCGGGCCGTGGCCCGCGCCTTGCGGAGCATGGCATCGTCGCTGATCGGCACGGGCTTGGGCACGCCGGTGGTGCCTGACGTGTGCAGGATCGCGATCGGGTCGCCGGGGCGGTAGGTGGGTGTCCCGGCCGGAGCCGGCTCGAAGCGGTCGGGAAGCGTGAGGACGCGCACGTTGGGCGGTAGCTCGGCCGCCACCGCCGCGCTCGCGGGCTCGACGACCACGACCGACGGCGCGAGGAGCGAGATCGACTGCGCGAGCTCGGTCGGCGTCATCTTCGGGTTGACCGGCGCGAGCGGTCGACCGGTCAGGGCCCCGGCGATGGCCAACGCGAAGCTCCGCGCCGAGCCGTAGAGGAGGCCGGCCACCGGCACGCTGGGCGTCGCGCCGGCGGCATCGAGCCAGCGGGCGGCTCCCCACGCGGCGGACAGCAGCTCCGGACCCGACCAGCGCGCCTCGGCTTCGGCGATCGCGCACTCGGCGGTGCTGAGCGCGTCGACCAGCGCGACGCGAAAGCTCGTGGCGGGCGCCGCGTCAGCGGTCATCGGCTCGATCCTCGGGGGTGTAGCTGTAGTGCTCGCCGCCGACGGAGATGAAGATCGCCTCCGCCTCGGCGCACAACGTGGTGCCGACGCGTGCCTCGCCGGCCACGTTGATCTTCCGGCCGTCGACCGAGACGAGGGCGCTGGTCAGCGCGACCTCCTGGTCGACCGGCACGCCGGCGCGGAAGCGGATCGTCAGCGTGCCGGTGACCACCATGAGGCCGGTCAGCGCGGCTTGGCGGCCGAGCACGTAGTCGAACGCCGAGGCGAGGAACCCGCCCTGGATCACGCCGGGCGCGCCCTCGTACGCGTTGCTGAACGTGCACGTGGCGCGGATGGAGTCGGCGCCCTCGTCGATGACCAGGGGAGCGGCCAGCCCGCTCGACGCGCCGACGATCGGATGGCCCTCCCAGACGTCGGGCTGGTCGCCGCTGATCGTGCGCATGCCGCCGCTGCGGTGGTGGCGACTGGCGACGGCGAACGGCGCGAGTCGATCGGCGGCCGCCTCGATGTCTGCGACCGCACCGTCGAGCTCGGCCACCGGCGGATCGGCGAACGCCACGATCGGGATGAGCGTGCGGATCGCCGCCGCGGCGCGCCGGCGGGCGGCGACCATGCGTGCTGCAACGTCCCCCGCATCGGCCACTCGGGCGACGGTACCAGGGCCCGCGCGGCCCCGATCGCTGGCCACTTCCAGCGGCTCCGGCGGATCAGTCATCTCATTATGCTATTCCGCGGGCTGATCGTTTGACAGTCGTCTAATTCGCTTATACATTCAGCCTTCCGGATCGCAGACCTGCGGCCTGGACGGGGGAGGGACGCGCATGGGGATTCCTGTCTCGGACGATCACGCCGCGCTGGCGCAGGTCGCACGGACGTTCCTGACGAAGCAGGAGAGCCTGACCGCGGCGCGCCACGCCTTGGACGGCGAGGACGCCAGGCCCGGGTTCTGGAAGGACATGGCCGCGCTCGGGTGGTTGGGTCTCCACGTCCCCGAGAGCCACGGCGGGTCCGGCTACGGGCTCCTCGAGCTGAGCATCGTCGTGGAGGAGCTGGGCCGGCAGTGCACGCCGGGGCCGTTCCTCACGACCGCGGTCGTCTCTGGCGCGATCGCGGCCGTCGGCGGCGACGCGCTGCGGGCCGAGCTGCTGCCCGGTCTGGCCAACGGCGAGCTCGTCGCCGGACTCGGCGTCGGCGGCACCCTGAAGCTCGACGACACCGGCGTGCTCGACGGTGCGGTCGGCGCGGTGATGGCCGCGGCCGGCGCGGACCTGCTGGCGCTCGTCGTCGGCGACGACCTCGTCCTCGTCGACCCGACCGCGGCCGGCGTCACGATCTCGGACCGGCAGAACCTCGACCCCACGCAGCCGTGCGCCGCGGTCCGTCTCGAGCAGGTCACCGTCCCTGCGCAGCGCATCGTCCGCGGCGGCGCTCGACCTGCCCGCCTGCTGCTCGACGTGCTCGCGGCCGCCGAAGCCGCGGGGGGTGCGGCGGCCTGCCAGGAGATGGGCACGGAGTACGCGAAGGAGCGCACGGCCTTCGGCCGGCCCATCGGACAGTTCCAGGCCATCAAGCACCACTGCGCCAACATGTTCGTGGACGAGCAGCTGTCGGTGGCGGCCGTCTGGGACGCAGCACGCGCCGCCGACCTCGCCGACGTGTCGCCGCTCTCGGCTCGGGCCGCGGCGGCCATCGCTCTCCCGGCGTTCCTGCGGGCTGCGAAGACCAACGTGCAGGTGCACGGCGGCATCGGCTTCACCTGGGAGCACGACGCCCACCTCCACCTGCGCCGCGCGGCCGCGCTCAACGCGTTCGTCGGGCCGGTCGACGCCATCAGCGCCGACGTGGCGCGGCTCGCCGACGAGCAGCCCGGCCGGCGGTCGACGCTCGACCTGCCGCCCGAGGCCGATCAGTACGTGGCCGAGGCCGAGGAGTTCGTGGCCCGCTACGGCGAGCTGCCCGAGGCCGAGCGCCATCGGTTCGTCGTGGAGAGCGGCTACCTCTACCCGTCGTGGCCGAAGCCGTATGGCCGAGGAGCCGGGCCGCTGGAGCAGCTCGTGCTCGACGAGGCCCTGGGCGACCTTCCGCTCCACGAACCACTGGGCGACCCGGCCTGGACGCTCCCCATCATCCTCCCGACGATCATGGTGCACGGCACCGACGACCAGAAGCAGCGCTGGATCCGTCCGACGATGGACGCCGACATGAAGTGGTGCCAGCTCTTCAGCGAGCCCGGCGCCGGCAGCGACCTGGCCAACCTGTCGACCAGGGCCGAGCGCGGCGACGGCGGCTGGATCGTCACCGGCCAGAAGGTCTGGACCAGCAGCGGCCACCAGGCGGCGCGCGGCTTCGCCTTGGTGCGGACCGACCCGGACGCCGCCAAGCACCGCGGCATCACCGCCATGGTCGTCGACATGAAGGCCAAGGGCGTGACCGTGGTGCCGCTCAAGCAGATCACCGGCGAGCAGCACTTCAACGAGGTGTTCCTCGACGAGGTGTGGGTGCCCGACGAGGACGTCGTGGGTGACGTCAACGACGGCTGGACCGTCGCCCTCACGACGCTCAGCCACGAGCGCGTGTCGCTCGGCGAGGCGGAGGCCACCCAGGGCGAACCTTGGGCCACCATCCGGCCGCTGGCGACGAGCGAGTCGGCCACGATCGAGGTCGGCGACATCGTGGCCACCGGCATCGCCGCCCGGGCCGTCAACCTGCGCATCGCCGCCCGAGCCGTCGTCGGCGCCCCTGCCGGCGTCGAGGGCAACGTCACCAAGCTCATCGGCACGGGGCACACGCAGCGCATCGCCGAGTTCGGCGTGCGCCTCCTGCAAGACCAGGCCGTCTACACCGATGGTCCGGGCGAGCCCGTGACCTACCAGTTCTTGTTGTCCCGGGCCTCGACCATCGCTGGTGGGACGTCGGAGATCCTCCGCAACGTCATCGCCGAGCGCGTGCTCGGTCTGCCCCGGGACCCCAAGCCGCTCGAGACCGCACCGAAAGGCCGTTCATGACCGACTACTCGTTCGTCGCCTACGAGACCCTTGACGAGGGCAAGATCGCCCGGATCACGCTGAACCGACCGGAGGCCCGGAACGCGCAGCACCGCGGCCTGCTCGTCGAGCTCAACGACGCCTTCTTGCGGGCGGAGGCCGACGACGCAGTGCGCGTCGTGATCCTCGCCGGCGCCGGCCCGATCTTCTCCGCCGGCCACGACATGGGCTCGGCCGAGATGTGGGAGCAGATGAACCCCGGGCCGAACCAGCACGAGACCTGGAAGATCAACGGCGGGACGCGCAAGGGCGTCGAGCAGCGGATGCTCCAGGAGTGGCACTACTTCTTCGAGAACACGAAGCGCTGGCGGAACCTGCGCAAGATCACCATCGCCCAGGTGCAGGGCACGGTCTACGCCGCCGGCTTGATGCTCATGTGGGCCTGTGACCTGATCGTCGGCGCCGAGAACGCCAGGTTCGCCGACGTGGTCGGCGCCCGCCTCGGCATGTGCGGCGTGGAGTACTTCGGCCACCCGTGGGAGTTCGGCCCCCGCAAGGCCAAGGAGCTCATGCTCACCGGCGACGCGGTCGACGTCGACGAGGCCCACCGCCTCGGCATGGTGAGCAAGGTCTTCCCGACCGACGAGCTGGCCGAGCGGACGCTCGAGTTCGCACAGCGGATCGCGGCCTTGCCGACGATGACCGCGCTGCTCATCAAGGAGTCGGTCAACCAGACCGTCGACAACATGGGCTTCAACAACGCGCTGAGCGCGTGCTTCTCGCTCCACCAGGTGAACCACGCCCACTGGGCCGAGATCCATGAGGACGGCATGCCGATCGCCACCGAGGAGGACGGCATCGTCAACTGGCGAGAGGCGCCGCCGGTCGTGGTCGCCGAGAAGACCACGGTGCGGGCCGGGACTTGACGACCGACGGGGCGGCGGTCGTGAGGAGCCAAGCGCTGATGACCAAGGTCGCGATCGTGTGCGAGCTCGTCGCCAAGCCGGGCCGCAAGCCCGAGCTGCTCGACGCGCTCGACCGCATCGCGCGGGTGTGCGACGACGAGCCGGGCACCGAGGCCTACGTCGTCATGGACTCGGCCACCGACGACGACGCCGTCGTGCTCTTCGAGCTGTTCACCGACGAGGCGGCGTACCAGGAGCACCGCGCCCACCCGGTGCACGAGGAGGTCGTCAGCGGGCTCGACGACCTCCTCGGGGACGGCAGCCGGCTCTCGCAGCTCCGTCCCGTCAGCCACAAGCTCATCGACCACGACAGGGGAACGTGATGGCAGGAACCGGAACACGCCTCGACGGCAAGGTGGCCTTGGTCACCGGCGCGGCCTCTGGGGTCGGGCGGGCGACGGCGAAGATCTTCGCGGCCGAGGGCGCGAAGGTCGTCGGCACCGACATCGACGACGTCAACGGCGCCGCGTTGGTCGACGAGATCAAGGCTGACGGCGGCGAGGCGATCTACGTCCACGCGAACGTCCGGAACTACGACGACCTCGTGGCCGCGGTGGCAGCGGCCGAGGAGACGTTCGGCCGGCTCGACATCTGCATCGCCAACGCCGGCACCGTCGGCGGCAACGCCGTGGGCCGCCCGATGGAGGACCTCAGCGAAGAGCAGTGGGTCACCATCGTCGACATCAACCTGCACGGCGTGTACCGCACGTTCCGGGCCGCGATCCCGGCCCTGCGGCGAGCCGGTGGCGGCGCCTTCTCGTCCACCGCCTCCATCGCCGGGCTCACCGGCGTCGCCGGCCAGTCCGCCTACAGCGCCTCGAAGGGCGGGATCATCGCGCTGGTGCGCTCGCTCGCCTACCAGCTTGCGGGTGACCACATCCGGGTCAACTGCGTGTGCCCCGGCGGCATCAACACGAACCTGCTCGCCGAGACCGACCTGATGGCCATCCTCATGGCGCAGGCCGCCGACGGGCCCCCGATGGGTGCGCCGGTCGAGGCGGCGCCGGGCGCCGACCCGGTCGCCCTGATGAACCAGGCGGCGGACCCCGAAGACATCGCCAACGCCCACCTCTACCTCGTCTCGGACGAGGCGCGGATGGTCAACGGCCAGTCGCTCGTGGTGGACGCCGGGAGCATGGTCGCCAACATGTGGCTCGTCGTGCCACGGGATCAATAAGGAGACAGCTGTGAGCACCACCGAGAGCCCGAAGATCGACTTCCTGTCCGGTGACACGTTCCGGAACGGCCACCCGTGGGACGTGTACGAGTGGCTGCGCGACAACGATCCGGTCCACTGGCACGAGGAGCCCGAGGGCCCCGGCTTCTGGGCGGTCACGCGCTGGAAGGACATCCGCTGGGTCAACAACCACGAGCAGCAGTACTCCCACGCGCCCACGTCGATCCTCGAGGGCGAGGGCATCGTGCAGGAGTTCGCCTCGATGGTGAACCTCGACCCGCCGTCGCACACCACCGTGCGCAAGCTGGCGATCCCCGACTTCCTGCCCGGCGCCGTGCGGGACCGGTTCCCGGCGTTCAAGCAGGCGGCCAAGGACATCATCGAAGAGGTGCGGCCCAAGGGTGAGTGCGACCTCGCCGTCGAGGTGGCCGGGCGCATGGCCTCCTACGTGACCGGCGACCTGCTGGGCATCCCGCGCCCGGACGCGGTGAAGCTCTACGACGACGTCGAGATCGGGCTCGGGGGCGGCAACCACACGCTCCAGGAGCGCGAGGAGGCCACCAACCGCCTCATGGACTACAGCGCGGGCGTCTACGAAGACCGCAAGCGCAACCCCACCGACGACGTCTCGTCCAAGATCGCCAACGGGCAGAACGGCCTCCCCGGCCTCGACCTCCCGGCGTTCTGCTCGAACCTCGCCTTGCTCATCGTCGGCGCCGGCGACACCACCCGGCACCTCATCGGCGGCGGGATGCTGGCCCTGTTCCAGTTCCCCGACCAGCGCAAGCTGCTGGAGGAGAACCTCGACAAGGCCATGCCGACCGCGGTCGAGGAGATGCTCCGCTGGGTCACGCCGGTGATCTACAACCGCCGCCAGGTCATCCAGGACCACACGCTCGGCGACCGGGAGATCAAGGAAGGCGACAAGGTGGTCGTCTACTACGGCGCCGGCAACCGCGACCCCCGCGAGTTCGGCAACGCCGACACGTTCGACGTCCGCCGCTCGCCGAACACGCACGTCGCGTTCAGCGGCCAGGGCGCTCACTTCTGCCTCGGCGCCCACGTCGCCCGGGCCGAGGCCTCGGCCATGTTCCAGGTCCTGCTCACCGAGCTGCCCGGCATCCACCAGACCGGCGAGGTCTCCTGGGCCGAGTCCAACCAGGTGATGGGCCCCGCGCACTTCCCGGTGGCCTTCTGATGGCGATCCTCGACCTGTTCCGGCTCGACGGCGACGTGGCCGTCGTGACGGGGGCGGGCACGGGCATCGGCCGCGGCATCGCCCTCGGCTTGTCCGAGGCCGGTGCGGCGGTCGTGCTCGCGGCGCGCCGCGAGAAGATGGTGGAAGAGGTGGCCGCCGGCATCCGCGAGGCGGGTGGCAAGGCGCTCGCCGTGGCCACCGACGTGACCGATGCCGCGCAGGTCGAGCACCTGATCGCGGCCGCGGTCGAGGAGTTCGGCAAGATCGACATCTGGGTCAACAACGCCGGCGGCATGCAGGGCGAGAAGAACGTGCTGTTCCGCCAGCACAGCCCTGAGTCGGTCGAGAAGATCCTCGGCCTCAACTTCATGGCCGTCTGGCAGTGCACGTCGCTGGCGCAGGCCGCGATGTCCGAGGGCGGGCGCATCATCAACGTCAGCTCGATCGCGGCGAACATGCCCGGCACGCCGTTCAACGGTCCCTACGGCGCGGCCAAGGCGGCGGTCAACCACATGACCAAGACCTTTGCGACCGAGCTCGTCCGCAAGAAGATCCGCGTCAACGCGATCGCCCCCGGCGGCACCGACACGGAGGACCTGCGGGAGACCGCCGGCCTCTACCAGGACATGGACGAGATCGCCAAGGAGGTCCCGCTGGGTCGGCTGGGGCGCGACGAGGACTTCGGCGCCGCGGCCGTGTACCTCGCGTCGCGGGCGTCGGACTGGGTGACCGGCACGGTGCTCACGGTGAGCGGCGGGCAGAACTAGATGGCCGTCACGGCGGTCGGCGAGAGCGCCGCCGCCGAGGCCCACCCGTCGCACGCGCGTGCCACCGCCGGCCTCCTGACGGTGATGGTCATCTACGGGCTCGGCGCACCCGTGATGAAGCTGATCAGCGCGCCACCCCTCGTCGCGGCGTCGTCGCGGCTGTGGTTCGCCCTCCCGCTGCTGTGGCTATTGTGCCGCGTGACCGGGCGCCGCGTGACGCTCGCGATGCTGCGCCAGACCGCGCCTGCCGGCGTACTCTTCGGGATGAACCTGATCATGATCTTCGCGGCGCTCCAGCGCGTCTCGGTCGCGATCGTGTCGGTGATCCTCGCCCTGCAACCCGGCATCGTGCTGGTGATCGGCGCCCGCTGGCTCGGGGAGCGGGCGACGCGCTGGCAGATCCTCTGGACGGGCGTGGGCATCGTCGGCGTGGCCGTGGTGGTGGCCGGCGGCGATCCCCACCTGCGCGGCGACCAGTGGGGCCTGCTGTTCGCGGTCTCCGCGCTGCTGTCCTACACGGGCTACTACCTGCTGAACCGGCGACACCGGGCCGACCTGGGCATCGGCTCGCTGGAGTGGATGCTCGGCGTCACGCTGTTCGCGAGCATCTTCGTCCTGCCGCTCGCGCTCCTCACGCTGT
Source organism: Acidimicrobiales bacterium (assembly GCA_025463985.1). GTDB lineage: Bacteria > Actinomycetota > Acidimicrobiia > Acidimicrobiales > Iamiaceae > JAODBM01. Next base: position 19,711 of record JAODBM010000192.1, read on the forward strand.
CGGTCGCCGACTACCGCCAGCTCGGCGGAGCCGACTGGGTGTACCTCGGGCTCGTGGTCGTGATGCAGGGCATCGTCGGCCACACGCTGATGAGCTGGGTGCACAAGTTCGTGCCCGCCGGACGCTCGTCGCTCTTCCTGCTGGGCATGAACGTCGTCGCGGTCGCGGCGGCGTGGCCGTTGCACGGCGAGCGCGTCACCCTGCTGCAGATGCTCGGCGGCGTCGTCGTGCTCGGGGCCGTCGGCGCGGTGATCGCGCGGCCGGCGAGCGTCACGGTCGAGGTCGACTACGCCGGTTGAGCGCGCCCGGCGGGCGTCGGGTCAGCTTCGCACGGTCTGGGCCAGCGCCCCGATGTCGGCGAACGTGCGGATCAGCTCGTTGAGGTGCGTGCAGGTGTTGGTGCCGCGCATGTGCGCGCCCACGAAGCGCCGCATGGTGCGCACGTCCTCGCCGACGAGCGCCTGCACGCTGCCGGCGGCCCACGGGCACTCGTACCAGGGCAGCACGTGCGGCGTGGCCTGCGCCGAGCGCACGACCAGCGTCTCGGGATCGACGGTGGCCAGCGCCGCGTACTCGTGCAGGATCGTCTCCTGCCCGCTGCTGTCGCCGAAGCTGTCGCAGAACATCGCGTCGACGCGCAGCGGGTCGCCGTCGATGACGTCGATCCGCCGCCGCCGGCGCATGGTGTTGCGCTCGACCGGATCGGCCGCGTGCCACGCGAGCGGGTCGTCGATGGGCTCCAGCGAGGGCATGGGCGGGCGCACGAACTGCGTGATCGACCGATCCCCCTGCAGCCGGACGTCGATCGACCCGCCGACCCGCCATCCCGCGCAGATGCCGAGCGCTGATCGGGGATCCTGGTCGTCGGCCGACCGCATGGTCGTGCGCCCGGTGTTGGACGCGATGAGGCCGAAGCGGGCCAGGCCCGACCAGGCCGACAGCGCGTCGAGCAGCAGGTAGAGCAGCGACCGCTCGTCGCGCTGGTCGGGGAGCAGCTCGTCGACGACGCCGCGCCAGCCGGCACGGGTGTTGCGGCCGGCGAGGAGGGCGAGGCGAGGCTCCGGCGGGGTCGCCTCGAGCGCCAGCACCTCGTGCCCCGGATCGACCCGCGCCCGCACCTCGGCCTCGGCGAGCACCTCGGCCGACCCGTCGGCCCGCGTCCGCAGGTCGCGGGCCCGCAGCACGTAGTGCGTCGGGCCGTCCATGCCCTCGGGGTGGGCGCCGTCGAGCGTGGTCGTGCGGCGGACCGAGCCCAGTGGACGCGGCGGCGTCGTGGTGATCGGGTCCTTGGGCCCTTCGCGGTCGGCCGCCGCGACCAGGTCGTCGCTCGCGCGCCGGCCGGTCATGCGGGGGCGGCCACGACGGGTTCGAGCACCGGCTCGAGGGTCACGGCGATGCCGGAGAAGCGGGGCATGCCGGTGAGCGGATCGAGGTCGTCGACGTCGGACGTCAGCTGGTTGACGTCAGGGCCGCTCCATCCATGGGGCAGCGAGACGACGCCGGGCCGCATGGCGGAGCTGATCTCCACCATGGCGGTCGTCTCGCCGTGCCGGGATCGGACGTGGGCCCCGGCGCCGTCGGTGAGGTGGTAGGCCGCCGCGTCCTGCGGGTGCACCAGGAGCGTGGGGAGCGGGCGGCGCTGCTGCGACGCCACCTCGCGCAGCAGGCTGTTCATCTGGTGCGGGAGCCGGCGGTTGACGAGCGCCAGGCCCGGCGGCGCGGGTGCCGCGTCCCGCCAGGCCTCAAGCTGGTCGACGAGCTCGGCCGGCGCGAGGTCGAGCCGCCCCCTCGGGATCCGGTCGGGGACCACCCAGCCGACCTCGGGCGCGTCGTCCGCCACGATGCCGCTGGGGGCGGCCTTGATCTGCTCGAACGTGGCCCGGCCGCTGCGCGCCGCGCCGGCCAGCACCGCGTCGTCGTCGAGCGGGTCGTTCGGCGCCTCGGGCAGCCGGACGCCCATCTTGCGGCCGAGCTCGGACACGATCCACCACGTGGCCCGCCGCTGCCCGGCCGGCTCGACCACGCGTGCGCCGTACTGGGTGAACGGGATCGGGAACGTGCCGTCGACGTACGCGGGCATGTCGGCCCGCTCCAGCTGGCCGGTGCCGGCGAGGAGGTGGGTCGCGAGGTCGGTGGTCTCAGTCCGCCGGACGTCGTGGACGGCCAGGACGTCGAGCGAGGTGAGCGCAGCGCGCGTCTTGTCGCTGTCGGGGAAGACCTTGGCCGGGTTGCCGCCGAACACGAGCAGTGCCCGGACGCCGCCCGAGAGGATCTCGTCGTTGAGGACCGCGGCCGGGAGCTCGCCCCAGGTCTGGCTGAACTCCGGCCGGCTCGTCGCGGCAGCACCGGTGACGCGCGGCCGGCTGGCGATGCGGCTCTCCATGGGTCGGAGGAAGCCGCGGGTGAACAGCACGCCGCCGGGACGGTCGAGGCTGCCGGTCACCGCGTTCAGCGCCCACGAGAGCCACTCGGCGGCGTTCGGGGCCTCGCTCATCGAGACGCCCGTGCCGCAGGAGGTCGCCACGCGCGGCGTCGTCACCAGCAGCTCGACGACCTCGGCCAGCGTCGCGAGCGGCACGCCGCAGCGCGCCGCGGTGGTCGCCGCGTCGAAGGGCTCGACGCAACGCCGCAGCAGGTCGAGCGATGCCGCGTCGACGGCCGCGTCAAGGAACTCGGTGTCCGGTCGGCGGGCGAGCACCTCGCGCACGAGGTGACCGAGGAGCGCGGCGTCGGTGCCCGGGAGCAGCTGCACGTGGACGTCGGCGCCCGCGGCGCTCTCGGTGATCCGCGGGTCGACCACGACGACCTTGCCGCCGGAGGCGCGGATCTGGCGCAGCTCCTGGAGCGCGTTCGGCCACATGACGCCGTGGCCGTGCGACACGATCGGGTTCTGGCCGACGAGGATCACCAGCCGCGCGTTCTCGCGATCGGGGAACGGCAGCAGCAGCGGCGAACCGGTCATGAGGTCGGCGACGAGCAGCTTGTTCGGCGTGTCGAGCGTCAACGAGCTGTAGATCTGGTTGGTGCCGAGGGCCCGCGCGAACGAGTCGATGAAGTAGCGCCCGGCGGCGTCGAACGCCCAGCCCGCCGACCGGTAGATGGCGACCGCGTCGGGGCCGTGCTCGTCGACGACGGTCCGCAGCCGGGCCGCGAGATCGTCGAGCGTCTCGTCCCACGATGCCGCCTGACCGGCCAGCGCCGGGTCGTCGAGCCGGTCCTCGTGGTGGTGCATGGCCGGCAGCGCGCGGCCCTTCGAGCACGTGTAGCCCTGCGACACCGGGTGGTCGCTGTCGCCGCGCACGCTGACGATCTGCTCTCCGTCGGCGGTGACCACGATCCCGCAGGATGCTGCGCAGATGCGGCAGAACGTTCGAACCTCACGGCGGTCGGCCACGCTCGCTCCGTTTCGCAGGTGCCCCACTACCCGGCGGCGCCCAAAATAGTATAAGAATCACACCGTATATCGGCACCCAGGAGCTTGCATGACCTTCGACCTCGAGCAAACCGACCGCTTGCTGCAGACCACCCGGGCCGTGCGCAAGCGCCTCGACCTCGACCGCCCCGTGGAGCGGTCCGTCGTGCTCGACTGCTTGCGGCTCGCGATCCAGGCCCCGTCGGGCGGCAACAGCCAGCCCTGGCGCTGGATCGTCATCGACGACCAGCCCACGAAGGACGCGCTGGCGGGCCTCTACCGGGAGGCGTACGCGCCGTACATCGCGTCGCGCAAGGCAGAGCTCGCGGCCCAGGGCGGCAACGCCGATCACCCGATCGCCCAGTCGTCCGACTACCTGGCCGAGCACCTCGAGGAGGTGCCCGTGATGGTGATCCCGTGCCTGCTGGGCCGGGTCACCGCCGACGACTCGCCCGGCCACGTCGCCGGCTTCTTCGGCTCGGTGATGCCGGCGGTGTGGAGCTTCATGCTCGCCCTGCGCAGCCGCGGCCTCGGCTCCGCGTTCACGACGCTGCACCTCGAGCGCGAGAAGGAGGCGGCCGCGCTGCTCGGTGTGCCCGACACCGTCACGCAGCTGGCACTGCTGCCCGTCGCGTACACCAAGGGCGACGACTTCCGGCCGGCCGACCGCAAGCCGGTCGAGGACGTGACGTACTGGAACGGGTGGCGGCAGCGCGGCTAATGCGTTAAACTATTCAGCAGTTCCCAAGGGGGAGGCCCAGGTGACGAAGCCGATGGAGGGCGTGCGCGTCCTCGAGGTGGCGATGTTCGGCTTCGTGCCGAGCGCCGCTGCGATCCTGTCCGATTGGGGGGCCGACGTCATCAAGGTCGAGCACCCCGACGGCGGCGACCCGGTGCGCCGGCTGTCGGCGTGGGGCGTGGAGCCCGGCGCGGGTGGGCTGACGTACCTCTGGGAGGTGTTCAACCGCGGCAAGCGGAGCGTCACGATCGACATCCGCAACCCCGAGGGGCGTGACGTCCTGCTGGACCTGGTCGACCAGGCTGACGTGTTCCTCACGAACTTCCTGCCGCCGGCCCGCCGCAAGCTCGGCATCGACGCCGACGAGATCATGGCCCGCAACCCGCGGATCGTCTACGCCCGCGGCAGTGCCCACGGACCGCTCGGCCCCGACGCCGAGAAGGGCGGCTTCGACGGGCTCACGTACTGGGCCGGCGCCGGGCCGAGCATGGCCGCCCGCCCGGCCGGCGTCGACGAGCCGATCCCGATGCCGGGGCCGGCGTTCGGCGACATCCAGGCCGGCTCGCAGCTGGCCGGCGCGATCGGCGTCGCGCTGTTCAACCGCGAGCGCACCGGTGCGGGCTGCGTGGTCGACCACTCGTTGCTGGCCTCGGGGCTCTGGGCGATGCAGGCGACGATGGCCGGCACCCACACCTCGGGCCTGACCGAGCTGCCCGCGCAGGACCGCATGGGTCCCGTCAGCCCGCTCGGCAACTGGTACCGCACGTCCGACGCCCGCTGGGTGTTCCTCGGCTTCAACGAGCCCGACCGCTCGTGGCCGCGGTTCTGCGAGCTCGTCGGGCGGCCGGAGCTCACCTCGGACGGCCGCTTCGGCACGGAGGCGGCCCGCGCCGCCAACATGAAGGCCTCGATCGAGCTGCTCGACGAGATCGTCGCCGAGCACACCCTCGCCGAGTGGCAGGGCATCCTGGGCGCCCAGGAGGGTCCGTGGGCGGTGCTGCGCACGCCGCGCGAGCTGCTCGACGACGAGCAGGCCATCGCCAACGGCTTCATCCAGACGGTCGACTACGACAGCGGCGCCACGTTGAAGCTCGTGTCGGCCCCCGGCCAGTTCGACGGCACGGTGCCGACGCTCGTCCCCGCCCCCGGCCACGGCGCCGACACCGACACCGTGCTGGCCGAGCACGGGTTGACCGTCGCGCAGATCGGAGCGCTCCGCGACGGCGGTGCGATCGGATCCAGCCCGTCGACCCCGGCTGTCGAGCCTGCGTGACGGCGCCGCCCAACCCCGCTCCGTGGGCCACGATCGGTGCGCTCGTCGAGGATGCCATCGCGCGGTTCCCCGACCTCGAGGCGGTGGTCGAGGGCGGTGAGCGGTGGACCTTTCGCTCGCTCGGCGACCGCATCCACGAGGCCGCCCGCGCCCTGATCGCGAGCGGCGTCGCGCCGGGCGATCGGGTGTCGGTGTGGGCGCCGAACATCCGCGAGTGGGTGGTCATCTCGCTTGCGATCCACAGCGTCGGTGCCGTCCTCGTGCCGATCAACACGCGGTTCAAGGGCGGCGAGGCGGCGTACGTCCTGCGCAAGGCGAAGGTCCGCCGCGTCTTCACCGTGACCGACTTCCTCGACGTCGACTACGTCGAGGTGCTGCGCTCCGAGGCGGACCTCGAGCTCGACGAGATCGTGGTCCTGCGCGGCCCGTCCCACCCCGGCGCGACGTCGTGGGAGGACTTCGTGCGCCGCGGTGCCGACGTCGACGACGCCGAGCGCACCGCCCGCGTGGCCGCGGTTAGCGGCGAGGACCCGTGCCACATCCTCTTCACCTCGGGCACCACCGGTGCGCCGAAGGGCGCGGTGCTCGGGCACGCGGCCGTGTGCACCGCGTACTCCGTCTACGCCGACAACGTCGGCCTGCGCACCGGCGATCGCTACCTGATCGTGCTGCCGTTCTTCCACTCGTTCGGGTTGAACGCCGGGATCCTCGTCTGCCTCATGGCCGGCGCCACGATCGTGGCCGAGCCCGTGTTCGACGTGGAGTCGGTGCTGGAGCGCATCGTGGAGGAGCGGATCACCGCGTTCCCCGGCGCGCCGACCGTCTACCAGACCCTGCTCGCGGCCCCGGCCGCGACGCGGGAGAAGCTGACCACGCTCCGGCTGGCCGTCGTGTCCTCGGCCGCCATCCCGGTCGAGATGATCCGCCAGATGAGCAGCGTGCTGAAGATCGACACGATCATCACCGGCTACGGGCTCACCGAGGCGTCCGGCATCGTCGCGATGTGCCGTCACGGCGACGACCCCGAGGTGATCGCCCAGACGGCTGGCCGCACCGTCGAGGGCATGACGATCCGCATCGCCGACGAGGCGGGCAACGAGCTGCCGGCCGAGGTGGCCGGTGAGGTCCTCGTGCGCGGCTACACGGTGATGCAGGGCTACTTCGACGACCCCGAGCAGACCGCGCAGACGATCGACGCCGAGGGCTGGCTGCACACCGGCGACATCGGGATGATCCGCGCCGACGGCAACCTCGTGATCACCGACCGGATGAAGGACATGTACATCGTGGGCGGGTTCAATACGTATCCCGCCGAGATCGAGAACGTGATGTCGACCCACCCGGCCATCGCCGCCGTGGCCGTGGTCGGCGTGCCCGACGAGCGCCTGGGCGAGGTCGGCTCGGCCTTTGTGATCCCGGCGAGCGGCGTCGCCGCCGACCCCGACGAGATCATGGCCTGGTGCCGAGGTCGCATGGCCAACTACAAGGTGCCCCGGCACGTCCACGTGGTCGAGGACTTCCCGCTCAACGCCACCGGGAAGGTGCTCAAGTTCAAGCTCCGGGTGCAGGCCCGCGACATGCTCGCCCCGAGCTGACCACCCAGAGCGCCATCTCGCTGGACGCAGTCGACGGGGCGAGCGGCGCGAGCGGCGTCGACGTCAGGCGCTGTGGGAGAGCTTGGCTTCGAGCTCGCTCTTGAGCACCCGGCGCAGGAGCTTGCCGGTCTCGCTGTAGGGCAGCTCGGTGCAGAACGTGATCTGGTCGGGCGTCCGCGACGAGCGGAGCTGCTCGCGCACCCACGCCTTGAGCTCGTCCTCCGTCGCGGTCTCGTCCTCGTCGAGCACGACGGCGGCGGCGACGGCCTCACCCCACTCGCGGTCGGCGACGCCGAACACGGCGGCCTCGCGGACGGCCGGGTGGGTGAGGAGCACGTCCTCGATCTCGCCCGGCGACAAGTTCTCGGCGCCGCGCACGATGACGTCGTCGAGGCGGCCGTCGATGAACAGGTAGCCGGCGGCGTCGAGCCAGCCGCCGTCGTTGGTGTGGAACCAGCCGTCCGACGGCGCCTGCTCGCGGCCGACGTACTCGCCCGACACCTGCTCGCCGCGCACGCAGATCTCGCCCTTCTCGCCGGGACCGACGGGCGTGCCCTCGGGGTCGCAGATCGTGAGCTCGATGGTCGGCAGCGGCCGGCCGACCGAGCCGAGCCGGGCCCGCACCGTCGGGTCGTCGCTGGCGAAGGCCTCGCGGTGGTCGTCGGGCGTGAGCACGGCGATCGTCGACGCCGTCTCGGTGAGCCCGTAGGCGTTGACGAGGTTCACCTGGGGGAGCAGCGTCATCGCCCGCTCGACCACGGCCATCGGCATGCGCCCGCCGCCGTAGGACAGGTGGCGCAGCGCCGGCAGCGCGTTCTCGCCGCTCTCCAGCTCGTCGAGGATCCGGTCCAGCATGGTGGGCACGACCATCGCGTGGGTGATCGCTTCCTGGCGGGCCAGCTCGACCCAGTTCTTCGGGGAGAACTGCGGGACGTAGACCAGCCGGCGCCCGCCGAACAGCGACGACAGCACGGCCGAGATCGCGGCGATGTGGTACGGCGGCACGCTGACGAGAGCGGCCTCGTCGGCGTCGGAGCCCAGGAACTCGACGGTGTCGAAGATGTAGGACGTGAGGTGGCGGTGCCGGAGCACGGCCGCCTTCGGCTCGCCGGTCGTGCCGCTCGTGAACAGCAGCACCGCGATGTCGTCGGCGTCGGCGGGGATCGCATCCTCGGTGGTCGCTCCGCTGGTGACCTGCGCGAAGTCGCTCGCCAGCACCACCTCGATCCCCTCGGTCCCGGCGACGCGGTCGACCGCGCTCTCGTGGACGACGGCGATGCCGGGCGCGCTGCGGGCCAGGATCGCTCGAAGGCGGTCGTCGGCCAGCCGGTAGTTGAGCGGGACGTAGGGGATGCCCGCGAACGCCGCGGCGAAGAGGTAGATCGGGATGGCCTCGGAGTTGACGTCGACGGCGATGAGGCGCTCGGCGCCCCGCTCACGAAGCCACGCCCCGGCCTCGGTGGCCCGGGCCAGCAGTTCCGACATCGTCAGGCCGCCGCTCAGCGACCCGACCGCGGCGCGGTCGGGCGCGCCGTCGGCGGCCATCTCCAAGAGCATCGCGATCGACATGGGCGGTCAGTCCGACGCGGGCAGCGGCTTTGCGCCCTTGAGCTCGAGCGCCTCGCCGCCGACGGCGAGCGTGCCGGTGCCGCCCTTGACGGCGAGGACCTCGAGGTTCGACGCCTCGTGGACGAACCGCTTGCCCAGGGCCGTGCCGCCCGACCAGTCGGCTGCGATCGTGACGCCGGCGGGCGGCTCGTCGCCCTGCGGCACCATCGCCGCGCCGCCGCACTCGAGCTGCACGGGTTGGGCCGGCGGCCGGACGACCACGACCTCGACCTCGTCGACGGCGCTGCGCCAGCGTGACCCAGCTTTGAGTTCCACGACCTACCCCCTCGTGAAGCGAAGCGACATACGGTACCATCCGGCCCGTAAATCGCCAACTAGTTAAGTTATTCAGACCGACCCAAGGGAGCCCTGTGTGGAGACCGATGAGATCCCGAGTCCGGCTGAGCTGTTCGACCTTACTGGCAAGGTAGCCCTCGTCACGGGGGGGAGCCGGGGCCTCGGCCGGCAGATGGCGTTGGGCTTCGCGAAGGCGGGCGCCGACATCGTGGTCACGAGCCGCAAGATCGAGGCCTGTCGTGAGGTGGTGGAGGAGATCGAGGCCTCCACCGGCAGGCAGGCCATGGCCTACGGCTGCCACGTCGGCCATTGGGACGAGCTGTCAGGCCTGGTCGATGCGGCCTACGAGCGGTTCGGTCACGTCGACGTGCTGGTCAACAACGCCGGCAAGTCGGTGCTCTACGAGTCGCTCGAGAGCGTGACCAAGGAGCTGTGGGAGAGCACGATCGCGGTGAACATGACCGGGCCGTTCCGGCTCTGCGCCCTCGTCGGCTCGCGGATGGTGGAGCACGGCGGCGGCTCGATCATCAACGTGAGCACGATCGGATCGATCCGGCCGAGCCCGCACATCGTCCCCTACGCCGCGGCGAAGGCGGGGCTCAACGCGATGACGATCGGCTTCGCCCATGCCTTCGGGCCCACGGTGCGCGTCAACTGCCTCATGCCCGGCCCGTTCTTCACCGACGTCAGCGCGGCCTGGGACCTCGAGGCGTTCGGCGAGGCGGCGCAGGCCCACGCGCTGCGCCGGGGCGGGCAGCCCCGCGAGGTCATCGGCACCGCCCTGTACCTCGCGAGCGATGCGTCGAGCTTCACCACCGGAGCCACCGTGCGCGTCGACGGGGGGATCCCCTGATGGGCGTCGCTGGTGTCGACGAGGTGCCGCAGCCGGTGGTCGACCTGGTCGCCCTGCAGCTGTGGATGGACGGTCAGGGCGTCGGGTCCGGGCCGATCAGCGACGCCGAGCTGTTGGCCGGTGGCACGCAGAACATCCTCCTGCGCTTCCACCGCGGCGGCGACGTCTACGTGCTGCGGCGACCGCCCATCAACAAGCGCGGCAACAGCGACGAGACGATGCGGCGCGAAGCCCGCGTCCTCGCCGTGCTGGCAGACACGGACGTGCCGCACGCGCGGCTGATCGCGGCCTGTCCCGACGTCGACGTGATCGGGGCCGCGTTCTACCTGATGGAGTCGGTCGACGGCTTCAACCCGACCGTTGACCGGCCCGAGCCGTTCGGGTCCGACCACTCGATGCAGCACGCGATCGGCCTGGCCATGGCCGACGCGATCGCCGGCCTCGGGCGCGTCGACCACGTCGCCACCGGGCTCACCGATCTGGGGCGGGGGGCGGGCTGGCTGGAGCGCCAGGTCGCCCGCTGGCGGTCGCAGCTCGAGTCGTACGCCGAGCTCGATGGCTACGCGGGACCGGAGCTGCCGGGGGTCGACGCCGTCGCCGCCTGGCTGGAGGCGCATCAGCCCACGGCGTGGACGCCCGGGCTCATCCACGGCGACTTCCACCTGGCGAACGTCCTCGTGCGCCCCGATCCGCTGGCGCTCGCGGCGGTGGTCGACTGGGAGCTGACGACGATCGCCGACCCACTGCTGGACCTGGGGCACCTCCTGGCCACGTGGCCGGGTTCGAGCCCGGAGTCAGCTGCCGCGGTCGACCTGCCCGGCCTGCCGACGCGGGCTGAGCTCATCGAGCGCTACGCGGCCGGGTCGACCCGCGACATGACCCACGTCGACTGGTACCAGGTGCTCGCCTGCTATCGCCTCGGGATCATCCTCGAGGGTTCGAACGCTCGTGCCGACGCCGGGCTCACGCCGCGGGCCATCGGCGATCAGCTCCACGACGGTGCGATGTCGCTCTTCACGCAAGCCTGTGCGCTCGTCGGCGCGGCCTGAACCGCGGGGCGCTTGCAGCGGCTGCTGAATATAATTAGTCTAACTCTTTGGGCGCGACCCTCGGACGCCCACGGGTTCAAGGGGAGGAACACAGATGACGGATGTGCTCAACGACACCGGCCTGAAGGTGATCGACGTGGACACGCACGTCGTCGAGCCGTACGACCTCTGGACGTCGCGCGTGTCGACGCAGAAGTACGGCGACAAGGTGCCCCACGTCGTGCGCAACGAGGACGGCGTCGACCAGTGGCATGCCGGCGACATGATCCTCGGCCCCGCCGCGGGTGCCGCGGCCGCCGGCTGGAGCGAGGCGCCGCCGAACTTCGCGCCGCGCATCGAAGAGGTCGATCCCCGCATCTGGCAGCCCGAGGGCCGCCTGGAGCTGATGGACGAGTACGGGATCTGGGCCGAGGTGCTCTACCCGAACGTGGCCGGCTTCGGCGCCGGCAAGTACACCGACTTCGGCGACATGGACCTCGCGCTGCTCCTGCTGCAGGCCTACAACGACTTCCTCAGCGAGTTCGGCGCGGTGGCCCCCGATCGCTACGCGCCGATCATGGCCGTGCCGTTCTGGGACATCGACATCAGCCTCAAAGAGATGAAGCGCTGCGTCGAGAACGGCCACAAAGGGCTGATCTTCTCGCAGGCCCCCGAGACGTTCGGGTCGCCACGGCTGAGCGATCAGCACTGGGACCCACTGTGGGCCGCCGCCCAGGAGATGGGCCTGTCGATCAACTTCCACATCGGCAGCGGTGACCTGTCCGGCATGGAGCTGCTGGTGCCCGAGGCGGGCGCCGCGGCGAACTACGCCTCGTTCCCGGTCACGTTCTTCACCGGCAACTGCCGCACGATCGCCCAGCTGATCGGCGGCGGCGTGTGCCACCGGTTCCCGGACCTCAAGTTCGTGTCCGTGGAGAGCGGCGTCGGCTGGGTGCCGTTCGCGCTCGACGCCCTCGACTGGATGTGGGGCGAGTGCAACGTGCCGGCCGAGCACCCCGAGTACGACCTGCTGCCGAGCGAGTACTTCAAGCGGCAGATCTACGCCTGCTTCTGGTTCGAGCAGGGTCCCAGCCTGGAGCTGGCCATCGAGCGGCTCGGGGCCGACAACGTCCTCTACGAGACCGACTTCCCGCACCCGACCAGCATGTCGCCCGGGCCCGCCAGCGCCGGCGGCATGAAGGCCAAGGACTTCATCAGCGAGCGGCTCTCCAACCTCAAGCCCGAAGTCCTGCAGAAGGTGCTGCACGACAACGCCGCCCAGCTCTACGGCCTCTAGATCGGACTGAACATGTGGGGATTCGAGACTGAGCCGGAGTTCCAAGAGAAGCTGGACTGGATCAATGGGTTCGTCCGGGAGGAGGTCGAGCCCCTCGACCTCGTCCTGGGCGATCCGTACGACAAGGCCGACCAGGTCGCGATGTCGGTCGTCCGGCCGCTACGCCAGCAGGTGAAGGACCAGGGCCTGTGGGCCGCCCACCTCGGCCCCGAGCTCGGCGGCCAGGGCTACGGCCAGGTGAAGCTGGCGCTGATGAACGAGATCGTCGGCCGGTCCCGGTGGGCGCCCTCGATCTTCGGGTCCCAGCCGCCCGACTCGGGCAACGCCGAGATCCTGGCGCACTACGGCACCGAGGACCAGAAGGCCAAGTACCTCCAGCCGCTCCTCGATGGCGAGATCACCTCGTGCTACTCGATGACCGAGCCGCACGCGGGTGCCGACCCCACGCTGTTCACGACCCAAGCGGTGCAGGACGGCGACGAGTGGGTGATCACCGGCGAGAAGTGGTTCTCCTCGGCGGCCCGCTACGCGAGCTTCCTCATCGTGATGGTGGTGACCAACCCCGACGTGAGCGCGTACAACGGGATGAGCATGTTCATCGTCCCGGCCGACACGCCCGGCGTGAACATCGTGCGCAACGTCGGGCTCGGCGGTGAGCCCGAGGGCGAGGGCATGCACGCCTACATCCGCTACGAGGGCGTGCGGGTGCCGGCCGACCACCTGCTCGGCGGCGAGGGCAACGCGTTCGTCATCGCGCAGACCCGCCTCGGCGGTGGCCGGATCCACCACGCCATGCGCACCATCGCCATGGCCCGCCATGCGCTGGACATGATGTGCGAGCGGGCGCTCTCGCGGCAGACCCGCAACGGGCCGCTCGCGAGCCTCGGCGTCGTGCAGGACCAGCTGGCCGACAGCTGGATCGAGATCGAGCAGTTCCGCCTGCTCGTGCTCCGGTCGGCATGGCTGATCGACAAGCACAACGACTACAAGCGGGTGCGCAAGGACATCGCCGCGGTGAAGGTGGCGATGCCGAAGGTCCTGCACGACGTCGTGCAGCGGGCCATGCACCTCCACGGCGCGCTCGGCGTGAGCGACGAGATGCCGTTCTTCCACATGCTGATCGGGGCCGAGGCCCTCGCGCTCGCCGACGGTCCCACCGAGGTCCACAAGATCACGGTGGCGCGCGAGCTGCTCAAGGAGCACAGCCCGGTCGAGACGCTGTTCCCGAGCGGTCACCTCCCGACGCGGCGCGCCGCCGCCCAGTCGAAGCTGGCCGCCGCGCTCGAGCTGGCGATCGCCGAGACCTGAAGGGCCGGGCGCGGTCCCGGCAAGTGGTGTAATTGTCTACTGATACGGTGCGCTCAGGCGCACGGGGGGAGTCAAGGGTGAGCACGACGCCAACGATCGACCTGCTGTCGGCGGCCACGTTCGCGAACGGGCATCCGCACGAGCTCTTCGCGTGGCTACGGGCCAACGACCCCGTCCACTGGCATCCCGAGCCGGAGCGGTCCGGCTATTGGGCGGTCATGAAGCACGCCGACGTGCGCTTCGTCAACATCCGCCACGACCTGTTCTCGCACGCGCCCTCCTCGATGTTGGAGGACGACGGCGAGTACATGGAGGGGTCGCCGATGGTCACCGTCGACCCGCCGGTGCACACGCCGATCCGCAAGACCGCCATCGCCGAGTTCCTCCCGAAGGCCGTCCGCGAACGGATGGGCGCGTTGCAGGAGATCGCCGGCGTGATCGTCGACGAGGTGATCGAGGCCGGCTCGTGCGACCTCGTGCACGACCTGGCCGGCAAGATGGCCTCCGACGTCACGGCCAACCTGCTCGAGATCCCGCGTGAGGACGCCGCTGCGCTCTACGAGGACATCGAGATCACGCTGGCCGGCCTGGACGTCCATGGGATGGACGAGGTCATGGCTTCGGTGGGCCGCATGGACGACTACGGCCGGCAGGTCATGGTCGAGCGGCGGGCCAACCCTCGTGGCGATCTGCTGAGCCGCCTCGCGACCGAGGAGATCGCCGGCGCGCGCTTGAGCGACGCAGACTTCCTCGCCAACTTCATGCTCATGGTGGCCGGCGCCGGCGACACCACGCGCCACCTGATCGCCGGCGGGATGCTCGCGCTGTTCGAGAACCCCGACCAGCGGGAGATCCTCATGGCCGACCTGGACGGCGTGATGCCGACCGCGGTCGAGGAGATGCTCCGCTGGGTCACGCCGGTCGTCTACAACCGCCGCATGGCCAAGGTCGATTGCGTCATCGGCGAGACGCCGATCAAGGCGGGCGACAAGCTCGCCGTCTACTACGCCTCGGCCAACCGGGACGAAGACGTGTTCGCCGAGCCCACCCGGTTCGACGTCCGCCGCAGCCCCAATCCGCAGCTGGCGTTCAGCGGTGTGGGCGCCCATTTCTGCCTTGGCGCCCACCTGGCCCGTGCCGAGGCCACCGCGATGCTGCGCGAGATCCTCACGCGGATGCCCGACCTCAAGCAGACCGAACCCGTCGAGATCGATCCGTCGACGTTCGTGTCCGGCCCGAAGCACCTCATGGTGAGCTTCGCGCCGGGCCCAAAGCGCGTTTCCTAACCGTCACGCCACGGCTCTTGACGCTGTCGTGGCATCAGCCTACGCTCGATTAAACCGTAAGCTCTTTATGCTTATCTAACGGACTTTCTCAGGGGGAGATGGTGGAGTTCACGATCGGAGATAGTCGCGCGTGAAGGCCTCCTTCTTTCCGGGACGGTGGCACGAGCTGCCGAGCGGCGACCTTGCCGATTGCGTGGACGTGGGCCGCATGGTCGAGGACGCCGGCCTCTACGGCATCCAGATGGGCGACCACGTGGTCATGGGCAACCGCCCGGACCGCTACCCCTATGGCCAGTTCCGCCACGAGCTCGAATGCCCGTGGCCCGAACCGATCGCGACCCTGAGCGCGATCGCGGCCGTCACGTCCACGATCCGCCTCTCGATGAGCGTGATCCTCACGCCGCTGCGGCCGGCGATCCTTCTTGCCAAGCAGCTGGCGACCCTGGACGTCCTGTCGCGTGGGCGCCTGGAGCCCGGCATCGGGCTCGGCTGGCAGCGCGAGGAGTACGAGGCCGAGGGCCTCGAATGGCGCGACCGCCATCAGCTCTTCGAGGACGGCATCGCCGTGTGCCGCGCCCTTTGGGAGGAGGAGCAGCCGGTCTCCTTCAAGGGCGAGACCGTCAGCTTCGCCGACCTCTATGCGCTCCCGCGCCCCGTGCAATCGCGGATCCCGATCCTCTTCGGCGTGGTGCTCAACGAGCGCAACATCGAGCTCATCACCCGCCTCGGCGATGGCTGGACGCCGGTCGCCGGCGGCGAGGAGCTGCGGGCCGGCCGGCAGCAGCTGCAGGACGCGTTCACGGCTGCGGGCCGTGATCCCGACGAGCTGATCGTGCGCGGCGGCGTGCAGTTCGGCTTCGACGATCACGGCCGGCTCGACATCGCTCGGGCGGTGGACGAGGCCCGTGAGCTGGAAGCGATCGGCTCGGACGTCGTCACGCTCGGCCTGCCGGTCGGCTTCGGCCGCGCCTTCGAGACCATGGCCGACCTCGGCACGTTCATCGCTGAAGTCGGTCGTCAGGTGGCCGAATGACGGCGGCCGCCATCGCGCTTCACCCCTCCGCGCACACCTGCGCGGGACGGGGTGCAAGGCATCACATCGACAGCACATCGCGTGCTGCGGAGGGAAAGGGATGAGTGACATGGCAGACAACGTGGAACAGGCGTCGAGGCGCCGGCGACGAGGGAGGGGAACGATCCTCTTGTCGGTCGGGCTGACGGCGAGCATGTTCGTTGCCGCGTGTGGGTCCAGTTCGAAGTCCTCCACGACCACAGCACCGCCCACGAGCACGGGCCCCGCGGTCAGCGGCACCCCGATCAAGATCGGGCAGATCGCCGCGGGCGACGTCACGTACCAGCCCAAGTCGAGCACCGCCAAGGACGTGCTCGACATGTGGGTCAAGTGGACGAACAATCACGGCGGTGTCGCAGGACACCCCGTGGAGGTCGTCTCGCGCGACGAGAAGGGCGATCCCGCGGTCGGGCTCTCGGCCGCGAAGGAGCTGCTCCAGCAGGAGAAGGTCGTCGCGCTCGTCGGCAACAACGCCACCTCGGCTGAGCAGGCGATCCAGCCGGTCATCGAGGCCGCGAAGGTTCCCGTGGTCGGTGGTGTCGCCTATGGCGCGGCGTACCTGACCTCGAAGGCCTTCTATCCGGTCGGCCCGCAGATCACGACGCAGATCTTTGGCGCCCTCTACGCCGTGAAGAACAAGGTCAACGTGAGCGCGGCCGCCGTGCTCATCTGCAACGAGTCGGCCATCTGCGACGGCGCCATCCCGCTGTACCAGAAGTTCGCCCCGACGCTCGGGATGACCATCGGTCCGATCGTCAAGGCCGCGGTCACCCAGCCCAACTACACCGCCGAATGCCTGTCCATCAAGGACAAGGGCGTGAAGGCGATCATCGTGGCTGGCCCGCCGTTGGAGAAGGTCGCTTCGGACTGCAAGCGCCAGGGCTTCGAGCCCCGGATCCTGACCAATGACCTGTTCGGTGTCACGCCCGCCGTGGCCAAGAACGTGAACCTGGTCAGCATCATCTCGGGCTTCCCGGTGTTCCAGCAGTTCCCGGAGACCAAGGCGTTCTTCGATGCGCTGAAGCAGTACCACCCGGAGTACCTCGAGGGCGGCGACAAGTACGACTCGTTCGTCTCCGGCGGAACGGGTGGCTCGATCGGCTCGCTGACGTGGGCCGCCGCTGAGGCGTTCAAGAAGGCCGTCGAGAACTCCGGTGCCGCGCCGACCGCGACCGTCACCAGCGCCGACGTGATCAAGGGCCTCTCGATGTTCAAGGGCGAGACCCTTGGCGGCATCGCCCAGCCCCTCACCTACGGCGACGGCACCACGCCGCAGCCGCAGCAGAAGTGCTTCTTCCTGGCCTCGACCGAGACCGGGAAGATCACCGCCCCCGACGGCCTGAAGCCGTCCTGCATGCCGTAATCAGCTCGTCGGGGTGGGGGCGTGGCGGCGCCCCCACCCCGAGCTGATCGGCAGACCGTTCGACCCGAGGGAACTCACCTCCAATGCACAGCCTCTTGCCCTTCCTCATCACCGGCATCACGATCGGCGCCGTCTACGGCCTGGCCGCGACCGGGCTCGTCCTGACCTACAAGACCTCGGGCATCTTCAACTTCGCCCACGGGTCGGTCGCGAGCCTCGCGGTCTTCGCGTTCTACGAGCTGCGCATCAAGCAGGGGCTTCCATGGCCGCTTGCGGCATTCATCGCGGTGTTCGTGCTCGGGCCGATCGGGGGCTTGCTGCTTGAACGCATGGCCCGGCTCTTGGCCGACGTCGGCCACGTGCTGAAGATCACCGCGACGGTCGGCCTCATCCTCGTGGTGATCGCCTTCGGCAACATCTACTACGGCGACGTCACCGAGCTGTTCCCGACCTACCTCCCGATCAAGACGGTCAAGTTCGCCGGCGTCTTCATCGGCTACGACCAGATCATCATCTTCGTGATCGCCGTCACCTGCACGACGGCGCTCGCCATCTTCTTCAAGCGGGCCCCCCTCGGGGTCAAGATGCGCGGCGTCGTCGACGACGCCGCCTTGCTCTCCATGACCGGCACGAGCCCGGCCCGGGTTCGGCAGTACGCCTGGATGATCGGCTCGACGTTCGCCTGCCTCTCCGGCGTGCTGCTCGCGCCGACGCTCAACATCAACGGCACCGTGCTCACGCTCCTCGTGGTGCAAGCGTTCGGTGCGGCCGCGATCGGCTTCTTCTCCAGCCTGCCGCGCACGTTCGTCGGCGGCCTGATCATCGGCGTTGGCGGCGCGCTCGCCACCAAGTACTCGATCAACTACTCGATCCTGGCCGACCTGCCAATCGGCCTGCCGTTCCTCATCCTCTTCGTGGTCCTGATCTTCACGCCGCGGTCGAAGCTGATCGACCGGCGGTTCTCGGCCCCACGATCGCTCACGCCTGAGTGGCATGCGCCCAACCGGGTGCGGATGCTCGTCGGCGTG
Organism: Acidimicrobiales bacterium; assembly: GCA_025463985.1. Taxonomy (GTDB): domain Bacteria; phylum Actinomycetota; class Acidimicrobiia; order Acidimicrobiales; family Iamiaceae; genus JAODBM01. The sequence continues at coordinate 37,870 of JAODBM010000192.1, forward strand.
GCGGCCGTCGTCGTCCTCGGCTTCGTCCCGCAGTTCGCCTCGAACAAGCTCCCGATCTACACGATCGGCGTCATCACGATGATCCTCTTCCTGTCGCTGGGCGTCCTCGTCCGGGCGTCGGGGCAGGTCTCGCTGTGCCAGTACGGCTTCGCGGCGGTCGGCGCCGCGGCCATGGCCCACTTCAGCCAGGGCGCGCACCTTCCCTGGCTCCTCGCGTTGGTCCTCGCCGCTCTGGTGATGATCCCGGTCGGCGCCCTCGTCGCCATCCCGGCCGTGCGGCTCTCGGGCGTGTTCCTCGCGCTGGCCACGTTCGGCTTCGGCGTGCTCCTGCAGTCGGTGTTCTACGGCCGCAAGTTCATGTTCGGCTCGGGCTTCAACGGCCTGCCGGCGCGCCGGCCGCACATGTCGGTGTTCGGCCTCGACCTCAACTCGGACAACGGCTTCTACTACGTGTGCCTCGCCGTCGCCGTGGTGCTCGCCGTGGTCGTGGTCCTCTTGCTGAACGGGCGCCTGGGCCGGCTGCTCCGCGCCCTCTCCGACTCGCCGGTCGCGTTGGAGACCTACGGCTCGGCCGTGACCGTGCTGCGGGTGCTCACGTTCTGCCTGTCGGCCATGCTCGCCGGCATCGCCGGGGCGCTCACCGTGAGCCTCTACAGCTTCGGCACCGGCAGCACGTTCCCGGCCTTCAACTCGCTGACGCTGGTCGCGCTCATCACGATCATCCCGATCGGGCTCCCGTGGTACGCCGTCGTCGGCGCCGCGAGCATGACGATCGTCCCGTCGTACATCAGCGGCGGCAACGTGACGCACTACCTGAACCTCCTCTTCGGGCTCTCGGCGATCCTGGCGCCGCTCACGATCGGGCGGCACAAGGGTGCGCCCGAGCCGATCCGCCGCCTGGCGGCTCGCCTCGACCAGCTGCTGCCCGGGCGACGGATGGCGCCTGCGCTGGCCGGCGCCGGGGCGATCGACGTCCACGCCGCGACCGGCCGCGGCGAGCTCGGCACGGACCGCAGCGGCTTGGAGGTCCACGGCCTGCGCGTGCAGTACGGCGGCGCGGTCGCGGTCACGAGCCTCGACCTGGTCGCCCCGCGTGGCGCGATCACCGGCCTGATCGGTCCCAACGGCGCCGGCAAGACGACGACGTTCAACGTGTGCTCGGGCCTCGTGCGCCCGACGGCTGGCGCGGTGATCCTCCACGGCAACGACATCTCCGGCCAGGGGGTCGCCACCCGTGCACGCGACGGCATCGGCCGGACGTTCCAGCGGGTCGAGCTGTTCGAGAGCCTGTCCGTGCGCGAGAACATCGCGCTCGGGCGCGAGGCCGGGATGGCCGGCAACAGCGTGGTGCGCCAGATCGTGGCCCGGGCGCACGAGCGACGGACCGTCGATGAGGCCGTGACCGTCGCCGCCGAGCTGACCGGCATCACCGGCCTGCTCGACGTGCGGGCTCGCGACCTCAGCACCGGCCAGCGCCGGCTGCTGGAGCTGGCCCGTGCACTGGCCGGACCGTTCGACATGCTGCTGCTCGACGAGCCGTCGTCGGGCCTCGATCACTCGGAGACGAGGCGCTTCGGCGAGATCCTCCAGCGCGCCGTGGAGCAGCTCGACGTCGGCGTGCTGATCGTCGAGCACGACATGGCGCTGGTGCAGCAGATCTGCAACCACGTCTACGTGCTCGACTTCGGCCAGCTCATCTTCGAGGGCTCGACGCCCGAGATGCTGGCGAGCGACGTCGTGCGGGCCGCCTACCTGGGCACCGACTCGGCGGCGCTGCCACCACCAGTCGAGCTGGACGACGTCCCCGATGCCCCCCTGACCGTCGGGGTTCCGACCGATGGCTGACGTCGATGACGGAAGGGAACCCGTGACCACGCTCAACCCGCCGATCCTCGAGCTGCGGGGGATCGTCGCCGGCTACGACGACACCACCGTCCTCCGCGACGTCTCGATCGCCGTGCCGGAGAACGGGGTCGCCGTCGTGCTCGGCCCCAACGGCGCCGGCAAGACCACCCTGCTCCGCTCGGCCTCGGGCCTCCTGCGGTCCTCGGCCGGCGAGGTCCGGCTCCACGACGAGGTCGTCACCGGCGCGTCGGCCGACAAGATGGCCCGCCTCGGCCTGTGCCACATCCCCGAGGGCCGGGGCATCTTCCCGTCGCTCACCGTGCGCGAGAACCTCGTGGTCTACGCGCCGCGGGGCGAGCGACGCGACGCCCTGGAACGAGCGGCCGCGGCGTTCCCGGTGATCGGTCGCAAGGCGAAGCAGCTGGCCGGCCAGCTGAGCGGCGGCGAGCAGCAGATGCTCGCGCTGGCCCGCGCGTACGTGACCAAGCCCCGCGTCGTCCTCGTCGACGAGGCGTCGATGGGACTCGCGCCGCTGGTCGTCGATCAGGTGTTCGCGTTCCTGTCGCGGTTGGCGAGCGAGGGCACGTCGCTGCTGGTCGTCGAGCAGTACGTCGACCGCGCGCTGGCGATCGCCGACGTGGTCTACATCCTCGACCGCGGCCAGATCGTGTTCTCGGGCTCGCCGGGCGACGTCCGCCACAGCGACGTGTTCGACCGCTACCTCGCGGTCGACACCGCGGCCGCCAGCTGACCCACCCCACCACCCGAACTGGGCTGGGGTTCGGTCGTCCCAACGACCGCAACCCAGCCCACTTCCGTGGTGCGGCGCGCTCAGCCCAGCTGGGCCGGGGACTGGAGCGGCAGCATGTCGTCGAGCGTGATCCGCTTCTCGATGCACACGGCTGCGCCGTCGCGGGCGACGAACACGTCGTAGTAGGTGCCGGCGCCGATGAACGAGGCCTCGCCGGCGGCGTACACGAGGGCGAAGGTGGACCGGACGACCGTGCGGTCGGCCTCGGCTTCCTCGACGTCGATGTTGGTCACCAGGTGGTGGGCGCCACCGGTCCCGGCGGTGGCGAACAGCTCACCGAAGAACTCGACGATGGCGTCGCGCCCGTCGCGGTCCACGCCGTCGGCGCCGTTGAAGAAGGCGCTCTTGTCGAAGTGGGCGGCCAGGCCCTCGATGTCGCCGCTGTCCATCGCGCGGATGTAGCGGGCGATCGCGCTGCGGGCCCATTCGGCCCGCTCGAGTCGGGCCACGGTCTCGTTCAGGTCTGCGCTCATGTCGTCCTCTCGTGTCTGCGGCTCGGCCGCCGGGCTGTCGTGGTGCTGCGGTCCGGCGCGCGGCCGTCAGCTGATCGCGCCGGACTCCTTCAGGCGGATGAGATCGTCCCAGTCGTAGCCGTGCTCAAGGAGGACCTCCTCGGTGTGCTCGGCGTGCTCGGGCCCGCGGGTGAGCGAGGCCGGCTCTTGGTCGAACTGCGCCGCGGCGGCCACGAGCGGGAGCGTGTGGCCCGACTCGTAGGTCACGGGCTGGAAGTAGCCGTTGATGATCGCCTGCTCGTCGGCCGCCACCTCACGAGGATTGGTCATGACCGCCCAGGGGCCCTCTTGCGAGTCGAGCCGCGGCTTCCATTCGTCGAGCGTGCGCTCGGCAAAGGTCTTGTCGAGCTCGTCGACGCACGCCTCGACGTTCGCCAGGCGGGCGTCGGCGTCGACGAACCGGGGGTCGTGCTCGAGGTCGGGGCGACCGATCGCGGCACAGAAGTGGCCCCAGTAGCGGTCGGCTTCGAGGAAGCCGAGCATCAGGAACCGGTGGTCGGCCGTGCGGTAGATGTTGCCGAGGGGGTTGTTCGGCCGCTGCCGGTCGGGCGACGGCATCACGTCCACGTCCATCAGGTTGGCGCCGATGACGTTGGCCTGCCCGGCCCAGAGGCCGGCGCTCATGAGCGAGACGTCGACGACCGAGCCCTCGCCGGTCTTCTCCCTGAGGAAGAGCGCCGCGGCGATGCCACCGGCGAGCTGGGCGCCGGCCTGGATGTCGCCGAACGCCGGGCCGGGGAGCTGGATCGGGTAGCCGTAGTCGGGCGGCATCGCCGCGACGGCCGTGCCGCTGCGACCCCAGTACGAGATCGCGTCGAACCCACCCTTGTCGGCGTCGGGGCCCTTGGGGCCGTGGCCGGTGCCGCGGGCGTAGATGATCTTGGGGTTCCGGGCCTGGATGTCCTCGGCCTCGATGCCCAGCTTGCGGCGGGCATCACCGAGGAAGTTGGTGAGGAAGACGTCGGCCTGCTCCACGAGCTTCATCAGGACCTCGCGGCCCTCGTCGTTGCGGATGTCGAGGCCCACGCTCTTCTTGCCGCGGTTGAACATCTCCCACAGGTAGCTGATGCCCTGCTCCTTGGGGTCGAAGCCCCAGGCCACCAGGCCACGCACCGGGTCGCCGGTGACGGGGTGCTCGATCTTGAGGACGTCGGCTCCCCAGTCCGACAGCACGGCCGCCGCGCTCGGCACGAAGCCGTACAACGCGACCTCCACGACCCGCAGGCCTTCCATGGGCTTGGTCACTCGCTCCCCCTTCGAGCACCGGCCGCTCAGTACCGGTCAATTAGACAGATAGATTAGACTATTGTGTGATCGTAGCGGACGGGCGACCCTTCGGCTAGAGGCAGGGGATCTCATGAGCGGCACGGGACCGACGTTCGGGCTGACCCTGGTGGGGGCGGGCGCGATGGCCCAACCGGCCTTGGCCGCCGAGGTGGCGGAGACGGCCGAAGGGCTCGGGTTCACCGCCCTGTGGACCTCGGAGCACGTGGTGTTCCCCGGCGAGATCCGCTCGCCCTATCCCTACAGCGCGGACGGCACGTTCCCGGCGGGGGGCCCGCGGATGGACGCACCCGACCCGCTGATCTGGCTCGCGTACGTGGCCGCGCGCACCGCTCGGATCCGCCTCGGCACGGCCGTCCTCGTGCTGCCCCAGCGCGACCCGTTCGTCGTGGCCAAGCAGGTCGCCTCGCTCGACGTGCTCTCGGGAGGGCGGGTGAGCCTCGGGATCGGGGTGGGCTGGCTGGCCGAGGAGTTCGAGGTGCTCGGGGTGCCGTTCGCCGACCGCGGCCGCCGCGCCGACGAGTACGTCGCCGTGCTGCGCCGCCTCTGGTCGGACGCCCCCGCCTCGTTCAGCGGCGACTACGTGTCGTTCACCGACTGCACGTCGCTGCCCCACCCCGTGCAGCCCGGCGGACCCCCGATCATCGTCGGCGGCGACACCGTGCGGGCCGCCCGCCGAGCCGGTCGCATCGGCGACGGATGGTTCCCGGGCACGGGCACGCCCGATGAGCTCGAGGTGCTGCTGGGCCACCTGCGCGACGCGGCGGTCGACGCCGGGCGCGACCCGGAGCACGTCGTGCTCCACACCGGCTATCCCGACGACGACAAGACGCTGAGCCGCCTGGTCGACCTGGGCTTCTCGCACTTCAGCGTGGGCGTCGCCGGTCGCGGCATGCGCGAGCCGGGCGGGCTCGACAAGGTGCTGCAGGCGCTGGCCACCCGGGTCGGGCTCCGGTGAAGCTCGGCCTGCACCTGCCCCAGTACGGACGCGCCGCGGTCACCGGCGCCATCCAGCGCGTGGCGCGCCAGGCGGAGGACCTCGGCTTCGACGACGTGTGGGTCAGCGATCACCTCGTGGTGCCGAGCGAGCAGCCGTACCCGCCGCCCTATCTCTACGACCCGCTGCAGTCGCTCGCGTTTGCCGCGGCGGTGACGTCGACGATCGGCCTGGGCACCAGCGTCCTCGTGCTCCCGCAGTACGCGAGCCCGCTGGCGCTGGCCAACACGCTCGCCTCGCTCGACGACCTGGCCGGTGGCCGGGTGATCCTCGGGGCGGGGATCGGCTGGTCGGCACGCGAGTACGAGGCGCTCGGGGCCGGGTTCGACCACCGGGGCGCCCGCCTCGAGGAGATCGTCGCGGTGCTCCGAGCGAGCTGGGAGACCGACCCCACGTCCTACGAGGGCGAGCACTACGCCTTCCACGACATGCGCCTCCTGCCGAAGCCGGCGCACCGGATCCCCCTCTGGCTCGGCGGAACGAGCGATGCCGCGCTGGCGCGGGCGGCGCGGCTGGCCGACGGCTACCACGGCTTGGGCATGGCGCCCGCCGAGCTGAAGCCCGTGGTCGACCGGCTGCGCGAGGCACGGCCCGGCCCGGACTTCACGATCTCGATGCGGTTGACCTGCCCGCCCGACCAGCCGGTCGAGGAGCTGGTCGAGGTGGTCGTCGCGCATGGCGAGGCCGGCGTGGACCACTGCGTGCTGACCCCCGAGCGCGGCGACCTGGAGACCTGGCTGCGTTGCGCGGAGACGTGGGCCGAGGCGATCGTGAGCGGCGCCTCGTGACCGCCGCGCCGCCGACCGAGATGGCCGTCGTCGCGACCGGTCTCCAGTTCCCGGAGGGACCGGTCGCGCTGCCCGACGGCAGCGTCCTCGTGGTCGAGATCGCGCGCGGCACGCTCACGCGCGTGACGCCGACCGGCGACGTCGACGTCGTGGCCGAGTGCGGCGGCGGCCCGAACGGCGCGGCCTTCGGGCCGGACGGCCGCGTGTGGATCTGCAACAACGGCGGCTTCTCATGGGACCGCGACCGGGGGCGACTGGTGCCGGTCGGTCCCGCCGCGGACTACTCCGGCGGTCGCATCCAGGCGGTCGACCTGGAGTCCGGACGGGTCGAGACCATCTACGAGGCCTGCGACGGCGAGCCGCTGTGCGCACCCAACGACCTCGTGTTCGACGGCGCCGGCGGGCTGTGGTTCACCGATCCGGGCCACCGACGCGAACGCGTCCACGATCTCGGTGGGCTCTTCTACGCGCGGGCGGACGGCTCCGAGATCCGCTGCGTGAGCTGGGGCCTCGACGGCCCGAACGGGGTCGGCCTGGGGCCCGACGGCACCACGCTCTACGTCGCGATGACGCCGCTCGCGCGGGTCTACTGGTGGCCGCTGGACGGCCCGGGCGAGGTGGCGTCCCCGTTCAGCAACGACCGCGGCCGCCTGCTCTACGCCGACGCCCGCGACAACGTCTTCGACTCGCTCAAGGTCGACAGCGCCGGGCACGTGTGCGTCGCGTCGATCCGCAAGGGCGGCATCGTCGACATCGCGCCCGACGGCACGGCCGTCGACGTGCCGACCGGCGACCGGGTCACGACCAACATCTGCTTCGGCGGCGCCGACCTGCGCACCGCCTACCTGACGTGCTCGGGCACGGGCACCCTGCGCACCGCCACGTGGGCCCGGCCGGGCCTGGCGCTGCACCACAACCCGTACCCCCCGATCGACCCGGCCGGATGAGGAGCACCGCAGGATGAGAGCGATCGTCTGCAAGGAGTACGGCCCGCCCGAGGGCCTCCTGCTCGAAGAGGTGCCCGAGCCCACCCCCGGGCCCGGTGAGGTCGTGCTCGACGTCAAGGCCTGCGCGGTCAACTTCCCTGACGTGCTCACGCTCCAGGACCGCTATCAGGTCCGCCAGCACCCGCCGTTCACGCCCGGGAGCGAGGTTGCCGGCATCGTCAGCGTGCTCGGCGCGGGGGTCGACTCCGTCCGCATCGGGGATCGGGTGTTCCTCTCCGCGGCCACCGGCGGCCTCGCCGAGAAGGCGGTGGTCTCAGCCGAGCTCTGCGTGCCGGTTCCCGACGCCGTCGATCTCGTCCACGCCTCGGCGTTCATCTACGCCTACGGCACGTCGTACCACGCGCTCCACGACCGGGCCCACCTGCAGCCGGGCGAGACGCTGCTCGTGCTAGGCGCGTCCGGAGGCGTCGGCCTCGCCGCGGTCGAGCTGGGCGCCGCGCACGGGGCGCGCGTGATCGCCGCCGCCTCGTCCGAGGAGAAGCTCGTGCTCTGTCGTGAGCACGGCGCCGCGATGACCATCAACTACGACGAGGAAGACCTCAAGCAGCGCGTGCGCGAGCTCACCGACGGCGAGGGCGCCGACGTGGTCTACGACGCCGTCGGCGGGCCCTACACCGAGCCGGCGCTGCGGGCGACGGCCTGGGCCGGCCGGTTCCTCGTGATCGGCTTCGCGGCGGGAGAGATCCCCCGCATCCCGCTCAACCTGCCCCTGCTCAAGGGCACCTCGATCGTCGGCGTGATCTGGGGCCGTGCCGCCATGCGCGACCGGGCGAACCACCGGGCGATCGTGGCCGAGCTGCTGCGGCTGTGGGGGGCCGGGAAGATCCACCCGCACGTGTCCGCCACGTATCCCCTGGAGGAGGCCGCCACGGCGCTGCGGCAGATCATCGACCGCAAGGCGACCGGCAAGGTCGTGGTGACGATCGGCGGCTGACCGCTACAAGCGCGCGGCCCGCAGGGCGGAGCGCCGGACCTTGCCGGCGTCGTCACGCAGGGGCGCAGCGACGCGCTCGACCGACCGCGGCAGCTTGTAGCGGGCCAGGCGCTGTGCGAGGTGGGCGAGCAGCTCGTCGTCGCCGACGTCCTCGCGCAGCTCGACGATGGCGTGCACGCGGTTGCCGAGGTCGTCGTCGGGCAGGCCGATCACGCACGAGGACTGCACGGCGGGATGCTCGTCGAGCGCGGCCTCGACCTCGGCGGGATAGACGTTGGCCCCGCCCACCAGGATGAGGTCGGCGTCGCGGTCGCTCAAGTACAGGTAGCCGTCCTCGTCCATCGAGCCCAGGTCGCCCACCGACTCCCACCCGCCGGCGCGCTGGCGAGGCTCGGCCCCGATGTAGCGATAGGGCCTGGGCTCGTCGGGGCCGCGGCGCATCCAGACCTCGCCGATCTCGCCGGGCGGGGCCGGCGTGCCGTCGCGGCCGAGGATCGTGATCTCGCCCAGGTAGGCCCGGCCGACCGAGCCGGGATGCGCGAGCCAGTCGTGGCCGTCGATGAGCGTCGCCGCCTGGGCCTCGGTGGCGGCGTAGAGCTCGAGGATCCGGTCCGGACCGAGCCACTCGATCCACTCCCGCTTCAGCCACTCGGGGCAGGGCGCGGCGAGGTGGAACAGGGTGCGCAGCGACGAGAGGTCCGGCTTCAGCCGTTCGACCTCGGGCAGCCGCCAGATGCGCAACATCATCGTGGGCACCGCGTACATCCAGTCCACCCGGTGCTCGTCGATGAGCTGCAGCGCGCGGGCCGCGTCGAAGCGCGACATCACGATCAGCTCGCACCCGATCAGCAGCGCGCACACCGACGTGTTGAACGGGGCGTTGTGGTAGAGCGGCGCGGTCACGAGGTGCACGCCTTCGGGCACCATGCGCAGCGGTCCGGCGAGGCCGACGACCTCTTCCACCGTGGCCCGCTGCGACGACACGATGATCTTGGGCCGGCCCGTGCTGCCGCCCGAGGTCGGAGCCTTGAACGACGGTGACACGACGGGCGGGAGCGGCGCGTCGGACAGGGTTGCGGCGGGCTCGTACCCGGCGGCGACCGCCGGCCAGGTCGACCCCGGCGGCGCCGCGATCCCGACCACGAGGGCCGGGTCGGCCAGCTCGATGATGGCGGCGACCTCGCGTCCGGGCAGCGCCGCCGACACCGGCTGGGGGATCGCGCCGAGCTTCCACGTGGCGATGGCGGCCTCGTAGAGCTCGATGCCGTTTGGCAGGCCGATCGTGACGAACGCCCCGGGCGTCACGCCCAAGCGGGCGTAGGCGCGGGCCAGGCGGTTCGTCCGCTGCTCCAGCGCGGCCCGTGATATCGAGCGTCCCTCGTGGGTGATGGCCGTGCGCTGCGGGTCGGCGTCTGCCAGCGCGGCGAGGGCGGCGCCGAGCGGCGTGCCCTCGGTGGCGGCGGGGTGGGAGGTGGTGGTCACCGGTCGGTCGAGCGGCCGAGCGGCTAGGCGTACGGCGGCGCGAGCCGCGTGACGACGTCGTCGACGAGCCGCGCCGACTCGGTCGAGGCGGGGGCGTCGAACCGGCTCGGCGCCTCGCGCCGGTCGGCCACGACCCAGAGCTCCTGCGCCCCCGCCGGGCCCGGCTGCGACGGCCCGTGGCGGGTGCCGGCCTGCTGGAGGCGGAAGCCGAGGCGGCCGAGCTCGACGCCAGCGACCGTGCAGGAGCCCTCGACCACCAGGCGCACCAGGTCGGTGGTCGCCGCGAAGCCCGGCAGCTCGGCGGCGTCCGCCGGACGGTCCCAGAACAGGAGCAGCGGGCCGTGGACGCGGTCACCCATGGCCACGATGCCCAGGCGGCTGCCGTCGCTCAGCTGCGGCCACGTGGCCGAGCCGGCGAACGCGGCGTCCCAATGCCCGGCGTGCAGCTCGGCGCCGAGGTCGTTCGCGATCTCGTGGTCGACGACGGCGTCGCGCGGGAGGTGGTCGCTGGTGGCCAAGAGGTCGTCGGAGTCCTCGAGAGCGAGGTCGATCGCGCCCTGCTTGGTCTCGTCGGGGAGGTAGGGCTTGACCCCGCGGCGGTCCGCCATGATCAGCACCTGGTTGGTGCCGACCTCGTCGGTCCAGAGCTCGGGCCCGTAGAACGTGTCGGCCTGCTGGAGGCGGAACCCGCCGTGCTGGTAGGTGGACCGGCCGACCACGAGCGGGTCGTTGAGCGCCATGCGGAACGTGTCGGTCTTGTGCATGTGCACGGGGGCCTTCCGGGGGAACAGCCGGCCCTCGATCGACATCGAGATCGCGGGCCCCGAGACCGGGTCGCCGAGCAGCATGACCGCGCCCGACAGCCGGCCGTCGTCGGGCACGGGCTGGCGGATGTCGCGGATGACCCCGTCGGCCGAGCCCGCCTCCCAAGCAGCACCGTCTCGCAACGTGATCATCACGCCCCCTTGTGCCGGACCCTAGCCCGAACGACGTCGGCTAATCCCTACAATAGTTTGACTTGATCGCGACCGGCACGGACAATGCGGACACACGAGATCGAGGGGAGGCCCCGTGGGCTTGGTCGCGGACGGCAAGGTCATCATCGAGGTCGGGCTCAACGAGTGGGCCACGAAGGACAAGAACCCCAACGTGCCGTATGGGGTCGACGAGGTGATCGAGGCCGGCGTCGCGTGCGCCGAGGCGGGCGCGGCGGTCCTGCACTTCCATGCTCGCGATGACGACGGCGTCCAGGTCTGGACGGCGGCCGACGTGTATCGGGCCGAGATGGCGGGGATCGGTGCCCGGGCCGACGTGATCATGTACCCGAGCTACAACGGCGACTTCAGCGCGATCTGGGACCTGCTCGACGCGCCGCCCGCCGGCGCCCCGATGTTCATGTGCCCGTTCGACGTCTTCCAGGGCGTCGGGAACGTCACCTGGGACGAGGCCACGCGGTCGTTCCACGAGATCGGCTTCGACATCGAGACCATGGGCGCGAGCAAGGGCGACACGCCGGCCGAGCTCGAGGAGATGGTGCGCCGCGGCCTGGTGCCGACCGTGTGCACGCAGGAGCTGAGCGACATCCGCTGGACGCGGCACGCGCTCGAGGCGGGCCTCATCAGCGCGCCCGTCGCCCTCAAGATCTTCGTCATCGACCGCTTCATCAAGGGCGCCGATCCGTCTCCTGCCGGCGTCGATGCCCTGCTGACCCACGTCACCGCCGAGATGGAGCCCACGGTGGTCCCGGCGATGATGGCGTCGCGCGAGCGCAACGAGGCGATCCTGCGCCACGCCATGCGCCGGGGCGCGCACATCCGCGTCGGCCTCGGCGACAACCCCGATGCCTTCCCGACCGAGACGAATGCGGACCTCGTCCGCTGGGCCGTCGAGCTGGCGCGGGACGAGGGCCTGGAACCGGCGACGGCGGAGGACGTGCGCCGCCTGTTCGCGCTCGACCGCGTGGCCGAACCCGCGGTGGCGGCCGGCGACTGACATCGGACCTGCGGGCCGGTCGGGGCCCTCGCTTACCATCGACCGCACAGTCGATCGATCGAACGAGGTGGCGTTGGTGTCCGATCCGGTGTTCCGCCCGGCCCTCCACATCCGCGGGTTCAACCGGCTGGTGGGCCTCGAGGTCGCCGAGGCGTCCGGCGATCGGGTCGTCGTCACCCTTCCGGTCCGCGACGAGCTCTTCCAGGTGCACGGGATCGTGCACGGGGGCGTGTGGTGCACGCTGGTCGAGACGGCGGCGAGCATCGGCGGTGGGCTGTGGATCGCCGACCGCGGATCCGCGGTCGGCGTGTCGAACCACACCGACTTCCTGCACGCGCTGCGGTCCGGCACGGTCACGGCCACGGCCACGCCGGTGCACCGGGGCCGCCTCCAGCAGCTCTGGCTCGTCGAGGTGCGCGGCGACGATGGCCGGCTCGTCGCCCGCGGCGAGGTCAGGCTGCAGAACCTCGAGGACACGGCGCAGCTCGCGGCGGCGGCGTCGCCAACGGCGGGGGACGAGGGGCCGTGACCCCTCCAGCCGCAGGGCCGGCCGCCGAACCGGACGATGCGCCGGCGCCGTCCCCGGCCGCTCCGCGCAAGCGGGGTCGCCCCCGCAACCTCGAACCGAGCGCCGAGTACCGCCAGCGCCTCGAGAACATCGTGACCGTGGCCGCCGAGGTGTTCACCGCGCAGGGCTACGAGTCCGGCTCGCTCGACGACGTGGCCGCGGCGCTCGGGCTCCGCAAGGCCAGCCTCTACTACTACGTCAAGAAGAAGAGCGACCTGCTGCGACTCGTGTTCGACCGTGCCATCACCACCGCCCTGGAACAGGTCGAGGCGCTGGGCCACATCGAAGACCCCAAGGACCGGCTCTCGGCGCTGATCCGCCATCAGGCCCACCTGGTCGTCCGCGACCCGTCGCTGTTCGCGGTGTTCTTCGACCACCGAGCCGGCCTCACCGACGAGGCCATGGCGGACATCGAGCCGAACGAGCGTCGTTACGTCCGGCACTTCGTGTCGGCGGTCGGGGCGGCCATGGACGCGGGCCACATCGCGAAGGCCGACCCCCGCACGGTCGCCCACGCCGTGCTCGGGATGACGAGCTGGTCGTACAAGTGGTTCGACCCGGCTCGCGACAGCGCGGACGGGTTCGCCGAGGCGTGCGTCGCGCTGGTGTTTCCACCCATTCGGACTTAATCAATAAATTATTCGACTCATCGGTTGACAAAAGTCGCGGCTCGGCCATACCGTCTTCGGTGCTGCGGGACCGCCCTTCGCGGCAGCACGTTCTAAGACGGAGGACGCGATGTCAGAGGCCTGGATCATCGATGGCGTGAGGTCCCCCCGGGGCAAGGGGAAGGCGAACGGCTCGCTCCACCACATCCACCCGCAGGAGCTGCTCGGGCAGGTGCTCAACGCGCTGCGCGATCGGGTCGGGATCGATCCCTCCGAGGTCGACGACGTGGTGATGGGCAACGGCAACTCCGTCGGCGATCACGGGTGCGACATCGGCCGGCAGGCGGTGCTCGCCGCCGGTTGGCCGATCGAGGTGCCGGGCGTGACGCTCAACCGCTGGTGCGGCTCGGGCCAGCAGGCGGTCACCTTCGCGGCCATGGGCGTGCAGTCGGGCCAGCAGCAGCTGGTCGTCGGCGGCGGCGTCGACATGATGTCGCGCTGGCCGGCCGAGGACGCGCCCGCCGACTTCGCCGCCGGCAACGCCAAGCTCCGCGAGGCGTTCCCGTTCGTGCCGCAGGGCATCTCGGCGGACCTGATCGCGACGCTCGAAGGCTTCTCCCGCGAGGACGTCGACGCCTTCGCGCTGCGCAGCCAGGAGCGGGCCGCGCAGGCGCTCTCGGAGGGACGCTTCGAGCGCAGCGTGGTCCCCATCCACAACCCCGACGGGACGATCGCGCTCGACCATGACGAGCACCCGCGGCCGTCCACGACGCTGGAGGGCCTGGCCAAGCTCGACGCCTCCTTCGCCAAGCTCGGCTCGCTGGTCCTCGACGGGTACGACACCTCGTTCGACGAGATGTGCCGGCAGGTGTATCCGCAGGTCGCGGCCGTCGACCACGTGCACCACGCGGGGAACTCGTCGGGTGTCGTCGACGGCGCGGCGGCGATCCTCGTGGCCAGCTCGGACTACGCGACCGCGCATGGCTTGGCGCCCCGGGCCCGCGTCGTGATGAGCGGGGTGGCCGGGTCCGAGCCGGTGATCATGCTCACCGCGCCAGGCGCCGCCGCGCAGCGCTGCCTCGATCGAGCCGGCATGACCGTGGCCGACGTGGACCTGTGGGAGATCAACGAGGCGTTCGCGACCGTGCCCATGAAGACGATCCGCGACCTCGACCTCGACCCCGACAAGGTAAACGTCAACGGCGGCGCGATAGCCCTCGGCCACCCGATCGGCGCCACCGGGGCGATGCTGATCCAGACGGCGCTCGACGAGCTCGAGCGCCGCGATCTCTCCACGGCGCTCGTGGCCATGTGCACCGGCGGGGGGATGGGGACCGCCACGCTCATCGAGCGGATCTGAACGTGGCGGACGCAGAAGGTCGAGGGGGCCCTCCTGTGGTGGTCCGTGGCATCCGCAACGGGAGCCCGGTCATGATCGAGTGGCGCGACGGCGTGCTGTCGGGTGATCCGCCGACGATCGATCTCATCGAGGTCGAGGCCGGCATGGCCGTCGTCGGCGCCACCGATCCGCTGGTGGCGCGCTCGGGTGGACCGCTCGTCGGCGCGACGCGCGACGAGCTCCTCGGCACCGCGACGCAGGCGCTCGCGGTCATCCGTCGGGTCGTCGACCGGGTGACCGAGGTGACGCCCGCGTGGCTCGGCACCGCGCCCGCCACGGTGGCGGACATCGTGCGGGCCAACGGCGTCCTGCGCGGTGCGCACCAGGCGATCGTGGTCGGCGAGCAGTCCTGCACCTGGGCGCAGCTCGACGCCCGGTCCAGCCAGGTCGCCGTCGCGCTCGAAGCCGACGGCATCGGCGCCGGCAACCGGGTCGCCATCCTCGAGAAGAGCTCGATCGAGACGTTCGAGGTGCTGTTCGGCTGCGCCAAGCTGAACGCGGTCGCCGTGTCGATCAGCTGGCGCCTCGTGGCCCGGGAGCTGGCCGTCCTGCTCAACGATTCGCGGGCGACGGTGCTGGTCGTGGGCACCGACTTCCTGCCGCTCGCCACCGCCGTCGAGCCGCTCTTGGAGTTCGTCAAGACGATCCTGGTGATCGGCGCCAGCGATCCCTACCCGAGCTATGCCGAGTGGCGCGACGCATGTTCGGCCACGGATCCGTCCGCCGACAGCGCGGACGACGACGTCGTGCTGCAGCTCTACACGTCGGGGACGACCGGTGTTCCCAAAGGCGTCATGCTCACGAATCGGAACCTCATCGAGCTCGTGCGCGGCGCGGAGATGCTCGGCTTCGAGGAGACCAGCATCAACCTGGTGCCGCTGCCGCTGTTCCACATCGGGGGCTGCGGCTATGCGTTGATCGGGATGTCGACGGGCTGCGTCACGGTGCTGGTTCGGGAGATCGATCCGGCCGACATGCTCCGCATCGTGGTCGAGCAGGGCGTCACCAACATGTTCGTCGCGCCGGCCGTGCTCCAGCTCATGCTCGGGGTTCCGGGCGTCGACACGATGGACTTCTCGCGGCTTCGCTACATCGTCTACGGCGCCTCACCGGTCAGCAACGATCTGCTCGGGCGAGCGGTCTCCACGTTGGGATGCCGGTTCATCCAGGTCTATGGCCTCACCGAGACCACCGGCACGGTCACCGTGCTGCCGCCGGAGGATCACGACCCCACCGGCCCCAACCCGCACCGGTTGCGGTCCGCCGGTCGCCCGGTCGAGGGGGCCGCGGTGCGCATCGTGCTCGCAGGCAGCGACACGGAGGCCGCAACGGGCGAGGTCGGCGAGATCTGGGTCCGGACCCCGCAGAACATGCTGGGCTACTGGCGCAAGCCCGACGAGACGGCGGCGGTGCTCACCGAGGCGGGCTGGTTGAAGACGGGTGATGCCGGCTACGTCGACGACGACGGCTATCTCTACATCCACGACCGGGTCAAAGACATGATCATCTCGGGCGGCGAGAACGTGTATCCCGCTGAGGTCGAGAACGTGCTCATGTCGCACCCCGAGGTCGCCGCGGTCGCGGTGATCGGCGTGCCGAGCGAGCGCTGGGGCGAGACCGTGAAGGCGGTGGTCGTGGCCGTCCCCAACGCCGACCCCGACCCGAGCGAGATCATCGCGCTCGCCCGCGAGCAGTTGGCGCACTACAAGTGTCCGACATCGGTGGACTTCGTCGATGCGCTCCCGCTGAACGCCGCGGGCAAGGTGCTCAAGCGCGAGCTGCGCGCCCCGTATTGGGGCGATCGTGCGAGGGCGATCAACTGAAAACACGTCTCCAGATGAAAGCAAATATGGCTCCCCGTCGGTGCATCAAGCACCTGGTATGGCGAGGGGTTCGACCACAAGGGGGAAACCATGAAGCTTGATGCAAAGGGAACGACGATCCACGAGGACTCGCTCACCGTGGAGCTGAAGCAGCTCGAGGCGCTCGGCGCGGCGATCGGCACGCCCAGCGCAGCCGAGACGGCAGGGCTGGTGACCTGGTTCGGGGCCACGGTTGGTGGCGATGCGCCGCTGGTCAAGGCCCTCGACATGGACCTGAGCCGCGCGCTGCTCACCGGCCAGGGCTACCAATGGCGCCGGCCGTTCGAGGTGGGCGAGGACGTGTCCGTGCGCGTGATGGTGGACGACGTCTACGAGAAGAACGGCAACCAGTTCGCGGTCGTTCTGGCGGAGTTCCGTGACGCGGGCGGCGAGCTCATCCAGGCGCAGACCACGACGTTCATCGAACGAGGAGCAACGTGAGCTCGATCCAACCCGGCACGACCGAGCAGGTGACCCGCGAGCAGATCGCGCGGTATGCCGAGGCGGTCGGCGACTTCAACCCCATGCACCTGGACGACGACTTTGCCAAGAAGGCGGGGTTGCCGTCGGTGATCGCGCATGGCCCGCTCACGCTGGCCCTGGCGATCGACGTGCTCGTCGCGCAGTTCGGCGCCGCGCAGCTGCGCGGCGTCGAGGCGCGTCTGCGGGCGCCCGTGTTCCCCGGTGACCGGCTCGAGGTCGTGCCGACCGAGACCGGCATCGAGGTGCGCAAGGCCGACGGCACCGTCGTCATCACCGCCGTCATCGACCTCGGGCGGCCCTGATGGGCTACCAGTACCTCCTCGAGGACGACCAGCCGGCGGGCGTGCGCGTCCTCACCCTCAACCGCCCGGACCGCCTCAACTCCTGGAACGCCGAGATGCGCGGCGAGATGCGGGACGCGATCGATCGGGCGGCCAACGATCAGACCTTGCGCTGCCTGGTGCTCGCCGGCGCCGGCCGGGCGTTCTCCGCCGGTGAGGACGTCTCGGGCATGGGTGACCTCACCGCGATGGGGACGCGTGGCTTCCGCGCCGCGGCCCGGGGGATCCACGACGTCTTCGACACCATCGAGGCGATCGAGATCCCGGTGATCGCCGCCATCGACGGCGTCGCCGCCGGCGGCGGCTTCGAGCTCGCGCTCTCGTGCGACTTCCGCGTGCTCTCCGAGCGGGCGCGGTTCGTCATGCCGGAGGCCAAGGTCGGGTTGATCCCGGGCAGCGGTGGCTGCTCGCGCCTGGTCAAGCACGTCAGCCTCGGTCGGGCGAAGGAGCTGGTGATGCTCGGCGGCTCGTTGACTGCCGACGCCGCGCTCCAGATGGGGCTGGCCACCGAGGTGCGGCCCGAGGGCCAGGCCCTCGATGGTGCGCTCGAGCTGGCGGCCCGTCTGGGCCAGCTCGCACCGCTCGCCATCGGCATGGCCAAGCTGGTGCTCAACACCTGCACCGACGTCGACGCCGAGACGGGGCGCAAGCTCGAGCGGCTCGGGCAGAGCGTGCTGAAGCTCACTGATGATCATCGCGAGGGGGCGACGGCGTTCATGGAGAAGCGTGCACCGCAGTGGCGTGGCCTCTGACCTGATCCAGGCCGGCAAGACCTCCCCGACCGGGGCGGCCGCGGCCGCGGCCCGCCATGCCGAGCTGAGCATCTACGTGACGCCGGGCCGCGTCGCCAACCCCGTGGTGGCCTTGGCCGAGGCGCACGATGCCGAGCGGGCGGGCTTCGGGGGCGTGTGGGTCAGCGAGCGGCTCGACGTGAAGGAAGCCGGCGTCGTGTGCGGTGCGGTCGCGGCCACGACGCGCGACCTCACGATCGGCACCGCGCTGATCCACCAGGGCACGCGCCACCCGCTGACGATCGCCGCGCTGGCTGCGACCACGCAGTCGCTGTCGGGCGGTCGGTTCGTGCTGGGCATCGGCCGGGGGCTGGATGCCCTCGCGCCCGCGCTCGGGGTGCCGAAGCCGACTTTGGCCGGCGTCGAGCACCTCGTGAGCATCCTGCGCCGGCTGTGGGCCGGCGAGCGGGTGTCGGAGAGCGGCGCCGCCGGCACGTTCGGCAGCCTCCGCTTTGCCGACCTGCCGGAGGGCGGCGGGCCACCGATCGTCTTCGGAACCATCGGGCCGCGCGGTCTCGACCTCGCCGGCCGGGTGTTCGACGGAGTGATCCTGCACCCGTTCCTCACGACCGCGGCCGTCGCGGAGTCGGTCGCCACCGTGCGCCGCGCCGCCGAGGAGGCGGGCCGCGATCCCGCCGCGGTGCGGATCATCTCCACGCTCGTCGCCGCCCCCGACCTCGCCGCCGATCGGGAGGACGTCGTGGTGCGCGCTCGCGCCGTGAGCTACTTCCAGGTACGCGGGCTCGGCGAGCTCATCACCCGCTGGAACGGCTGGGACCCAAGCGTCCTGCAGCACCTCCGCGACCACCCCACGCTCGCCGGCAAGGGCATCGCCGACACCGCGTTGACCCGTGATCGGCTGGTCGCCTCCGCCGAGGTCATCCCCGACGAGTGGTTCACGACGGGCGCGGCGCTCGGGTCGACCGCGGCCTGCGCGGCGCGGGCCCGCGCCTATCTGGACGCCGGCGCCGATGAGGTGCTGTTCCATGGCGCGTCGCCCGCGGAGGCCGCGGGCATCGCCACCCAGTGGTCCCTCCCGCGTCCATGAGAGCGCCGTCCGAGCTCGCCCTCGACGATCTCGCCGGCGTGATGACGGCGGCGCTCGGTCAGCCCGTGACCGTCGACGGGCTCACTCGCCTGAAGGGCGGCTACTCGCGGGAGATGTGGACGTTCGACGCCCGCACCGCCGCGGGCGACGTGCTCGAGCTGGTGCTCTGCGCCGACGGTCCGGCCGGCGTCGTGGAGCGGGGCGCGCAGTCGCTCGATCGGGTCGAGGAGCACGCGCTCCTGCAGGCGCTCCATGGCCATGGGCTCCCGGTCCCCGCGGTGTTCGCCACCGGTGACGGCACGCACGACCTCCGGCGCCCGTTCCTCGTGATGGAGCGCGTGTCGGGCACGGCGGCGATCGGCCCGCTCATGCGCGAGCAGCACTACGTCGAGCGCCGCCACGCGTTCGCCACGCAGAAGGCCGAGATCCTCGCGGCGATCCACGCCGCCCCGGTGCTCGACACGCTGCCGGCGCGCCTGCGCCCGGCCCCCGACGCGCTCGCGGCCGACGAGGTGCGCCGCTGGGCCGCGGCGTACGACGAGACCCCCGCGGCCGCGACGCCGACCGTGCGGAGCGCCATCGCCTGGCTCGAGGCGAACATCCCGGCGGCGCCGGCCGAGCTCGTGCTCGTGCACGGCGACTACCGCACCGGAAACCTGATGTACGGCCCCGAGGGCATCCGCACGGTCCTCGACTGGGAGATGGCCCACCTCGGCGACCCGGTCGAGGACGTCGCTTGGGCCCAGCTCGTGTCCTGGCGGGCCGGGACCGGGCTCGTCGGCGTGCTGGTCGACCAGCCGACGTGGGTGGCGCTCTACGAGAAGGCCGCGGGGCGCACCGTCGACCCGGCGGTGCTGCGGTTCTGGGAGGTCGTCGCCGCCGTGAAGATGGCGAGCCTCGCCTGGCGCGCGCGCGAGATGACCGAGGAGCCCCGCGAGCGCGACCTGCTCGGCCGGATCTTCGACGACCTCGGCCGCGAGCTCGGTCAGGTCCTGCGGCCGGATTGATTCTACTGACGGGTTGACAGAAATCCGGCGGGGTCCTACCGTGCCCACCTGGAGGTGCTTGCCATGACGGTTGCAATGGCGCAGCGGGTGTACGAAGAGGGCGATCCAGACATGCCGGAGGAGTTCGCCGAACTGCTCCGGCGGATGCTCACGCATCACCTGGAGAACTCGACGAACCCGCACTACACCGAGCTGCTCAGCCACCTCTGGGCCCGCGGCATGGCTCTGGCACCCGAAGAGCGGCTGAAGACGACCTACGCCAAGCTGATGCAGCAAGAGGTCGAGCACGGCGTGATCACCTCGCGCATCCTCGCCGGCCTCGGCGTCGGGCCGATCGTCCAGCCCATCAAGCAGTACCTGTTCCACCTCCCGATCGACACGTTCTGCGACATGGCGTACTTCAACGCGCTGGGCGACCGCGTCGGTTGCTACATCGGTGAGACGTGGGAGGACGTGCCGTACCGGCCGCTCCTCAACGTCGCCGAGCGCCTGCACAAGGACGAGGTGTTCCACGCCACGTTCGGGCTGTCGAACCTGCGGCGCGTGTGCTCGACGCCCGAGGGCCTCGCCGAGGCCAACGAGAAGATCACGATCTGGTGGCCGGCGGCGCTCGACATGTTCGGCCGCTCCGATTCGCAGTTCTCGGAGTCGTATGTGACGTGGGGCCTGCGCAAGCTCGACAACGAGGCGCTGCGGCGGCAGTACATCGCCGAGACCCGGCCGCTGCTCGAGGATCTCGGCATCACCGTGCCCGACGATCTCGCCAACCGTCGGTTCCTCTGACGCTCCCGTCAGGCGTGCGCTGGCGACCGGTCGCCCGGCTCCGGCTAACATTAGTTGAATGAGTGAGCGCATCACGCTGGTCGACTACCTGACGCTCGACGACGCCGACGAGCCGCACCTCGTCGCCAACGAGTGCGGCACGTGCGGCGCCCGCTACTTCGGGCGGCGCAACGCCTGCGCGTCGTGCTTCGGCACCGACTTCGCCAAGGTCACCGTGCCGAGCGAGGGCGTCGTCCGTTCGTTCACCATCGTCGCCCAAGCCGCACCGGGGGTGCCGGTGCCGTTCGTCGCCGCCGTCGTCGACTGCGACGGCACGAGGGTGCGCAGCAACCTGATCAACGTCGACCCCGATCCCGAGCACGTCGTGCTCGGGATGAAGGTGCGCCTCGCGACCTACCTGGTCGGCACCGATGCGAGCGGCACCGACGCGATCGGCTTCGGCTTCGAGCCGATGTGACCTCGCCCGCGAACGACCTCCCGAGAGGAGCCTGTGATGGCAAGCGATGACGTCTGGATCTTGGGCATCCGCATGACGAAGTTCGGCAAGCACCCGGACAAGGACAGCCTCGACCTGGGTGCGGAGGCGGCCATGGCCGCGCTCGCGGACGGCGGCGTGACGATGCGCGACATGGGCGTCCTCGCCGCCGGCAACCTGCTGGGCGTCTCGGGCTACGGCCAGCAGCTGCAGAAGCAGATCGGGCAGACCGGCATCCCCGTGTACAACGTCGCCAACGCCTGCGCGACCGGTGCCACCGCGCTGCGCACGGCGATCATGGCGATCAAGGCCGGCGAGTGCGACATGGGCTTGGCCGTGGGCGTCGAGAAGCTCGCAGGCGCGGGCCTCCTCGGTGCCGGAGGCCAGGCCAAGAAGGACGCCGACACGTGGGAGCGGTCGGGCCGCATGGGTGCGGTGGCTCCGGTCGACGGGCGCATCGGCACCGACGGCATGCCGGGCGTGTTCGCACAGGTCGGCATGGAGTACGGCCACAAGTACGGCGGCGCCACCTTCGAGCTCTTCGCCCGGATCAGCGAGAAGAACCACGCGCACTCGACGCTGAACCCGCTCGCCACCTACACGAAGCGCATGAGCCTCGACCAGATCATGAACGACGTGATGATCGCGTACCCGAACACGCGCTCGATGTGCTCGGCCAACTGCGACGGCGCGGCCGCGGCCGTGGTGGTGTCCGGCGAGAAGCTCAAGACCCTCGGACCCGATCAGCGCCGGCGTGCCGTCAAGGTGTCGGCGAGCGTCCTGACGTCCGACCCGTGGCAGGACGGCTGCCAGGTCCTGCCCGACGTCAACACCCTGACCCGCAACGCGGCCACGCAGGCCTATGAGGCGGCGGGCGTCTCACCGTCGGACCGCGACCTCGTCGAGCTGCACGACTGCTTCGCGACGGCCGAGCTCGTCCACTACGACAACCTCCAGCTGTGCGCGCCGGGCGAGGCCGTGCCGTTCTTCGAGTCGGGCGCCCCGTGGCGTGACGGCTCGACGCCGGTCAACGTGTCAGGCGGCCTGGAGTCGAAGGGCCACCCGATCTCGGCCACGGGCATCGCCAACATCTGGGAGGTCTGCCATCACCTCCGCGGCGAGGCCGGCGATCGCCAGATCGAGGGGGCCACGGTCGGCCTGGCTCACGTCATCGGGCTGGGCTCCGCCTGCGGCGTGCACATCCTCGAGCGCGCCGCGGCCTGACGGCAGGCGGCGACGCCGGCTGGGCGGGTCACGGCGCTACCTGCTGTCGTCGGAGCGTGCGGGCAGTCGGGCGAGCGTGAGGATCGCGGCCAGGACCAAGATGGCGATCGCCAGCAGCAGGGTCTGGCTGAACGCGATCACGAACTCGGACCGCGCCGCCGCCACCACCTGGGGGCGCAGGGGATCGGCGAGCGAGGCGGCGGCGTCCACGGCCCCGCCGATCGAGCCGCGCGCCCGGTCGATCACCGTCGCGGGCGCCGCGAGCTCGGCGAGGCGGGCGTCGACCCCGCGGGCGTAGGAGGCGGCCAGGATCGACCCGAGCACGGCCACGCCGAGCACGCCGCCGATCTGGCTGATCGTGTCGTTGACGGCCGAGCCGACACCGGCCTTCCCGTGCGGCAGCGAACCCATCACCGATTCGGTCACGGGCGCGATCACGAGGCCCATGCCGAGGCCGAGCAGCACGAGGCCGCCGACGAGGTGGTTGTAGCCGTCGGTCACCGGGACCCCGCGGATCACGACCACGCCGGCGGCGACCACCAGCGCGCCCGTGCCGACCACGAGCTTGGTGCCGACGCGCTCGACGATGCGCGGCGCGCACGGTCCCATCACGAGCAGGGTGAGGGCGAACGGCAGCATCCGGAACCCGGCCTGCAGCGCCGAGTAGCCGAGCACTGTCTGCAGGTACTGCGTCAACAGGAACTGCGTCCCGAACATCACGAAGAAGCACATCGTGAGCGTGCCGTTGGCGACCGAGAAGCGGCGGCTGCGGAACAGCGAGAGGTCGAGCATCGGCTGGCCGCAGGCCCGCTCCCAGCGCAGGAACGCCGCGAACACGGCGATCCCGACGGCCAGGCTGAGGATGATCGCCGGCGAGCTCCACCCGTGCGTCGGCGCTTCGATGATCGCCCATACCACGGCGACGAGCCCCGCGATGCTGAGCAGCGCGCCGAGGGGGTCGAGGCCACGGCTGTTCGGATCCTTCGAGTCCGGCAGCACGAACCGGCCGGCGACCAGCGCGACCAGCGCGATGGGGACGTTGATGAGGAACACCGAGCCCCACCAGAAGCGCCCGAGCAGCAGCCCACCGAGCACGGGACCGGCCGCCGCGCCGAGGCCGACGACCGCGGCCCACACGCCGATCGCCCGGGCCCGGCGTTGCGGCTCGGGGAAGACGTGGGTGAGCAGCGAGAGGGTCGACGGCAGGATCAGCGACGCGCCGACGCCCATGCCCGCTCGGCTGAGGATCAGCATCAGGGTGGACACGGCGAAGGCCGAGGCTGCGGATCCGGCGGCGAAGATCGTGAGGCCGACGCCGAGCGTCGTCTTGCGCCCGAAGCGGTCGCCGATGCTGCCGGACGTCACGAGCAGGCCGGCGAAGACGAGCGTGTAGCCGTCGAAGATCCACTGCAGGGCGCTGTTCGACGCGTGGAGGTCGCGGGAGAAGGCTGGGAGGGCGATCGTGACGATCGCGTTGTCGAGACCGACCACGAGCACGCTCATGCAGAGGACCAGCAGGGCGACCCCTTGCGCCCGTCCCCGAACCTCCTCGGTTGGCACCGCGCCCTCACTCGCCTCGAAAGCAACAGGTAGATGAATGATATAGTATGACGACAAAGAGAGGGGAACTTCATGGATCTCATCGACCAGCTCGGCGTCAAGGTCATCGACTGCGACACCCACGTGATCGAGCCGTACGACCTGTGGACGTCGCGTGTGTCGGTCGCCAAGTACGGCGACCTGGTGCCGCACATCGAGAAGGACGACCGCGGCGTCGACATGTGGTACTCGGGGTCCAACCCCTTGCACCCCGGCGCCCAGGCCGCGGCGGCTGGTTGGGAGACCGAGCCGCCGAACCTCCCGGCGAGCATCGACCTCGTCGACCCCCGGATCTGGCAGCCCGAGGGCCGCCTGCAGATCATGGACGAGTACGGCATCTATGCCGAGGTGCTCTATCCGAACGTGTCGGGCTTCGGCGCCGGTCGCTTCACCGACCTGGGCGACATGGAGCTCGCGCTGCTCCTGCTGCAGGCGTACAACGACTATCTCACGGACTTCGCGAGCGTCGATCCGAAGCGCTACGTGCCGATCGCGGCCGTGCCTTTCTGGGACATCGACCTCAGCATCAAGGAGATCGAGCGGTGCCGGAACAAGGGCCACCGCGGAATCATCTTCTCCCAGGCGCCCGAGACCTTTGGCCAGCCCAAGCTGAGCGATCCCTACTGGGACCGGCTGTGGGGGGCGCTGCAGGAGATGGAGATGGCCGTCAACTTCCACATCGGGAGCGGTGACACGTCGAACCTCGAGATGCTCCACGAGTCCGCCGGCGTGCACGCCAACTTCGCATCGTTCCCGGTCACGTTCTTCACCGGCAACGCGAAGACGGTGGCCACGCTCATCGGTGGCGGCATCTGCCATCGGTTCCCCGACCTGAAGTTCGTGTCGGTGGAGAGCGGGGTCGGCTGGATCCCCTTCGCGCTGCAGGCGCTCGACTGGATGTGGGGCGAGTGCGGGGTCGCCAAGGAGCACCCCGAGTACGACCTGCTCCCGAGCGAGTACTTCAAGCGCCAGATCTACGCCTGCTTCTGGTTCGAGCACGGCAAGACGCTCGAGAACGCCATCGACGAGCTCGGTGCGGACAACATCCTCTACGAGACCGACTTCCCGCACCCGACGAGCATGTCGCCCGGCCCGGTGAGCAACGCCCTGGCCCCGCGGGACTTCATCTCGCAGAACCTCTCCAACCTGCCGCACGACGTGCTGCAGAAGGTGCTCCATGACAATGCCGCCAACCTGTACCACCTCGGCTGACGGGCAAGGATCGCAGGATGTCTCAGCTGCTTGAAGGTGTGAAGGTCGTCGAGCTGGCGATCTATGCGTTCGTCCCGTCGGCCGGTGCCGCCCTCGCCGACTGGGGCGCGGACGTGGTCAAGATCGAGCACCCCGAGACCGGCGATCCCGTCCGCGGGCTCGTGTCGTACGGCGTGAAGCCGGGCGACGGCGGGGTGACGCCGCTGTGGGAGGTGTTCAACCGCGGCAAGAAGAGCGTGGGGATCGACATCCACAGCGCGGCCGGCCTCGAGCTGCTGATGTCGCTGATCGACGAAGCCGACGTGTTCCTCACGAACTTCATGCAGCCGGCCCGCGCCCGGCTCGGGATCGACGCCGACCAGGTGCTGGCCCGCAACCCGCGCATCATCTATGGGCGGGGTACCGGGCACGGGCCGATCGGGCCCGACGCCAACAAGGGCGGCTTCGACGGCATCTCCTATTGGAGCCGTCCGGGCGTCGCCACCGCGGCAATTCCGCCGGGCTACGACTTCCCGATCATGCTCCCTGGACCCGCTTTCGGTGACGTCCAGTCCGGCATGAACCTCGCGGGCGGCGTGGCCGCGGCCCTCTATCGGCGGGAGAAGACCGGGCAGGGCGCAATCGTGGACGTCTCGCTCCTCAGCTCCGGCCTGTGGGCGATGGGGGCCACGATCGCCGGTGCCTATGCCATCAAGTCGGACAACATCGTGCAGCTCGACCGGCGCCGGCCCGAGAACCCGTTGGCGAACATGTACCGCTCGGGCGACGGCAAGTTCTTCGTGCTCGGCATGCTCGAATCGGACAAGTACTGGACCGGGTTGTGCGCGGCGCTGGGCCTCGGTGACCTCGAAGACGATGCGCGCTTCAACTCGTTCGTGGGCCGCCGCGACAACGCGGAAGACCTCGTCAAGGTGCTCGACGAGACGTTCGGTTCGCTCACGATGGAGCAGCTCGCCGACCAGCTCGACAGCCAGGCCGGGCAGTGGGCGCGGGTCGGCTTCCCGGGCGACGCGGTGACCGACGAGCAGGCGCTCGTCAACGACTTCATCCGCATGATCGAGTACGAGGACGGCGCCACGCTGCCGATCACCACCGTGCCCACGCGCATCGACGGCGAGGACATCACGATGTCGCGGGCCCCGACGCACGGCGAGCACACCGATGAGGTGCTGACCGCCGCGGGCCACTCGATGGACGAGCTGCTCGCGCTCAAGATCGAGGGCGTCATCAACTGAGCCCCCGGCCCAGTTCCGGCGGCGCGGCAGCGCGGCGGCCCTCAGGCGTCGTCGCGCCACACGATGCGACCGGCCCGCACGGTCAGGGCCACGGCCTCGGCTGAGGGGCCGTTCAGCGCCTGCTCGAGCGGGCCGCTGAGCAGCGCGACGTCGGCCGGCTGGCCCACGGCGACGCGCCGCGGCGGTCCCCCGGGCGCGTCGAGCGGACCCATGAACAGGTCGAGGGCCTGCTCGGCGCGCACCCGTTCCGCCGGTCCGAGCACGCGCCCGGACGGAGCCTCCCGGCGGATCGCGGCGACCATGGCCGCCCAGGGGTCGGGCTCGCTGTAGGGCGCATCGGTGCTTCCCGCCACCGGCACCCCGGCGTCGAGGAGGGTCCGGCACCGGTAGAGGTCGTCGAGGTCCGCCGGATCGACGTCGGCCAGGTACTGGTCGCCCCGCTCGGCCACGAAGCCCGGTTGGGTCACGACGGTGAGCCGGTGGTGCGCGAGCCGGCTCACGAGCTCGCGCGGGATCACCGACCCGTGCTCGACGCGGTCGCCGGGCCGGGCGCCGCCCTCGTCCCAGGCGGCGAGAGCGAACACGAGACTGAGGCGGCTCACGCAGTGGACGGCGACGTTCCGCTCGTGCCGGTGCGCCGTGGCGAACCAGGCGATCAGGTCCTCGAGCGCCGGGAGGTCGTGGTCGTCGAGCACGACCTTGACCGGGCCGCGATCGACGCCGGCGGGGAACGTGGCGCCGGCGAGCGCGACGCCGCCCGTGGCCTGGACGTGGAGGGTGGAGGAGGCATCAGCCAGCCGTGCCAGCTCCTCGGGGGTCTCGACGGCCGAAGCGTCGGTGACCCCGACGACCCCCAGCCGGTTCAGCCGCAGCGCGAGCGCGGCGAGATCGGGTGCCGCGGTCTCGGGCAGCCGCTCGCGCAGCCAACGGTCGAGCCGGAGCAGCCGCCCGTTGGGCCGCCCCTCGGCGTCGCGCTCGACGCCTTCGGGACCGCCGTCGGACGTGCGGTCGTCGAGGCCCACGGACCGGCACGCGGCGGAGCTCAGGATCCAGAGCGCCCCTGAGCGGTGCTGCACCCGGACCGGGTGATCGCCGACGATCCGATCGAGGGCCCACCGGTCGAGCGGCCCCGCCACGGCGTCGTGATACCCGGTGGCCCGGACCCACGCCTCCGGGCCCGCCTCGCTGACCGCGGCGCGCAGGGCGCGGGCGAGACCCGCCGCGTCGACCACGTCGGCGGGGCCGACGCGCAAGGATCGGCTGCTCGCCGCCGTCGCGAGCAGGTGGATGTGGTGGTCGTGCAGCCCGGGGATCAGCGGGCGACCGGCCCCGTCGATGCGCTCGGCCGTCGGGTCGGCGGCGAGGTCGCGGCCGATCGCGGACACCACGCCGCCGTCCACGTGCACGTCGACCGTCGCACCTTCGACCACGACGCCGCGGAACCGCAGCGCCGTCACAGGGAGACGCCGAGCTCGTCGAGGACGGTCGCCGTGTGCGCACCGAGCGGCGGCGCGGCAGCCGCGCGGGGCGGGGCGGTCGGTCGGGGCGCCGCGGTGCCCGGCGGGAGGGCGAGCGTTGGCCCTGCGAGGCTGGCCGCCACCGCCGCCATCGAGACGTCGAGCAGCCAGCGTCCACCGACGGCGAGCGCGTCGACGACGGCGGACGCGGCGGCCAGCCCGGCGCAGGGATCACCGACCGCGTCGGCGCAGAACACCGGCCCGGACGGATCGTCGGCCACGAGCCCGCCGGCCACCGCGGCATCGTCGCCGAACCCGATCCGCCCCGGTCCGTCGCCTGGACCGGCGTCTTGCCGGCCGTCTCGCCCCGCGTCCCGCTGGGCGTCGCGACCGTGGCCGGTGATCGAGACCCAGATGCGGGGGCCACCGGCGGCCACGAGGGCGTCGGCGTCGAGGCCGAGCTGCCGCAACGCCCGAGGCCGCGAGGCTTCGAGCACGATGTCGGCCCGGGCCACGAGCTCGTGGAGGGCGGCCACCCCGGCCCGGTCGCCGAAGTCGAGGGCGACGCTGCGCTTGGCGCCGTTCAGCAGATCGAAGAAGGCGGCCGGGCCGGACCGGGCGCCGTCGGGCCGGGCGGTCGACTCGACCTTGACGACGTCGGCGCCTGCCGCGGCGAGCAGCGCGCCGCACAGCGGTCCCGCCCACAACGACGTGAGGTCGACGACGAGCAGCCCGGCGAGCCGGTCGCACGGCTCGGCGGCGCCGAGCGCGGTGCGGGCCACCGCTGGTCGGGCGGGCGTTGCCCCGAGCCGTCCGACCGCGAGGCCGAGCAGCACGGCGCGCTCCTCCAGCTCGGCGCCCGGCCGCGACCGCACCAGCGTGCTGAGGGCGTCCCACGGTGGCTCGTGGGCCGCGGTCGCCGGATCGACCAGCACGCTCGGGTCCACCTCCAGCCAGGCGGGCAGGAGGTCGACGTCCTCCGCCCGCGGGAGCGACACCGCGATCGGTCCGTCGGCCGAGTCGAGGAGCCGGCAGGCACCGCCGCAGCTGCTTCGCCCCCGGCGACCCAAGCCGGCGATGGCGGCCCGCTCGGTGAGAAGCCGCAGC
The DNA here is from genome assembly GCA_025463985.1 of Acidimicrobiales bacterium. Taxonomy (GTDB): domain Bacteria; phylum Actinomycetota; class Acidimicrobiia; order Acidimicrobiales; family Iamiaceae; genus JAODBM01. The sequence continues at coordinate 66,721 of JAODBM010000192.1, forward strand.
GGGTCGACGCCGGCAAAGGCCCGCGCCAGGGCGTCCAGCCCCCGGACCAGGCCGGCCGGCGGCCCGAGCGGCGGCCCGTCCGGACGACCGGTCAGCGCCGCCGCGCCGCTGTCGGCCCAGCGGGCGACAGCATCGGGATCGGGGAGCGGGGCCATGCGCGGAAGGACGGTACTGTGACCGCATCGAGCAGGTGACCCCGGGCGAGCTGGTGGACGCGATCCGATCGCACACCGCCGCAGACCGCTTTGCCACCCCAGCCGGCGGCGCGGTCGCCGTCGACCTCGACGCCGGCACCCCGGTGCCCGACGGTCTGGCTGCGGATCTGGCCGAGCTGGGCGCCAGCCTGCCGTTCGTGGTCGTCGGGCTGCGCGGCCACGACGCCGATCCGGGGTCGGTCGGCGCGGCGGCGCCCGGGTGGTTGCCGCTCGTCGACGTGCTCGTCGATCCGGGCGCACCGGAGGCCGACGCGCTCGCGGCCACGATGGCGGCCGCACCCCGGGCGGCCACCGCCCTCGCGCTGCTGCTCCGGGGCGGGGAGCGCCGCACCGTGGCCGATGGCCTCGTCGCCGAGTCCATGGCGTACTCCACGTTGCAGGCCGGTCCCGAGTTCGCGGCATGGCGCGCGCAGCGCCCGGTGCGGGACCACGACGACGCCGGTGCGCCTCGAGTCCGCTGCGAGCGTTCCGGCCCGGTCCTGCAGGTCACGCTCACCCGACCCGCGGCCCGCAACGCCCTCGATGCCCGGATGCGGGACGAGCTCTGCTCGGCGCTGCTCGTCGCCGTCGCCGATCCCAGCGTCGAGCGGGTGGTGCTCGCCGGCGAAGGCCCGTCGTTCTGTGCCGGCGGCGATCTCGACGAGTTCGGCAGCCGCGCCGATCCGGCCACCGGTCACCTCGTGCGCCTCCACCGTTCACCGGCTCGCCTGCTCGCGGCGCTGGGCCCGCGGGTCGTCGCTCAGCTGCACGGTGCCTGCATGGGCTCGGGCGTGGAGCTGCCCGCGTTCGCCGGTCGGGTGGAGGCGGCGCCCGACACCCGGCTCGGCCTGCCCGAGATCGGGCTGGGCCTCGTCCCCGGCGCCGGGGGCACGGTCAGCCTCCCGGCGCGGATCGGCCGGCACCGCACCGCCTGGCTGGCGCTCACGGGCCAGACCATCGATGCCGCCACGGCCGCCGCCTGGGGCCTGGTCGACACCGTGATCTCCCCGTCGACGCCCGGCTGAGCGGCGTCTGAGCGGCGCCCACCCGTCGCCGTCCGCGCCGCTGATGAGGGCCGCCCCGTCGATCGATGTTTGCGTGATGGATCAGCCCCCGTTCCGGAGTCGCCCCCCGCCCGTCACCTGGCCTTGCGATCGTCGATCAGACGAGCTCACGCCATAGAGGAGGACGTCCATGAGACGGTCACGTTTGTTCGGGTCGCTGCTGGCGACCACATCTCTCGTCGGCGTCGCCGTGGCGGCGACCACCGGCATCGGTCAGGCCGATCCGAAACCGCCGCCGCCGCCGACCGCGACCCCGATCCAGCACGTCGTGGTGATCTTCCAGGAGAACGTCTCCTTCGATCACTACTTCGCCACGTATGCGCAGACGGGTGATCCCAACAGGCCGGGAGTCAACGGCTTGACCGCTGGGCTCTTGACCCACAACCCGAACAGCGCAGCGCCCCAGCTGCTCCACCGGAACGAAGCCCTCACGTGTGATCAGGGCCACAACTACACGAAGGAGCAGCAGGCGGTCGATGCCGGGTTGATGGACAAGTTCGTCGAGAACACGAACAACGAGTCGTGCGCAGCGCCGAGAACGACGAAGCCGGGCCTGGTGATGGACTACTACGACGGCTCGACGGTGACCGCGCTGTGGAACTACGCCCACCGCTACGCGATGAGCGACAACTCGTTCAGCACGACGTTCGGGCCGTCGACGCCCGGAGCGCTGAACCTCATCTCGGGACAGACCCATGGCGTGGGCGCCGACAACGGCCTGACCGGCGGTGAGGTCGCCGGGTCGGTCATCGGTGACCCGCAGCCGCTTGGCGACAAGTGCTCGACCCGCGATCAGGTCCAGATGACCGGACGCAACGTCGGTGATCTGCTCAATGCCAAGGGCGTCACCTGGGGCTGGTTCCAGGGTGGCTTCGGCGACTGCACCGCGGCGCACGAACAAGGAGCGGCGACGCAAGGTCAGCAGACAGGCCAGACGACGAAGGACTACATCCCGCACCACCAGCCGTTCCAGTACTACGCGTCGACGGCCAATCCCCAGCACCTGCCGCCGTCGTCGGCGGCCGCGATCGGGCGCACCGATCAGGCCAACCATCAGTACGACATCAACGACTTCTGGAAGGCGGCCGACCAGGGCCACATGCCGGCCGTCAGCTTCTTGAAGGCGCCGGCCTATCAAGATGGCCATGCCGGATATTCCGACCCGCTCGACGAGCAGGTGTTCCTGGTCAACACCCTCAACCACCTGCAACAGCTCGACGAATGGCGCAACACCGCGGTGGTGATCGCGTACGACGATTCCGATGGTTGGTACGACCATCAGATGCCCCCGATCCTCAACCAGTCGCAGTCGGCGGCGGACACGCTCAACGCTCCGGGGTCGTGCGGCAGTGCCGCCAAGGCGCTGCAGGGCTACCAGGGTCGCTGCGGCTATGGCCCGCGTCAGCCGCTGCTCGTGATCTCGCCATGGGCGCGCCAGAACTTCGTCGATCACACCACGACGGACCAGTCCTCGATCTTGCGCTTCATCGAGGACAACTGGGGCCTCGGACGCATCGGTGACGGCTCGTTCGACGCCATCGCCGGTCCGCTGACCTCGATGTTCGACTTCGGCGGTGGCCACGACCAAGGCAGCGGCCACGGTCAAGGCGGAGGTCAAGGCGGGGGCGGCGAGGGCGGTGGGCAGCTGATCCTCGACCCGAAGACCGGGCGACCCGTGTCCGGCTGAGCGACCACCCAGGTCCATCTGTCATCACGCGGTGAGCGCGACCGCGGGCGCCCTCCCGTCGCCCGCGGTCAGCGGCCCCGCTAGACCGTCGCCCAATGGTCGTGGGCGCTCGTGACTTGATGTGGTGATGGACGACGCCGGCTTCGAGGCCTGGTACCGGCGGGAGCACCCGCGGCTGCTGGCGTCGATGGTGGTCGTCACCGGTGACCTGGGAGCAGCCATGGAAGCGACCGACGAGTCGTTCGCCCGCGCCTTCGAGCGCTGGGACCGAGTCGGCGCGATGGCGTCGCCCGGCGGCTGGACGTACCGCACGGCACTGCACGTCGTGCGCCGGCGGGAGCGTCGCCGCCGCCTCGAGCTCCGGCTCCTGGGGCGCATCGCTCGCGCCGACGTCGCCGCACCGCCCGAGTGGAGCGTCGAGGTCTTTGAGGCGCTCCGTGCGCTCCCGCCCCGCCAGCGCACGGCCGTGGCGCTCCGCTTCGTCGCCGGGCTGCCGTCGACGGAGGTGGCCGTGGCCATGGGGGTCACCGAGGGGACCGTCGCGTCCACGCTCTCGGACGCCCGGGCTCGCCTGGCGCTGGCGCTGGCGGACCCTCCCGACATCCCGCTGGAGCTGTCCGATGGCTGATCCCCTGCAGCAGGCCGAAGCGCTCCGCGACCACCCGCCCGCGGCCCCGCCACCGCTCGACACGGTGCGAGCACGCGCGCGCCGCCTCCGGCGAACCCGCCGGCGTCGGATCGGGTTCGCGGCCGCGCTCGCCGTGTCCCTCACCGCTGGCGTCACTGCCGCGCTGGCCGGTGCCGGCCGCGACGCCGCGCAGCACGTCCGCACCGCGCACGATCCCGGGGCGACGACCGCGCCGCCGGCCACCGCCACTGGGCCGGGCCGCACCGCGGCCGCGGTCATGATGCGGGTCGAGCCGTCGGTGGGCGTGGTCGACCGGCAGTGGGTGACCGTCCGCTTCGCTCCGGTCGCGGCGGCGACCTCCCTCATCGTCGATCAGTGCCTGCCCGGCGTGACGCGCGAGCGGACCGGCGACGACTGCACGGGATCGGTCCAGGGCCCCATGGCGGTCACCGCCGCGGGCGTGAAGGTGCAGCTGCGACGGTCGATCCTGGTGAAGGGCCGGCGGATCGACTGCGCCGACCGGCCCGGCCGTTGCGTGCTCGCCGCGCTGCTCACGACGAAGCAGGCCGGGGTGAACCGGGGGGCCGGCCTGCTGGTCACGCCGCTCGCGTTCCGACCCGGTGGGCCGCTCCCGGCGCCGAACGTGCGCCTCACCGCCGCGCCCGGCGCCACCCGGTCCGGGCCGCTCCGCTACGTCGTGTCCGGCTCAGGCTTCGAGCCGGGCGAGGAGGTGACGATCACCACGTGCACGCCCAGCGGCACCGTGGGTGCCGGGCGCTGCGGCGACAACGCCCGCGTCCGGCGGTTCACAGCCGACGCGGCCGGCCGGTTCCGCGTCGACTACCTGCACTACCGCTTGCAGTTCGACGGGCGCGCATGGACACCGTGCGATCGCACGGGGGGCGCTGCTGCGTCCGTCCCGGTCCCCGTCTGCGCGGTCGCGGTGCTCGGTGGCCGCTCAGGGGGCGTGACGACCGACGAGCCCGTCAACCCGCTCGATGCCGTCACCACGCAGGTGCGCGTGGCCACGCCCGGCCCGTTGGGGTTCGGGCAGCGGGTCGAGCTGGTCGGCAGCGGCTTCCAGGTGGCGGGCGAACCCGTGGCCGCGTGGTGCCGCGACGGGGATGCCGGCGGGTGCGTCTTTCCCCGCGAGGGCGTCGGGGCCCGGGTCGACCGGGACGGCTCGTTCTCGCTCGCCGGCTTCCCGCTTCCCGGCGCCGACCGCTGCGCCCCGCCGAACCGTTGCTTCATCGGCTGGGAGCCCGAGGTCGGCGCGTCATCGGTGTATCGCGTCCCGCTCGCCTTGCGCTGAGGTCGCGCGCGGCGACCGGCGAAGTACCGTCGCCCCGGTGCCAGGGGCCGAGGACCCACACGGGGTGGTGCCCGAGCCGCGCGTCGACCATCGCCGCCGGCGCCACGGTCCAGGTGGAGCAGGCATCGGATCCGCGATCGCGTCGTGCTGGTCCCTCCTGGTGCTCACCGTGATCGTCGGCGTGGCCGCGTGGATCCGTCTCCCGGGCCTCACGAGCCTCGGGCTCTGGCGCGACGACGCCTGGACGGCGCTCGCGGCGCACGTCGATGTGCCGACGGCCCTGCGGATGAGCGTCACCACACCCGGATTCACGCTCGCCGAGGCGGCGTGGATACGGGTGGGGTCGGGCTCGTCCACATGGGCCCAGGTGCTGCCCCTGCTGTGCGGCATTGCCGGCGTGCCGCTGCTGTACCTCATGTGTCGGCACCATCGGCTGGACCGCAGGATCGCGCTGCTCGCCGCGGGGGTGCTTGCGGTCAGTCCGATCGCCGTGACGTACTCGGTCCGGGTCAAGCAATACGGCCTCGACCTGCTGCTGGCCGTTGTCCTGTTGACGTTGGCCGAGCTGGCACGCACGCGGGGCACGCGACGGAGCTTGTCGTGGCTCGCCGCGGCATCGTTGGTGGCGCTGGCCTGTTCGGCCGCGGTCGCCCCGATCGTGGCCGGGACCTGGGTCGCGCTCCTGACGCACTCGCTTCCCGACGGGCGGTCTCGCCGGCGGGTGGCCGGGTGGGGGGCGGTCGCGCTGGCCGGCACCGGGGTGGTGTGGCTGACCTTCTATCGGCAGCTCTCGCCGGCGCTGTCCCACTTCTGGGACGACTACTACCTCGACCTCTCGTCGCCGTCCCGAGCCGCGACGACGGCCAGCACGGCGGCGGCCCGCCTGCTCCCCGGCCTGGTGGATGGTCCCTTCCACAACCGGCGCGTGGCGGCGTTCGTGCTGGCCGGCGCGGTCCTCGGTGGCGCGCTCGCCGGCCGCCGTGCCTGGGCCTCGATCGGTGCCCTTGCGGCCACCGCGGGCGCCGCCTCGATGCACCTGATCCCGCTCGGCACCGGCCGCACCGACGAGGTGCTCTATCCGCCGATCCTGCTCTTGGCGGCGCTCGCCCTTGCGACCGTCACCAGCTGGCTCGGTCGCCGTGCGATGCGCCCGCGGTGGCCGCTCCGGGCGGTGCTCGACGTCGGTGCGAGCCTCGGTGCCTGCGTGCTGCTCGTGCTCTTGTGGCGGACCGGACTCGACGCTCCCGCGACCTATCCCGGCACCGACATGCGGGCGCTTCGACAGCGCAACGAGCGAGAGCACGTCGCCGGGGATCTGCTGATCGTCGACTCTCGCACCCGGTACCTCTGGGCGCTCGACGCCGAACCGCGGCCGCCCGAGCTCGTGTTCGGCGGGGCCTGGCTCACCGGCTTCAGCGTGCGCTCGCGCCTCGCAGGAGTCTTCGTGCAGCCGTCGTATTCCACCGAGTCCGGTTTCGATCCGGCGGGCTGGGCCCGACGCGCGACCGGTGCGACGCGCGTCGAATACCTGGGCGCGTCGGTCCCGGGTGCGCCCGACAACGATCCGTCCTTCCAGGCCCTGCTCGCCGCCGGCTGGCACGTGACCCGTCGATACCACGTGGTCGGCGGCTTCCTGGTGATCTTGGACCGCACCCAGATCCAACCCGTCACCTCCCGCTGAGGTGCGCTGGCGCCGGCGCCGTCCGCGCTGCTCCAAGTCGCCGCGAGACGTGTGCATGGTGCATTATTTGCTCTATGCAAGGATCTGAGATCGATGCGGTGACCGACGCCGTGCTGCTGGCGTCGCGGGCGCTCGTCGCCATCGCCGCCCGGTCCATGCAGGTGACCGGGGACGAGGTCACGCTGCCGCAGTACCGCGCCCTGGTCGTGCTCAGGACGCGGGGGCCGCAGACCGTGTCGAGCTTGGCGACCGAGTTGGGCACCGCGCCGTCGTCGGTCACGCGGCTATGTGATCGGCTCATCCGCAAGCACCTGGTGCGGCGGGCCCCGGGGACGGTCGACCGGCGCGAGGTCAGCATCGAGATCTCCGATGCCGGCACCCGGCTGGTCGGTGCGGTCATGCGGGCGCGGCGGCGGGAGATCACCAAGGTCGTCCAGGCGATCCCGGCTGGGCGGCGCAAGGTGCTCGTCCAGGCGCTCGAGGAGTTCGGCCAGGCGGCTGGCGAGGTCGGCGAGCCGGACTGGTCCACCGGCTGGGCGCGATGAGGTGGCGCGCGGCGCGGCAGGGTCGGGCGGACACCGGGTCCACGGTTCGCCGGCGCCGCGTCGTCGTGCTCGCCGCCGCCACCGGTGCGATCACGGGCCTGCTGGTCGCCGGCTTCGAGCGCGTCGTCAACGAGCAGGCGTTCCAGCGCCTGCTGCGCCTCCCGCTGGCCGTCCAGGCCGGCGCGCCCCTGGTCGGCCTCCTGCTCGCGGCGCTCACGTTGCGCTGGCTGGCCGGCGGCGCATCACCCGCGACGTCCGACGAGTACATCCGGGCCTTCCACGACCAGTCCGGACGGCTCGCGCCGCGACCGGTCGTCGGTCGGCTCCTCGCCAGCGCGTGCACGCTCGCGACCGGGTCACCGCTCGGCTACGAGGGACCCTCGATCTACCTCGGCGCCGCCGTCGGCGACGCCATCCAGCATCGGGCGTCGCGCTGGTTCAGCCGCGACGAGGTGCACGCGCTGCTGGTGGCCGGGGCGGCGGCCGGCGTGGCCGCCATCTTCAAGGCCCCGGCCACTGGCGTGGTGTTCGCGCTCGAGGTGCCGTATCAGGAGGACCTGGCCCGCCATCTCCTGTTGCCCGCCCTGTTCAGCGCGGCGGCGAGCTACACCGTGTTCGCCGCCGTCAACGGCACGCTGCCGCTGTTCGCGAACGCCGGCCGGCCGCCGTTCAACCTCGCCGACCTCGGCGGTGCTGCGGCGCTCGGCATCGTCTGCGGGTTCGGCGCACGCGGGTTCGTTGCGCTGATGGCCGTCGCGAAGCGACTGGCGGCGGTCGGACGCCCGGTGGTCCGCGCGCTGTGCGGCGGGCTCGTCCTCGCCGGGCTCGTGGTCATCAGCCGCGCCACCTTCCACGAGTCCCTCCTCCTGGGGCCGGGGTACCGGGCCATCACCTGGTCGCTCGAGCCCTCGCGCGCGCTATGGCTCGTGGCCGCGTTGTTCGTGCTGCGCGCCGCGGGCACGGCCGCCGCGGTGGGCGGCGGCGGCGTCGGCGGACTGTTCGTGCCGCTCGTCGTGCAGGGCGCGCTCGCGGGGCGGGTCATGGGCAACCTGGTCGGCGTACCGGGCAGCTCGCTGTTCCCCGTGGTCGGCGTGGCCGCGTTCCTGGGTGCCGGGTATCGGGTGCCGCTGGCGGCGGTGATGTTCGTGGCCGAGTCGACTGGACGGCCCGGGTTCGTGGTGCCCGGGCTCATCGCCGCCGCGACCGCGCAGCTGGCCGTGGGTCGCCGTTCGCTCTCGCCCTACCAGCAGGCCCGGCAGGCCGGTCACCTCGAACGGCGGTTCACGCTGCCGGTGACCGCGGCGCTGCGCACCGATGCGATCACGACGCCCAGCGACACCACCCTTCTCGAGCTGCACGACACCCACGTCACGCAGCTGCGCATGCGAGTCGTCCCCGTCGTCGATGGCGACCACTTCGTCGGGATGATCGGGGTGCGCGACCTGCTCGGCGTCGACCGGGCGCGGTGGGCGACGGCGACCGTCGCCGACAGCGTGCGCACCGACGTGCCGACCGGCGACACGAGCTGGACGCTGGGCCGAGCGCTCAGTGCGCTCGACGCCGCCGACACCGATCACCTGGCCATCGTCGATGGCGGCCGGTACGTCGGCATCGTCACCACCGGCGAGATCCTCAAGCTCGACGAGATCCTGTCGCTGACCGACGCCCCACCGGCCGACGCCGGCTGAGCGGGCCCCACGATGGCCGCAGGCGTGACCGATCGCATCTGGTCGCTCACCGACATCGCCGCCCTGCTTGACTGACCCAGGTGGAGGATGTGCGGTGTCGCCCGGCCGGACCTGAGGACTTCACGTTTCTCGCGACGATGCTTGGCGAGGCCGCAATCTGGCGGCCCGACAAGCCGAAACCGACCGCCGACCAGGTGCTCGCCGATCCGCGTTACGCGCTGTACCTCGCTGGATGGCCGAAGCAAGGCGACCATGGACTGGTTGCCGAACAGGACGGACCGGTGGGCGCGGCCTGGTTTCGGACGTTCACCGAATCGAGACATGGGCATGGCTTCGTCGCGGAGGATGTCCCCGAACTGGCGATCGCCGTCATCACGTCCCGGCGGCACGAGGGGATCGGACGACGGCTCCTCCTCGACCTCATCGAGGCCAGCGAAGCCCAGGGGTATGCGGCTCTGAGTCTCAGCGTCAACGACGGCAATCCGGCGCGTGGCCTCTACGAGTCGGTTGGCTTCCAGCTTGTCGAGAAGCCCCACGGGTCGTCTTTGACGATGATCCGACACGCCGCTCGATCGAACTGACCCACTGCCCGGCAGGCCTCCGCGCGCGCGACCTAGCCTCCCCCTCGAGGCGTGCGTGCGTGCGTCGTCAAGGGGGGCGTTCATGACCGGTCGGTTCTGGCGCTGCGGTGCTGCGGCGGTGCTCGCCGTGTTCGGGCTGACGTCGACGCTGATCGCCGACCCGCCGCGGGCCGGCGCCGCGCCTGTCGCGCCGGTGGCGAGCCCGCGGGCCCGCACCGGCGCGGCGACGGTTCCGGGGACGCCGGTCTTCACCGAGGCCACGGGCTCGAACAAGGCGGTGACGCTGGGCTGGCAGGTGAGGTCCACCGGTGGGTCAGCCATCACCGGCTACCTGCTGACGCCCTACCGCAACGGCGTGGCCGGGTCCGATCTGGCGGTCAACTCGACCCAGACCTCGGTGACCGTCATCGTCACCGGCCTCGTGAACGGCTCGCTCTACACGTTCACGGTCAAGGCCAAGAACGCCGTGGGGACGGGGAGCCCATCGCCGCACTCGCCGCTGCTGCTCCCGCCGTCGGCCACCCTCGGCGCGTTCGTCGACCAGCAGTACCGGGACTTCGTGGGCCGTCCGGCCACGGCCGCCGAGCGCAGCGCGGGGGCCAACGACCTGTCGTCGGGAGCGGCCCCCGGCAGCATCATGATGGCGCTGCGGCGGTCGCACGATGCCGAGATCCACGTCGATCCCGTCACCCGGCTGTACTTCGCCTACTTCCTGCGCATCCCCGACTCGGGGGGCCTCCACCACTGGGTCGACCGCCACCGGGCCGGGGTCTCGCTCACCGCGATCTCCGACTCGTTCGCGACCTCGCCCGAGTTCGTCAAGCGCTACGGCCAGCGGACCAATCGGCAGTTCGTCAACCTCGTCTACGAGAACGTGCTGCACCGGGCGCCCGACCAGGCCGGTTCCGACTACTGGACCGGCCAGCTGGACACGCACGCACGTACCCGCGGCGGCGTCATGATCGGCTTCAGCGAGTCGGCCGAGAACAAGACGAAGAGTGGGCCGAGCGTCGACGTGGCCGTGACCTGGATCGACATGCTCCTCGTCGCTCCCGACAAGGCGAGCTTCGACTCGTGGGTCACGCAGCTGACCACCGGGGGCAGGACCGCGACCGACCTCGCGGCCGCGCTGCTGCCCACCTCCAACTACGCGTCCCGCTTCCCCGGATGATCCGCTCACGCGCCCGGACCCGAGGCCCGTCCGCGACCAACTAAGAAGGGGTGGTGGACGGCGCGGGGGACCGGGACGCAGAGGGAGCACCGGCCGAGGCGCCGCTGGTCACGGCGTCGCCGCTGCAGGGCACCGTCGTGAGCATCGCGGTCGCGGTGGGTGACGACGTGCGGGTCGGCGCCGCGCTGCTCGTGCTCGAGTCCATGAAGATGGAGCACGTGGTGGCCGCCGGGACCGAGGGCGTCGTGGACCACGTCGGGGTCACGGTCGGCGACGTCGTGGTCGTCGGCCAGCCGCTCGTGCTCGTCGTGCCGTCGACCGTCGGTCCCGCGGCGGCTGCGGCGGCGAGCAGCGCTGTCGACCTCGACGCCATCCGGCCCGATCTGGCCGAGGTGCTGGCCCGGCAGGCGCTGACGCGGGACGCGGCCCGGCCCGACGCCGTCGACCGCCACCGGCGGATCGGCCACCGCATGGCGCGCGAGAACGTCGATGACCTCTGCGACCCCGGCAGCTTCGTCGAGTACGGCTCGCTCGTGATCGCCGCGCAGCGCTCGCGACGCGACCTGCAAGAGCTCATCGAGCGCACGCCCGCCGACGGCCTCGTCGCCGGCATCGGTCGCGTGAACGGCGACCAGTTCGCCGACGAGCTATCGCGCTGTGCGGTGCTCTCGTACGACTACACCGTGCTGGCCGGCACCCAGGGCCAGCAGAACCACCGCAAGAAGGACCGGCTGTTCGAGGTGATCGAGCGGCTGCGCCTGCCCGTGGTCCTGTTCGCGGAAGGCGGCGGTGGCCGGCCCGGCGACACCGACGCGCCGGTGGTGGCGGGGCTCGACTGCATGGCGTTCGCCCTGTTCGGCCGGCTCAGCGGGCTCGTGCCCTCGGTCGGCATCGTGGCCGGCCGCTGCTACGCCGGCAACGCCGCGCTGCTCGGCTGCTGCGACGTGATCATCGCCACGGCCGACGCGTCGATCGGCATGGGTGGTCCGGCCATGATCGAGGGCGGCGGCCTCGGCGTGCATCGACCCGAGGACATCGGGCCGCTGTCGGTGCAGGAACCCAACGGCGTCGTCGACATCGCGGTGGCCGACGAGGCCGAGGCCGTGGCCGTCGCCAAGCGCTACCTGGGCTACTTCCAGGGCCCGCTGTCGACGTGGGAGTGCGCCGATCAACGCCTGCTGCGCACGCTCGTGCCCGAGGACCGCAAGCGCGCCTACGCGGTCCGCAGCGTGATCGAGACGATGGCGGACACGGGCTCGGTGCTCGAGCTCCGACCCCGGTTCGGGCCCGGCATGGTCACCGCGCTCGTCCGCATCGAGGGGCGCCCGCTCGGCATCGTGGCCAACGATCCGCAGCACTTGGGCGGCGCCATCGACCGCGACGGTGCCGACAAGGCGGCCCGTTTCCTCCAGCTCTGCGACGGCTTCGACCTGCCGGTGCTCTTCCTGTGCGACACGCCGGGCTTCATGGTCGGACCCGAGGCCGAGGAGACGGCGCAGGTGCGCCACTTCAGCCGCCTGTTCGTCGTCGGCGCGAGCCTCACCGTGCCCTTCTGCACGATCGTGCTGCGCAAGGGCTACGGCCTCGGCGCCCAGGCGATGGCCGGCGGCAGCTTCCGCGCACCGCTCTTCACGATCGCCTGGCCGACCGGCGAGTTCGGGGGGATGGGGCTGGAAGGCGCGGTCCGTCTCGGCTTCCGGCGTGAGCTCGAGGCCATCGACGACCCGGCGGAGCGCCAGCAGGCCTTCGACCGGATGGTCGCGGCTGCCTACGAGCACGGCAAGGCCATCAACATGGCGAGCCACTTCGAGATCGACGACGTGATCGACCCGGCCGAGTCCCGTGACCGGGTGCTGGCCGCGCTGCGCGCCGCGCCTCCGCCGGCCCCTCGTGACGGCAAGAAGCGTCCCTGCATCGACACCTGGTGACGCTCGGCGAGCGCTGAACCCGTGGTGCGCGCTCGCTTATCGGCCGTTCAGGTGGGGCTTGCGATGGTGGTGAGGACCAAACCCCCCACCCCAGGAGCATGTGATGAAGTTCAAGACCAAGACCGCCGGTGTCGCAGCGTTCGTCATCGGCCTCGGCGCCGGTGGCGTCGGCCTCGGCATGGCGTCGGCCCACACGGCGGCCCCGGCCCGGCCGGCGGTCGTCCAGGCCCCGGCTCGACCGGCGCAGGTCCCGAAGCCGGCGACGCCGGCCGCTGAGCCGACGTCTCCCGACACCGACACGGTGCAACAGGGCGATCAGACCACGGCCGACACCGGGGCCAGCGCCTCGGAAGCGCCAAGTGCGGCCGAGAAGCCCGAGGCCCCCGGCGACACCCACCAGGACCCCAACGGCGTCAACGTGGACTACACGCCCGCCGGTGAGACCCCCGAGCCCGGCGTCTGATCCTGGCCCGGCTCGCATCGGCCCCCGGTCCCGCCTCCACCCGCGGCGACCGGGGGCCGATGCGTCGGTTCGCCAGGTGCAGACCGGCCGCTGGTGCAGGCTTTGCCGTCCATACACGTCCCCGGTGCGATGGTGATCGTTGATGCGCGTCCTCATCGTCGATGACGAGCACCAGCTGGCGGCCACCGTCAAGCGTGGGCTCGAGGCCGAGGGGTTCGTGGCCGACGTCGCCTTCGACGGCCATGAGGGCCTCTGGATGGCCAAGGAAGGCGACTACGACGCGGTCGTCCTCGACCTGATGCTCCCCGGCATGAACGGCTTCCGCGTCTGCTCGGAGCTGCGGGCCAGCGGGAACTGGACGCCCGTGCTCGTCCTCACCGCCAAGGAGGGCGAGCTCGACGAGGCCGAGGCCCTCGACTCCGGCGCCGACGACTTCCTGTCCAAGCCGTTCTCCTATGTCGTGCTGCTGGCTCGCATCCGCGCGCTCTTGCGGCGCGGACGGCGCGAGCGGCCGGTGGTGTTGGAGGCCGGGGACCTGCGGCTCGACCCCGCCGCCCACCGCTGCTGGCGAGGAACGGAGGAGATCGCGCTGACCCCGCGGCAGTTCTCGCTGCTCGAGTACCTCATGCACCATGCCGGCGAGGTCGTGACGAAGAGCCAGATCCTCGACCACGTGTGGGACTTCGCGTTCGAGGGCGACACGAACATCGTCGAGGTCTACATCGGCCACCTCCGCCGGCGGATCGACGTGCCGTTCGACCGGGCCGCCATCGAGACCGTGCGCCTCGTGGGCTATCGCCTCCGGGCCGATGGCGGCTGAGCCGACCAGGACCCGCCGGCCACGGTGGCCGGCCCGCACCGTGCGCGGCCGGGCCACCTGGGCCGCGGCGATCGTCTTCGGCCTCGCCCTGCTCGTCGGCGCCGCCGGATTGCTCGCGGTGCTCCACCACTCGCTGGTGGCCGGGCTCGACCAGGGCAACCGGACCAGGGCGCAGGACGTCGCCGCGCAGGTCCGCCAGGGCACGCTCCCCGCGGTGCTCTCGGTGGCGCGCGAGGAGGGCTCGCTCGTGCAGGTCGTGGACGCCCGGCATCGCGTCGTGGCCGCCAGCCCGAACCTCGAGGGCGAGACCGCCATCGCGAGCTTCTCGGTCCCGCCGGGGCAGAACCAGACCAAGACCGTCGGCCACCTGCCCCTGTCGGACGGCGACTCGTTCCGCATCACCGCGCTCGCCGCGTCCGGTCCGAAGGGCCCAGTGACGATCTACGTCGCGAGCGCGTTGACCCCCGCGGAGCACACGCTGACCACCGTCCGCCACGGCCTCCTGGCCAGCGCGCCGGTGCTTGTCGGGATCGCCGCCCTGCTGACCTGGGTGCTCGTCGGCCGCGCGCTGCGCCCGGTCGAATCGATCCGCGCGCAGGTGCAAGAGATCTCCGCCGGCGCGCTCGACCTGCGGGTGCCCGAACCGGCGACCAACGACGAGATCGGCCGCCTGGCCCGCACGATGAACTCGATGCTGGGCCGGCTGGAGGCCGCCACCGCGCGGCAGCGTCGCTTCGTCGGCGACGCATCCCATGAGCTGCAGAGTCCGCTCACGTCGGTCCGCGCCGGGCTCGAGGTCGCGCTCGCACACCCCGAGGCGGCCGACTGGCCGGCCCTGGCCGTCGGCCTCCGCAACGAGAACGAGCGCATGGAGCGCTTGTTGCGCGACCTCCTCTTCCTCGCCCGCTCGGACGAGGGACGGCCGCCCGCGAGCCTCCGCCGGATCGACCTGGACGACACCGTGCTCGAGGAGGTGCGCCGCGCCGCGGCCACGCAACGCGTCGCGATCGACACCTCCCAGGTCTCGGGCGGCCCCGTGCTCGGCCGCAGCGAGGACCTGGGTCGGGTCGTGCGCAACCTGCTCGAGAACGCCGAGCGCTTCGCCCGCTCGTCGGTCGCGGTGGGCCTGCACACGGTGGCCGACCGGGTCGAGCTGACCGTGGAGGACGACGGCCCCGGGGTGCCCGCCGACCAGCGCGAGCACATCTTCGACCGGTTCGCCCGCCTGGACGCGGCGCGCGCCCGGGCCGACGGAGGCACCGGTCTCGGCCTGGCCATCGCCCAGGAGATCGTGGCCGCCCATGGTGGCAAGATCGCCGTCGAGGATCGGCCGGGAGGCGGGGCCCGCTTCGTGGTCGCGCTCCCGGGCGCACCGAGCGCGTAGGCCTCACGGGTCCGCGTCGGCGTCGGCGGCCACCCCGGGCGCGCGGCAGGGCCGGGCGGGCTCCGGCTTGCGGGGCCGTAGCCCAGCGCGGCTCGGGCGTGGTTTGGTCGATGCGGCCTCCGGGTGCAGGCGCGATCGCCGGGCGGAGGCCGCCCCCCGCGCCGACACGGGCGCCACGGAACGGAGCGAGCACCCATGGCAGATCTCATCGCGATTGGATATCCAGACGAGAAGACCGCCGAGGAGGCGGCGAAGGAGGTCGAGCGGCTGTCCGAAGAGCTGATCATCGAGCCCGAGGCCATCGCCGTCATCAAGCGGGACCAGAAGGGCAAATACCATGTGACGACCACCCATGACATCGTCGCCACCGGCACGGTCTGGGGGATGTTCTGGGGCGTGCTGTTCGGCATCCTGTTCTTGATCCCGCTGATCGGGCTGGCCATCGGCGCCGGGCTCGGCGCCTTGACGGGGCTGATCACCGAGAAGACGATCGGGCGGGACTTCGTGAAGGAGGTGCGCGACTTGCTCCAGCCCGGGACGTCAGCGCTCTTCATGGTCGTCGACAAGATCACGACCGACAAGGCGCTGGCGGCGCTCAAGAAGTACGGCGGCACCGTGCTCAAGACCTCGCTGCCCGGCGAGATGGAACAGCAGCTGCGGGCCGCGATCGAGTCGGCCCCGGCCGCGACCTGACGGTCGCAGGAGGTCTGCCGTCGCGTGTCGGATCGCCGGTTCCGGGACCGCACGGAGGCTGGCCGATCCCTCGCGAGCTTGCTGACGCCGTACGAGGGCCGCCCCGACGTGGTGGTCCTGGCCCTCCCTCGCGGTGGCGTGCCGGTGGCCGCCGAGGTCGCCGACGCCCTCGCGCTCCCGCTCGACGTGTTCGTGGTGCGCAAGCTCGGGGTGCCGCGGCGCGAGGAGCTGGCCATGGGGGCGATCGCGAGCGGGGGCCGCGTCGTGCTCAACCCCGACATCGTGCGCTCGCTGGCGATCCCGCCCGAGGTCGTGCAGCGGGTCGTGGCCAGCGAGCGGCGCGAGCTGCTGCGACGCGAGGACCGGTACCGGGAGGGCCGCCCACCGGCCGACGTGGCCGACCGGACGGTGATCCTGGTCGACGACGGCCTCGCGACCGGCGCCAGCATGCGGGTCGCCGCCGCCGCGCTGCGCGACCAGCACCCGGCCCGGATCGTGGTCGCGGTCCCCACCGCGCCGCCCACCGCGGCGGACGATCTCGCCACGCTGGCCGACGAGGTCGTCATCGCGTCGATGCCGTCGCCGTTCGTCGCCGTCGGAGCGTCCTACGACGACTTCACCCAGACCACCGACCGTGAGGTCCGTGACCTGCTGCGGGCGGCCAAGCCCCTGCCTCCGAGGAAGTGACCGCCGTGGACGAAGACCCGCACGACGACGACCCCGATGTCGCCACGATCCGCCACGCCCGGATCCCGATCGAGGACGGCGTGCCCGACGACGACGCGCTCTTCGCGCTCGTCGGCGACGCCCACCTCATCCTCCTCGGTGAGGCCTCGCACGGCACGCATGACTTCTACGCCGCTCGCGCTCGCATCACCCAGCGGCTTATCGAGGAGCGGGGCGCCTGCGCGGTGGCGGTGGAGGCGGACTGGCCGGACGCCTACCGGGTCAACTGCTATGTGCGGGCCCGGGGAGAGGACCCGACCGCCTCCGACGCCCTGCAGGGCTTCGAGCGGTTCCCGTCGTGGATGTGGCGCAACGCCGCCGTCCTCGACTTCGTCGGCTGGCTGCGCGACCGCAACGACCGCGTCGGCACCGAGCAGACGGCGAAGGCCGGGTTCTACGGCCTCGACCTGTACAGCCTGCGGCGCTCGATCGACGAGGTCATCGCCTACCTCGAGCGCGTCGACCCCGGCGCCGCCCGCCGGGCCCGCGAGCGCTACTCCTGCTTCGACCACGTCGGCGTCGACGACGGGCAGTCCTACGGCTACGGGGCGGCCTTCGGGGCGGGCGAGTCGTGCGAGCGGCAAGCCGTCGACCAGCTCGTCGAGCTGCAACGGTTCGCGCTCGAGGAGGCCCGGCGGTCCGCCCTGCCCGAGGACGACGTGTTCTACGCGGTCCAGAACGCGCAGGTCGTGAAGAACGCCGAGGGCTACTACCGCACGATGTTCACCGGCCAGGTGCCCTCGTGGAACCTCCGCGATCGCCACATGGCCGACACGCTCGACAGCCTCCTCGACCACCTCAGCCGCCAGCGCGGCGAGCCGGCGCGCGTGGTCGTCTGGGAGCACAACTCGCACCTCGGCGACGCCCGAGCCACCGAGATGTCGCTCCGCGGCGAGCTCAACGTCGGGCAGCTGTCCCGCGAGCGCCATGCCGGCGACTGCCGCTCCGTCGGCTTCACCACCTACACCGGCACGGTCACGGCCGCCGACGACTGGGGTGGCCCGGCGGATCGCAAGTGGGTGCGGCCGGCCCTCACGGGCAGCGTCGAGGACCTGTTCCACGCGGTCGGCGGGAGCGCGTTCTTCCTCCCGCTGCGGGACGGCACCGGCGCCACCGAGGCGCTGACGGCCCCCCGCCTCGAGCGCGCCATCGGCGTCATCTACCGCCCGGAGACCGAGCGCCGCAGCCATTACTTCAAGGTCCGGCTCGCCGACCAGTTCGACGCGGTCGTGCACATCGATGACACGCGGGCGGTCGAGCCGCTCGAGCGCACCAGTCGCTGGGAGGTCGGCGAGCTCCCCGAGACCTACCCGTTCGCCGTGTGACCCCTTGCCGCACCCCGACCGACGAGGCGCCCCGGTCAGACGAAGCGGGTGGTGATCACGCGGCCGTCGCGGGCGCCGGCGCTGGCGGCGAGGTCGGCGACGACGAACGTGCGCTGCAGCCACCGGTCGGTGCCGTCGTAGCGGGCGACGAAGGGGCTGCGGCCATGGATGCAGGTGTGGTTGTCGACCACGAGTAGGTCCCCGGGCGCGAGCGCGAGGGCGATGCGGTGCTCGACGGCGATGCGTCGGAACGTGGCCAGCGCGTGGTTGGCCTCGGCGTCGCTTCCCACCATGAGGTCGGCATCGAAGGTGAGCGTGGGCCGCTCGGGGTCGCCCGAGAGCACGGGCACGGGCCGCCCGAGCCGCTGGTTGCGCAAGCCCGTGAACGACTCGTCGACGGCCGTGCGGTAGCGGGGTTCGCTGAGCACGCGGCGCACCGCCAGCGGGAGCTGGTCGAGGATCTGGCGCACGCTGCACAGCAGCGTGAGGGCAGTCGGTTCGCCCCGCAGGCACAGCAGCAGGAGGAAGCGCGGCCGGTGGGGGTGGAACGCGGTCTCGGTGTGGAACTCCAGCTCGACCGCCGACGACGTCGACGTCTGGCGGGTGGCCGCCTCGGGGGTGGGGAGCAGGTCCTGGACGAGGCGCCCGCCGTGCTCCGGCGCGAAGCCGACGGGCTGGCCCAGGGCGCGCGCGACGGCGAGCAGCGCGAACTCGCTGGGCCCGCTGATCGGCCCCCGGTGCGTGGGGCTGGGCGGCGTGGGCGGGACCGGGCCGGTCGGGACGCCGCGCAGCAGGAGGGCGCCGACCGGGCCCGGGTCGTCGGTCAGGTCGGTCAGCGCATCGTGCACCGCCGGCGGCAGGAGCCGGCGGGCGCGGCCCGCGGCGCGGGCCAAGCCGGGAGCGTGGAGCGGCAGCTCCGGTGTGGCCGCGAGCAAGAGGGCCCACTCGCCGGCGGGGGCCTCGACGGTCGGCACCGGCGCGTGCGCGTGGTCGGCGGCCGGAC